>CALZIL010000172.1 GCA_945787495.1 uncultured Afifella sp. | reverse complement strand
TGTCGAGGCGCTGATGCGAGCCGCGCGATTCCCGCCGGTTGAGTGCCGAATGGGCAACGGCATGGGCAACATCCAGCATGCAGCCCAGTTCCAGCACCTGCAGCAAATCGGTATTGTAGACGTTGCTCTTGTCCTCAAGCTGGATTGCGTCATAGCGCTGGCGCAATTCGCCGATCGTCTCGCCTGCCTGCTTGAGGGAGGCCTCGTCGCGGTAGATTCCGGCGCCCGATTCCATGGTCCCGTTCATTTCCTTGCGCAGCCCGGTAACGGTTTCCCGGCCGTCGGTCTTTTGAAACAGCGCCACGATCCGTTTTCGCGCATCTTCCGCCAGCTTCTCAATGGCCGCATCCCCGCCGTCTTTGCCGCCGGAGCCGATAAAGTCGACAGCGCCAAGGCCGGCTCTGGCGCCGAAGACCAGCGTCTCGGTCAGCGAGTTCGAGCCGAGGCGGTTGGCGCCATTGATGCTGACGCAAGCGCATTCACCGGCCGCAAACAGGCCGGCAAGCGGCGTCGCTGCGTTGATGTCGGTGTGAATGCCGCCCATCATGTAGTGCACGACCGGCTGCACCGGGATCGGCTCATGAACCGGGTCGACGCCCATATAACTGGAGGCAAGTTCGCGCACCATCGGCAGACGTTCTTCGATTTTCTTTTCGCCCAGATGCCTGATGTCGAGATGGACGACATCACCGTCGGGCGTGGCGATGGTCTTGCCGGCCCTTTGCTGGTGCCAGAACGCTTGGCTCAGCCTGTCGCGCGGACCGAGTTCCATCGCCTTTTTGCGCGGCCACGGATCGGGCGGGCCCAGGCCGTAATCCTGCAAATAGCGATATCCGTCCTTGTCGACGAGAATGCCGCCCTCCCCGCGCGCACCCTCGGTAATCAGGATGCCGGTGCGCGGCAATCCGGTTGGGTGATACTGGATAAACTCCATGTCCTTGAGCGGAACGCCGGCGCGATAGGCGAGGGCCATGCCGTCGCCGGTATTGATCGCACCGTTGGTCGTAAACGGAAAGATCCGGCCGGCGCCACCGGTTGCAATGATAACCGCCCTGGCCTTCAGAATGCGCACCTGACCGCTGCGCATTTCGATCGCAACGACCCCCCGGCAATGCCCGTCATCAACGATCAGGTCGGTCGCATAATATTCGTCGAGGCGCTCAATCGAGGGATATTTGAGCGACGTCTGAAACAGCGTGTGGAGCATGTGAAAACCGGTCTTGTCGGCAGCATACCATGTGCGCTCGACCTTCATGCCGCCGAAGGGTCGGACTGCAACATGGCCGCTGGGCTCGCGGCTCCACGGACAGCCCCAGTGCTCCATCCGGATCAGTTCTTTGGGAGCTTCATTGATGAACAGCTCGACCGCGTCCTGATCGCACAACCAGTCGCCGCCGGTCACGGTATCGTTGAAATGGTTTTCCAGGCTGTCATTGTCCTTGATCACCGCGGCGGCGCCGCCTTCCGCGGCAACGGTGTGGCTGCGCATCGGATAGACCTTTGAGGTCAGGGCAATGCTCAGATTCGGATCCGCCTCGGCCACGGCGATGGCGGCGCGCAAACCGGCGCCGCCGGCGCCTATGATGACGACGTCTGTCGCTATCACGTCCATGATTACGACGTTGTCGGTCTGCAGGCCGTGACCTTCTGGAACAAGCCGCCGAAATAGGTCTGCTTGCGCCAGACAAACCCGCCGGGTGCATTGGCATATTCGGCGATTTCGTTATGCCAGAGTTCCTTGGCGAAGGGTTCAAGAGTGTCAAAGACGACGCTCGTAACAACCTTCAAGGGGTGCGCGAAATGTGGTTTGTGGTAATCGACGAAGACGACCTTGCCGCCGGGAACGACGCTCCCAAGCAACGTGTCAATGATCTTGCGCTTGTAGTCCGCGGGAACCTCGTGAATCAGAAAATAGCAGCATACCGCGTCGTAGAATTCACCACTGGGCTCAGCCGCGTCGGCAAGCCGGACCGTTGCTTGCGGAAAATCCTTCAGTTTGCGCCGGCAGCCCTCGACCTGAATCGGCGCGACATCGAAAACCTGTAGCCGCCCCTTGGAACCAACGTGACGGGCCAAGGCGGGTGAAAAATCACCATAGACGCAGGACGATTGCAGCACCTGCTGCCCTGGGCGTATCTCCTCAAATGCCGATTGCCGCAGACGATTGTGGTTGCCCCACAGGATTGTCGCAACGACCAATTCGCGGTCGAGAAGCCGCACATTGCGGGGGTTCAGATAGGCCCAGTCATAAGTTTCGCTGAGATAGATGGGAACTTGCGGAGCCTCGGCCTCTGCAGGTTTGGATGGAGTCTTTGCCCTGACGCCAGCTAGTGGCTGGAAGGCGCGGCGTGAAATTTGCTGGAGCTCGTTCTGTGCTCCAGTAAGATTGACCGTCGTATCCAAGGCTTGGACCTCCATGTCGTGAGTTAAATTCCATATCGGCAGGTGGGATAGTCGTTCATCGACTCTCCGTTGAAACCGTGTCGAGTCTTCATTGGATCGGAAAATCCATGTGCAATCCACTGCTCAATTGGCCAAGGTTTTGCGAGATGTCCGAACCCTGGATTTACGATGATAAAACTGCCCGATATGAACCGCCGCTTCCTTGACTTGTGTCAAGGAGTTGGC
The DNA here is from genome assembly GCA_945787495.1 of uncultured Afifella sp. Lineage (GTDB taxonomy): Bacteria > Pseudomonadota > Alphaproteobacteria > Rhizobiales > Afifellaceae > CALZIL01. The sequence goes on along the minus strand of CALZIL010000172.1, from coordinate 4,435 downwards.
AATCGGCGATCGTGACACACCCAAACCTGGCCAATGAGGCAAGGCGGTGCCCGGCACGGCGCGGCTCGCGCCGGCACCCACCTGTTTATCCATAGATTTGGTTGGCGCGGGATTGAAACGCGGCGATGATTCGCCTGGTCTCTCCGGCAAGACGCCAACCGAACGCGTCCTGTAAAATCCGCGAGCGGAACTCAATGTCAGCCTTGAGAACGACCCGGCATCCTTTGGTCGATACTGAATTGAACTGCCATACCAGATGGAAATGTTGAAACGGCCGACCACTCGAGGTCACGTCGATTCGCTCCGGGCGCCTGAGCACCGTCTTGGAATCAAAACGCTCGCGGACCGGGCCAAAGCCGACAACCTGCTCGGTGTAATAGACGTTTCCCTCGCGTTTACAAATTTTGGCTTCCGTCCACCACGGCAGGAATTCCGGGTAACGATCGACGTCGGCGACGAGGTCGAAGAGTTGCTCCGGTGTGTAACCAAGTAGCCGGTGGACTTCGTGGCTTGGCATGTTCCGTTGATGCGGTTCCTTGACGAAATTCGCGGTCGCCTGTGCATTGGTAACCGAGACGACCGTCTCCATCCAGCGCCGCCGGTCGTGATTACGAGATTGCGTGAGATAGGATTTGAGGGCCGCGTGACAAGGCTCTCAGGATCGGCTGGCGAGCTATTCGCTTCCGCCAGATGGCGCCCGGCCGGCTGCAATACCGGCCGGGCTTTCCTAGTCCCTGATCACTTCAGGGTGACGGCGGTGATATCCGCCTCCGCCCCGACTCCGAGCGTCATCGGCACGGAAACGTGATGGCCTCGGGTCGTGATGTTGTCGTCGTGCACGGCGAAATTGAAGTCATAGACGCCGCCCGCTTTCATGATCTTGTCGTCCGCGGGATTGCCGGTATCGAGCTTGCGGGTCCACAGGACCGTCCACATGCCGTCTTCCCACGTCCCCTTGACTTCGCTGTTATCGGCGGCCGAACCCTTGGCCGCTTCGCGGCTGACGTAATATGCGGGGACCATGTCACCTTCCTTCCAACCGGCATTCGGGTCGAAGGCAACCGCGTTCTCTCCGGGGATGAGGGATTGTGGCTTGGAGGTATCGCGAAGTTCGTCCATAATCTTCGATTTGAACCCGACCTTGGCATCGTCGAACATGTATTTGGGCTGTTTTTTCTCGTTGTCCCAGTTCGAGCTGAACACACCCTTGCCCTCATCGAACAGGCGGTATTCAAGCACATAGCCGTCATCGGCCATGCCGATTGGGTTGGAGCGGTGTCCGCGCCATTGCATCAGGTCGACGAAACCGCCGGCAGCTTTGATCGCTGCAATCTCTTCCGGCGACTTGGTCATGTTCCAAGTGGCGTTGTCGTCGCTGCGCGAGGCCGGCAGGTATTTGCGCACGTCCTTCTTTTTCAGGACGCCGCCGAGAACCGGATGCGCCTTGACGTCGTCAGTCGCGGCAAGATCTGGGCTATCGCGCATGCCGTTATGGCAGGTCAGCCAGCAACCCTGTTCGACAAACATCGGCACCGAGCCGTCGTCGATCATCATCGACAGGCGGTCTTCATAGATGGCCGGTTGTCCCTCGTCCCACACCTTCTTGTGCAGCCGCGGCCAGCCTATGCCTTTCCAGTCCTTGCCGTCGAAGCGCCGATGCGGATGGGCCGAACCGGGGTGCGGATTGCGGGTTTTCCACTGGAAGCGGAAGTACAGATTCTCATTGTCATGAGCGGCCTGGACAGCCAGGTCGATAGTCGCCTGCTTGCCCTCGATCGGATGCGGCTCGAGCTTGTCGCCGCCGACGATAGCCGCGCCCATCTTCTCTTCCTTGTCCTTGTGGCAGGTGATGCAGGCGCCACCGGTCTTGACCACCGCCGCGCCGGCATGGTCCTTGGAGCGCAGCCACTGATAGGTCGACTGCCCAGGGAAGAACAGTTTGACCGTATTTGTCGGAACATTCGGCCAGTCAATGGTGGCAGGATCGGCAGCAAATGCGGGCCCAGTGGCCAGCATAACTACAGCCGCGAGCAATCCTCGCTTAGTCATCGTATTCTCCTTTGTTCATCGGTGGAATGTAACCGACTTGGTTTGTTGATCAAAAACCAACAATTAAATGGAGGCAGGGGATGATTATGTATAATTTCTGTCCTTGCCTTCACGTAGTACCTCCCCCCAGCGCTGTGAGGCGTTGAGAAATCGTACACGCTGGGCTTTTCTGCAGCCGGGGGACGGTTCCAGATTTCAGCCCAGGACTGAATTGCCAGAAGGCTAGCAGCGATACTCCCGAACCGCTTTGATTGAGATCAAATCTCCGCCCACCAAGGAAGCGATACCGCATGATTCTCCACGGTCGATCAGGCCGTTTTGCGCTGCCCCGGAATCCGCGGAAAACGCAGTCCCGCACCGCAGATTCGCATGGCAAAGCGCCGGGATTTTCCGCGCATAGCCACTCCTTCATCGGCACATATGGTAAACGGATCGCAACCCTGGGGGATATCAGCCCAAAAATCCGGAAGCCGGGATGCGCGTCAGGACATAGTCCGGATCATGCCCCTCGGCTCAGGCGAATCAGTTGTTCCGCACGCCTTGCATGACTCCGAATCTGAGTGCTTGTCTTTCGCACTTGGTGAGCTGTTTCGCATTGTGCGGCATCCAGATCTCGGCCGAGGTCCGTCGATCGATCACCGCCGTGAGCACCGCAGTCATGGTCAGAACCAGGAGACGCTCTTGTCATTTTGAGGGATTTGACCTCCATCGGTAACAGGCGGCCAACGGGGGCATTCCCAATTGGCATACACGCAAACAAAAAATTCAGTATAGAATCTCACCGCAGTCCCTGATTCAGGCAATTTGAGCGTCATTTCGCGGTTCCGGATTCGTGGAAATTTTTCGCCATCCTTGATCCGCAATTGGCGACAAACGTGATACGCCCTGATCGCAACTGTCGAATCTGCAGCTTCTGGTCACCACAAGCATGGCAAACGTCGCCTTCGCGCGAGACAACCCGGGTCGGATGATCACGCCTTGATCCTTGACGGCATCGCTCAGTTTTTCGCCGAAATCGGCATCTGGACGTTCCTCGTCATCCTCGTCGCCGGACTGATCACATCTGCCGTCCACGGCGCGTCAGGTGTCGCCGGCGGATTTTTGATGGCAGCCGCTCTCGCGCCGCTGATCGGCGTCCGTCCGGTCCTGCCGGTCCTGAGTGTCGCCCTGCTTGTCAGCCACAGCACACGCGCTTTGCTCAACATTGGTGATTTCGACCGCAAGGCATTTACCGCCGTCATCGTTTCGTCCGTTCCCGCAATCGTTCTGGCGGCAATTGCCTATGGCCGCCTTTCCACAACCGCCATCGCCCTCGTTTTTGCCGTCGTCATTGTGCTGTCGATCCCGCTGCGGCGGATCGCAACCAGCCGGAACATAAGGGCAACGAAGAAAACCCTGACCGGCGCCGGCGCGGTCTACGGCCTGATATCGGGCATGGCGGTCGGCCCAGGCATGCTGCTCGTTCCGTTCCTGCTTGGCTACGGCCTGACCCGGCAGGCCTTTGTCGCGACCCTGGCGGTCATCGCGCTGACCACCAATTTGACTCGTGTCGCGGTGTTCGGCGGAACAAATCTCCTGACTTGGGATTACCTGGCGCTTGGCCTCGTTGTCGGACTGGTCACTATTCCCTGACAGTGATCGGCGCGATGAATTTTGTCTGGCTTGCCTGGCGCGGTTAGAGGCTAACGAATCTTCCGGATCAGCCCGGCATCGGGGAAACAGGTTGGCGAAAGCCCCGCTTTTGCCTGCCACAGGCCGACCGCCACACGGGTTTTGAACCCGACAAGACCGTCGGCGCCGCCCACATCGTAGCCCTTTTTCTCAAGCCGCTGCTGCATCAGCTGGACGTCGCGCCGGTTGAAACCGCCGGTCTTCTGCCATTTGCCGACAAACGGCCTGTCGGCACCGAAACGGTCCGCCAGATGCCCGATGAACAGCGCATAGAGATCGGATTCGTTATAGGTCTTCAGGACATAGAAATTCGGCGTTGCGATATAGGCCGGGCCGAGCCGGCCGGCCGGCATCAACAGAAAGCCTTTGCGACCCAACTCGCCCTGCGGAAACGGCCTGCCGCTGACACGGGTGACGCCAAACCGGACCCAGTCGGTGATGTTTGCGCCCTTGTCGGGACCTTCCAGCGTGCAGGCGACATTCGGCGGTACGTTCGCTTCAAATCCCCAGTCCCGGCCGCTCTGCCAGCCATTGTGTTTGAGGTAATTGGCGATCGACGCCAGCGCATCGGGCACCGAACCCCAGATGTCTCGCCGACCGTCACCGTCAAAATCGACGGCAAACTGCAAAAAACTGCTCGGCAGGAATTGCGGATGCCCCAGCGCCCCTGCCCAGGAACTCTTCATTCGGTCGGCCGAGATATGCCCCTGATCGA
>CALZIL010000171.1 GCA_945787495.1 uncultured Afifella sp. | reverse complement strand
CTGCGTCATGCCCCGGCAGATGCCCTCGGCCAGGCGGTGCAGGCGGGCATGCAGCGGTTCGCCCTGCCAGCGCAGGGCCAGCGCGACACTATCCTCGCCCTCAACCATGTCGAAACGGGCGAACCCGCTGGCGATCTCCGCGCTCACCGCCTCGGCACTGAAATCGCCGTCCAGATGGAGGTGGGGGCGGATCACTGGAACGTTGCGCAGCGGCAGGATATCGGGGTCCGACACCAGGATGGTGTTGCCGCTGACCTGAACGGTGAACTGCGAGGCGCCAACGACGGTGGCGCGAATACCGTGTCCCGGATCAAAAACCGGGTAAGGGATCTCGCCCTCTTTCAATGCCGCCACGAGCGCCTCGGCAAGCGGCCGGCCGAGATCGCCGTGATCGGCGCTCTCGCGGCCATAGACATATTCGGCGACGCCGCCGCAAAAGGTGATGACATCAGGCGTCGGTTCTGCCGGAAGCCAGGGCGTGAGCGCCAGATCGGCGGTGAGCTCGCGCTGCGGCGCTTGGCGGATGGACTGCAAAAGCGCCCCGGCCATTGTCGCGACCAGACGAATACGGTCGGCATCGGCTAGTTTTTCACCGAGCTTTAAGTCAACACCCGCCTCATTGGCGATGCGCAGGGCCGGCTCCTCGATGCGCGTGACGCGGCCATCCTCATCAAAAGCAACAAGCCGCCCGCCCATCGCCAGAGCGGCGTTGTGCAGAACGTGGCCATTGCGGACCAGTGCGAATTTCGTCGTGCCGCCGCCGATGTCGACGCTGAGCACGATGTTCTTTTCGCGCCGGGACAAGGCCACCGCGCCGGAGCCGTGGGCGGCCATTACCGCTTCCAGGTTATGTCCGGCGCTGGCGCAGACGAGCTTGCCGCCCTCGGCCGCGAACAGGTCGGCGATCTCCCGCGCATTGCGCCGCTTCAGCGCCTCGCCTGTGAGGATCACCGCGCCGGAATCGATGTCGTCCGGCGTTAGTCCGGCGTCGCGATAGGCTCCGTCGAAAAAGCGCTTCAGCGCGTCGGCATCGATCGTGTAGTCCGGTCGGTACGGGGTAAGTGTGATCGGCGAGCGCCAGATGACCTCGCGCCCGACGACGACGAAGCGGCTGGACAGCGCCTCGCTCAGCCTTTGCATGCGTACCGTGGAGAACATCAGGTGCGAGGTCGATGAGCCGACGTCGATGCCGACCGTCGTCAGATCAACATTGTCGCGCGATGCAATGGTCTCGCTGAGGGCATCCTGGTCCTCGGCCGGAGGATGAAGGTGGTCGAAGCCGATATCATGCATGGTGCCCGCCCGGCCCGAAAGCAATGCCGGTCTTAAGCCGATTTTTTCTTGTAGGGCGTTTCGTCGATGAACTGGCCCATATTCGATTCCGCGCCGTTCTTTTCAAGCTCGGCGAGATAGATCTCGTCGATACGCGGATTCTGGTCCTCATATTCAATCTGGGCACCGCCGTCGCGCACATTGACGTCCATGCCCATAAAAATGTCCTTCTTAGCCTGGGTTGTTGGATAGCGCAGGCCACCCAAGGCAGTTGCCAGATAACGGGCCTTGTAGGGACTGGTGTTGAAGTGCTGATGGAACATGCCGTCCGGCGGCGCGAAGACGACGCCATGGCCCCAATCAACGCGCACGAAATCTTCATCGCCCTCATACCAAAGCAGCGAATAGCCCTCGCCCTTGACGCAACAGACGTGGAAGTCGGCGCCATGGCGGTGGCCCTTCTTGTAGGTGCCGACCGGCATTTCGGAAATGTGGGCGTGCATGGTGCCGTCGGCGAGCACGAACATCATGTTGGAACCGCCGGCGCCGCGGGCTGCCCAGTGCTGCAGTTCGAATTCGGCAAGGTCGGAGACGAAATTGGTTTCCCACATATGGCGGCCGGGTCGCTTGGGAATGAAATCGCCCTCGCCGGAAAAGTAGCCTTCCTTGCCTTGCCGTTCATCGAACCGGTAGGGATTTTCAAAGACGAATGCGTCGCTGTGGAACAGGTTAATGACCATCGGCAGATTGTTGGTGGAGGCCAGGCGCGCGCGCTCCTGGCCGCTGCCGTTGAAATGCTGGTACCGGGCGTTGAGCGGCAGGGCGAACAGGCTCTTGGGTCCCCACTCGAAACTATGCGTGCGGCCGTCATCGGTCTCGATCGTCGTCGAGCCATGGCCGTCCAGGACATAAATCACTTCCTCGAAAAGGTGCCTTTGCGGCGCCGACTTGGCGCCCGGATCAAGGTCAATGACAAACATGGAGACGAAATCACCGCGGCCTTTCAGGTGAACGAGCGCGCCGTTCGTTCCCAGCCTGGCCCAGGGCTTGGTCTCGACCTTGAGCAGATCGATGCCGAAATCCTCGACGATCGGAACGCCTTCCTTGCTTGCCCAATCCAGATAGGGATCGAACAGGAATCTCGGTTCCGATGAATCGGTCATAAAATCACCTCTCATGAGCGGTGATGCATCCGGCGGCATGGCGGAACGTGGCAATTGCAGCGTGGCGGCTCGAAAGCCGCCACGCCGTATTAACGCGCCGATATCAATTGCAGGAGAACGTCTTGGCCTCGCTGCCATTTTCACCGGTAAGCTCGGCTTCGCAGTTCATACCCATTGCGATATTGCCACGATCGTCGGACTTGCCGCCGATCATCACAGCGGTGCGCGAGCCGCTGATCTTGGCGGACTTGTCGCCGAGATGCACTGTGCGGCCGCCCTTTACGATCTCGGTGACGGCACCGGAGATCTTCATCAGCTCGACCTTGATTTCGGTGATCTCGAGCTTGTCGGCCCGCTCAGAGGCTTCCTTGGCCCGCCGGACCACGTCCGCCGGCGCATTGTAGATATTGGCGATCAGTTCACCGATGCGCTCGCCGCCGATCGGGGCGATCTCCAGATCCTGCTTCTTGGCGTCAGCTACGAAATCAGGGTCTGCCATGGTCGCCATGAAGGCTGCGCGCAATGCCGCCACGCGGTCGGCCGGCACGTTCGGGGGAGCAACGAAAGGCCTGCCGAATTCCTGGCGGGCATAAATCAGCTCGAGTGCCGCACGGTCGGCATCGTTCTTCGCCAGATCCATGATGAACGGCACATCCGGCAAATCCGGATGCTTTCCGGTCGACATCTGGATGAGGATGTTCATCTTGCCCTCCTTCAGCCAGTCGGCCTTGCGTGACTTGGCGCTCGACCACGAATAGCCGCAACGGCCCTCGACTTCACCGCGTTCCATGGCCAGCAGTACGTCGTTGCCGCCCGGATAGCCGGTGATCAACTTCAGCTTGGTGCCAAGCAGGTTGTTCATCACCCTTGGGAACGTGTCGGTGTCGGCGCCGGCGCCGGTGCCGCCGACGAACATCGGAATGGTCTGCATGTCTTCCCAGGTCTTGACCTTCGAGGTGTGCCAGGACACGCAAATGCTCACCTCGTTATTGGCCGAGCCGATCCAGTTGAATTTCGCCGGCTCGAATTTGGCGAGATCGGAGCCGAACAGGGGTTCCATCGCCATGCCGCGCCCGATGATGCCAACAGCCGTACCGTCCTGGGGCAGGGCGTTGTAGAGTTCGTTGGTGAGCGTCATGCTGCCGGCGCCGGGCCGGTTCTTGACGATGATTGTCGGTTCGCCCGGAATGTGCTTGCCGATCTGGCGTGCGACGGTGCGCGCATAGGTGTCATAACCGCCGCCGGGGCTGTAGCCGACATAGACGGTAATGGTTTTGCCCTTGTAGAAATCGGCGACCGATTGGGCCGACGCTGGCGTCCAGGCCAGCGCGCCAACCAGGCCAACAGTTGTAACCAGTGTTGAAAGCCAACGCTTTCGCATTTTCATTCCTCCCTCGATTTATGTGCCCGTATTTTACGGGAAACGGCCTTTTAGCCGCTATTGCGGGACGAGCCTACAGCTTGTTCCGGAAACGCCAAATTCATTTACCGGCCCGCAGCCCTCCACAATATTTCCGCGAAAAGCCACGGATTCCAGTCCATAAATATCCTTCGTAATCTAACGAATTGCAAGAGGTCATCCAAATCGCAACGATCGCAATGGGTTACGTGCGAACCGGTCACGGATTGTTGCTGCCAGCTTGCCGAGCCCACATGTCCCAGGCGCGGTCGATCTGGCTGCCGACCGAGACCGTCGTGGCCGCCGCTTCCTGGGCGTTCAGAAAGGTTGCAGCGCCGAGAATTTTCGCCTGTAACTGGAGTTCGGCATTCATTTGCGTATAGACCGCGCGGAACACCGCCTGCTTCAGGTTCGACCCGACGACCGTGGCGCCATGGCCGCGCATCAGGACGACGCTGGACGTTCCCAGGCTCTCGGCAAGGGCAACGCCGAGATCGCCGGAGCGGATGAGCAGATCGCTGCCGGGCCCGGCGCTGTCGCGGATTTCAAAAACCGGAACGCCCTCGCCGAGAAATCCGCTCATATGCCAGATCGGCATCAGCGGCTGTGAGGAAACCGCGCCAAAGGGAACGACGGCCGGGGCGTGGCTGTGGACCACCGCCACGACATCGGGGCGGGCGCGGTAAATCTCGCCGTGGATGAAACGCTCCAGATAGACCGGGCGGCCGCGCGCGGCGAGCGGATTGCCGTCAAGATCGAACTCCAGAATGTCGTCCGGCGTGACAAGGGCGGGCGCCAGGTTTCTGGCCAGGAGAAACCGGTCGGGCGCCTTGTCGTGACGGACGCTGACATGGCCAAAGGCGTCGACGACACCGTGGTTGAAAAGGATATGGTTAGCGGTGACCAGATCGTCGACAAGCGTTGCATCGGCGGCGGGCGCTGGTTTGCCCCGGTCCATTGTCTGTTCGGCTGCCGGTTCCGATACTGTCCCGACCTGCCCTTCGCTGCCTGTGCACATGCTTGTCTTGCTCCAATTGCGGTTCAGCGCCATGCTGCGCCTCATCTGGGCGTCGTTTGACTTAACTCGCCCGGCGCGGTTAGATTCGAAAAAACTTAGACCTCTAAGTTTATAGCGAATTTTGCCGTTTGCGAGGTCAAAAAAGAAACGCCAATCGGGAGGTGAAACGAAATGAAATTCTCCAGAAATTTCCTGTTGTTGGGGCTGGCTGCGGCCGGCGCGGCGTTGGGTATCAATTCGCCTGCGCAGGCCCAGTATAATCTGACATTGTGCGGCGCCAGTCCCGGCGGGCTCTGGTCGCTGCTCGGCGCCGGCATCGACGCGGCGGTAAAGGAAGCCCATCCGGGCTCGACTGTGACCTACCAGACGTCGGGTGGCGGCTATGCCAATGTCCTGCAGCTTGATCAGAAAAAATGCGATCTGGCGATCATCCACGATGCGGAAGCCAAGGCCGCGACGAAAGGCGAAAAGCCGTTTGAAAAACCGTTCAACAGCATGAAGACGGTCGCGGTTCTTTATACGTGGGCGCCGATGCAGCTCATCCTTCACAAGAGCTATGCGGAAGAACACGGCATCAAGACCATCGAGGATATCGGCGCAAAAAAACTGCCGATCAATATTCTGCTGAACCGGCGCGGCAATGTCGCCAGTCCGGTCGGCGCATCGATGCTGACGGCTGCCGGGGCTTCGCCCGAGCAGATCGAATCCTGGGGTGGATCGGTCACCTATTCCGCATCCAAGGAACAAGGCGAGCTGATGCGTGACCGGCGCGCCGATGCGATACTCAATTCGCTGTTCATCAATCACCGCTCCATTCGCCAACTGGCCTCGGCGATCGACCTGACGCTGATCCCGGTCGGTGACGCGACGGCGTCCACTGTCGCGCAGGAATGGAGCATCGGCAAATTCACGATTCCGGCGTCAGCCTATGAGTGGGGATCGGGCGATGCCCTGACCGTCACCTTGTCGGCGCAACTTTTTGCGCGCGAGGATGCCGACGAGAAAATGGTCACCGACGTAACCGCAGCTCTGGTCGACCATGTCGACAAGATGACGGGTGTGCACAAGGCGATGGCGCCGCTGGATGCCAAACTGATGGCGAGCAGTCAGGCTGTTCCGTACCATCCGGCGGCAGCAGCGGTTTATAAGGCTAAAGGACTTCAGTAACGGGATCTGAAGACAAACACGGCTTGCGCCGGTGGCAGACGTTCGGCGGGAAAAGACCGGCTTTTCCCTGATCGGGCTGGCGTTTGACACCGGCGTCCGGCGCCGTCCGCAGGACTGGACGGGCAAGGCGATAAAGACCTTTGCGGCGGCGACGGCTGTGTGGACAGTCTACGCCGCCGGATTTTCTCGATCCGACGTCCTGGCGCTGACGATCACCTTCCTTGCCCTGATGCTGGTGCTGACCTTTCTTATGATCGGCGCCTTGACAAGGTCGGATCCCAAGACGGTGCCGCTGCATGACTGGGTATTGTCGGCGTTGTCGGCACTGGCCGGGGGCTACTTCCTTTTACAGTCGGACACGATCGCCCGGCGCATCACGCTGCTTGATCCTCTGTCGACATGGGATATCGCGTTCGCATGCCTGATCATCGCGCTGACGATCGAGGCGATGCGGCGCACGGTCGGCCTTGGCCTGACGATACTCGTCTGTGGTTTCATCACCTACAATTTGTT
>CALZIL010000170.1 GCA_945787495.1 uncultured Afifella sp. | reverse complement strand
ATGAATTGCTGCGGTCGTTGCTGGTGACCAATGCGGTATGCGCGGCGATGGCCGGCGACCCGCTTCCAAATCTATGGCCAGGTCCCTAGTCGCTGGGTGGTAATGTCGGGCGTATGCGCAATATGTCGTCGATGGCCGATTTGAGTGAATTGTGACCGATTGTGCCGGATGCCAGCGGTTTTTCCGATTGCGCCGCCAGTGCGGCATCGGTCGCGGCTGCCTGGAGCGTGTCTACCAGGTCCTGGGCATCGCGATAGTTGTCGATGGCCGTCATTTTGGTTTTGAGTTCGTCTCTGGCTGCTGCCAGTTCTTGATGAACCGCGTCGTCTGGCGTTGCGTTCGCCGCGCCAGCTTCCAGCCGCTCTATCGTTTTGCCCAGCGCAGCAATCTCGTCTGAAGTGATTGGCTCTAGCGCCTGCAGATCGCGAACGGCCTGGGCGTAGGAAATGGTGGCCATTTTGGCAACGACGCCTGCGGTGACGTCTGGGCTTTTGGTTTCCAGGTCCTTGTAGCCGTAGGCCGATGTGGGCGTTTTGGGCGTGACCGGCTTAGCCGAAGCGCGCGCCGTCGACTTTAACTGTGATCCGGATGTCGGTTTTTTGGTTGTTTTCGTCCTGGATTTCCGGGGCTGAACTGATGCGCCGCCGTTCTTGATCGTCACGGCTTTCTGTGTGTCGGACGCCAAGCCGCGCCGTTTGCCAAAGAACAGGCGGCCAAGCAGGCCTCCGGGAACAGCGCGCTTCTCGCCGGGCGCCGCGCTCAGCGACGAATTGCCGTTGATGCCGCCCTTGCCGTAGCCGCCACCTTTGCCGCCACCGTTGCCGCCGCCATTGCCGCCGCCATTTCCGCCACCGTTGCCGCCACCGTTTCCGCCACCGTTGCCGCCACCGTTGCCGCCACCATTGCCGCCACCATTGCCATTGCCGGCCCAGGCGGAATCGGCGCCCAATCCCAGCGTTTCCAAGCCGGATGGCGCCGGGACCACGGCTGTGATGGCGAACGCGAGGGCGCAGGCGATGGACAGCGCGGCTCTCCGGCATCGATGCCGAAATTGACGGATTCTCGCAAACATAGCCTGGAGTCTATCGGCCAATTCGGTGTCTTTTCTGAAAAGAAGTCCGGAAAACCGGGGGCATTCGTTACCGTTTTGTTAACCCAGAATTTGATTTCTGCGGGTGTCTTTCGCCATTTTGCTGCGCCGTAGGGGAACGAATGCGGGTATACAAGTGCCTGCTTTGATCCGGCGCGCGCTTCCGCTATCACGGAAGCGAGGGGGCGGCGATGCTCAGTCTTTTTGAAATCAGTGCATTTCTCCTGGTTCTATCAGCCGCATTCGGATGGCTGAATGTGCGGGTCGTCAAGCTGCCGCATACGATCGGCCTTTTACTCATGGCGCTTGCCGCATCGGGCTGCCTGATTGTTCTTGACCTGGTCGTGCCGAATTCCAACGTCAAAGAGACGGTGGCGGCAGCTGTCGGCCAGATCGATTTCTTCGAAGCTTTGATGAATGGCATGCTCGCCTTTCTGCTGTTCGCCGGGGCCCTGCATGTCGATCTGGGCCTTTTGCGCGAAAAGAAATGGGTTATCGGGATCATGGCGACGTTCGGCGTCCTGATATCGACTTTTATCGTCGGTGCCGGATTCTGGGGCGCTGCCCGATTGTTTGGCCTGGACATGCCGTTCATCTGGGCGCTTGTTTTCGGCTCGCTGATCAGTCCGACAGACCCGGTCGCCGTTTTATCGCTGCTTAAATCCGTACGGATACCGGAAAGCCTGGAGGTCAAGATCGCCGGCGAAAGCCTGTTCAATGACGGTGTCGGCGTTGTTGTCTTCACCATCCTGGTGGCGCTTGCCGCCGGAGGTGGTCACTTCGATCTCGCCCATGCCGGTGAAATCTTCGTCACCGAAGCCGTTGGTGGCGCCGTGATCGGCCTTGTCGCCGGCTTCGTCACCGTGCGGGCCATGCGGGCGATCGATAATTATTCCGTTGAAATACTGCTCACCCTGGCGCTCGTGACAGCGCTTTACGCGACCGCCCAGCGGCTGCACATGTCCGGTCCGATCGCGGTTGTGGTGGCTGGTCTACTGATCGGCAATCGTGGTGCGGACACGGCAATGAGCGAGGAAACGCGCGCGCATCTCTTTCAATTCTGGGAGGTTATCGATGAACTCCTCAATTCCGTTCTGTTCCTGCTGATCGGCCTTGAAGTGCTGGTCATTACCATCGATCCTTCGCTGGCGGGGCTTGCCGTGTTGACCATTCCCCTGGTGCTGGCGGCGCGCTTTATTGCCGTCTCCGTGCCGATCGCGCTGCTCTCACTGCGCGAAACCTTCACGCCCGGTTCCGTTCCAGTGCTGACATGGGGCGGGGTGCGCGGCGGAATTTCTGTGGCGCTGGCGCTATCGCTGCCTGTCGTCCCGGAGAAGGCGCCGATCATTGTCGCCACCTATCTTGTGGTGATTTTTTCCATCATTGTGCAAGGGTTGACAATCCGCTCGCTGGTGCGGCGCGTCGTGTTCTCATAGGGCCCGAACCAAAGGACCGTGCATATGGGTCGCCGTTATCAGATCTACGACGTCTTTACAGACCGGGTGCTGACCGGCAATCCGCTGGCCGTCGTGCTCGATGCGGAGGGATTGGAGACGGCGCAGATGCAGGCGATTGCGCGCGAATTCAATCTTTCCGAAACAGCATTTGTCCTGAAGGCTGATAATCCGGCCTATTCGGCCCGGGTGCGGATTTTCACGCCGGCGGTGGAACTACCATTTGCCGGCCATCCGACCGTCGGGACAGCAATCTGCCTGGCCTCGGAGCGGTTTGGCGATATGGGCTCTGGGCAGGACGCCGTCGTCGTGCTGGAGGAGGGCATTGGCCCGGTTCGGTGCGGTGTCCGGCTCAAGAACGGATCCGGGTTTGCCGAATTCGACCTGCCGCGGTTGCCGCAGAATCTCGGCATCGCCAAACCGAAAGAGATTCTCGCCGAGGCGCTTGGGCTGGCGCCCAACGATGTCACCTTTGAGAACCACAAGGCCAGCGTCTGGTCGGCGGGCAATCCGTTCCAGTTCGTCCCGGTCCGCAATGGCAGTGTGCTCGCGGCGGCGAATCCGGTCCGGGAAGCCTGGATTGAAGCCTTCGGCGACGATAGCGCCTTTCTCTATACACGTGACGTGGAAGGTCACGACCATGATTTTCGCGCGCGAATGTTTGCGCCGATGTCGGGTATTGAAGAAGATCCTGCAACCGGTTCGGCCGTGGCCGCCTTCGCCGGCCTTGTCCAGCAATATGACGACCATCCCGATGGTGATCATGTGATCCTGATCGAGCAGGGCGACGACATGGGACGCCCGTCGGTTATCCGGCTGGACATGACGATAAAAAACGGGGCGCTTGAGGCGGCCCGCATCGGTGGCCATGCTGTGCGGGTGGCGGAAGGAGTCCTGTCAGTTTGATCGACATGGCGGCGGCTTGCCATGTTGATCTGCGTCAATGAGCGCGTTTTGCCGATCACCTACCTCAAGAATCCCCGCATTGCGTGAAACTTTGCCGGCAACTGTCCCTGAAAGATCACTCGTGAAAGACTGGTCATGTTTGAAATCCTGCTGATCGCCCATCTTATTTTGATCGCGATGGGAACCGGGATGGCGTTTTCCCATCTGATCTTCCTGCGTGCATCGAGCGGAGAGGCCGGAGAGCGGGGCTTGGCGCTCGCTCATGCGCGCCGCGTCCTCGGTGATTTCACGACCATGGTGGTGGTGTTCATCTGGATCACCGGGCTGATGCTTTTGTGGAGCCGTTATGGCGATCCGGATCGCACAGTGAGCGCCTGGTTCTATGGCAAGATAGCTTTTGTCGGACTTTTTACCGGCGCCCACGTCATGCAACGCCTGAAAGCCGCGCGCTTTCAAGGTGACGATTACTCGGACCTCGCCAAGCGGCTTGAATTGTGGACGTCTCTCGCCTGGCTTTCGGCGCTTCTGGCGATTTGTCTCGCGGTGGTGTCTTTTACGAAGCCCTGACCGGTTGCAGCGGCGGCATTCCAATCCGGCAGGGCGGGGCGCCCTGCCGTTTTTTTGTCCGATCGGATCGGCTATTCGATTTCCAGAATCTTCTTCGCCTTGGCGAGCGTTTCGATCGATTCGGCATGAGCGCCGGCGGCATGTTGCTGTTCGCCGGTTGCACGCAACGCCGTGACCTCGGCCAAATCGGCCTCGGAAAGACTGGCTGTTTGCAAAGCCGCGTCGATCTTGGCCATGTCGCCAGGACATTGTGAGGCAAAGGCTGGCGTGGCGAACGCCAGAGCTGCGGCCAAAGGCAGGATTATTTTCATGGTGCTCTCCATCATGGTGTTTCCCTGTCGGGGGCCGGCTTCCGGCACCCGAATAACAGTGTAAGCGGACACCGGGATTGGGGCGGATTCGTGACCCGTTCCCGGTGTCCGGAAATTTGCGTGAAGTGAGCAGTCTCGCTTTTCAGACCTATTGGATCTGCAACATTTGCTTGACCTGCGCCACGCTCGCGGTGCAGCCCTCGACGTCGCCCGCAGCCTGCTTGGCCCGGGCATCGTCGACGAGGGCCTGGATCGTCGGCGCATCGCCCTCCGCCGGCGGCGTTGTCTGCAAGGCCGCGTCGATCTGCGCCAGACCGTCGGCACAGGCATCCTGCGCCTGCGCTGAGATTGTGCTGGTGACGAAAGCTGCGCCGGAAAGAAGCGCGATAGAAAGAACTCGTCCAATTCGCATGAGAGCCTCCTCTGAAGGGATTATTGGTCGTGCCAGATTGTGCCGGCACGGAGGGCATGTGAGGTGGCGGCGGTGGCGCGAAGACGGCGCAGCCAGCACAAGGTAAAGGCAATTCCGGTACAATTTCACGAATTCGGAGCACGAGAATAACGCCTGTGGAAATTGTCCATGACCGGCCAAACTACGGCTGGCACGGAGGCGGAGGGAGAGCCGACCGGCGCTGTTGCCATTGCGCGAGATCGCGATTGCAGTCTATATAGTCACGTTACTGAGGCTTCGGGATTTGTCTTATGGGCGTTGCCCACGCACAAATGTCTGGATTTTCGCCGCCGCGTTTGCGGTTGGCACCGCTTTGCCTCGACCTCCTTCTCCTTAGGCGCCCCTGAGCGCCGGCAGCCCGAATTCGGTTTTCCGGATTGCGCAGGGCGGGCCTTCAGGGGAGACACTTTCAAACTTCGTTGAAATGATGCCCGTACACTATGCGGGATGAGACCGGAGAAGGGTCGCAACTCATGACCGATACTGGAAGCCATCCGTCGAACCGGGAAAAGATCCTGATATTCGACACAACCTTGCGCGACGGCGAGCAATGTCCCGGCGCGACGATGACGTTTGAGGAAAAGCTCGAGGTGGCCGATTTCCTCGACGAAATGGGCGTCGATATTATCGAGGCCGGTTTTCCGATCGCCTCGGACGGCGATTTCGAGGCCGTTTCGGAGATCGCCAAGCGGGTGAAGAATGCTACGGTCGCCGGCCTGTCGCGTGCCAACACAAAGGATATCGACCGGGCCGGGGAGGCGGTCAAGCACGCCGCGCGGCCGCGTATTCATACCTTCATTTCCACCTCGCCGGTGCATATGAAGTTCAAACTGCAAAAGGAACCCGACGCGGTTCTCGAGCTTGTAACGAGTTCTGTCACCCGCGCCCGCAATCTGGTCGATGATGTGGAATGGTCGGCCGAGGACGGCACGCGCACCGAGCACGATTTCCTGTGCCGTTGCGTCGAAGCGGCAATCAAGGCCGGTGCGACTACGATCAACATACCCGATACGGTCGGCTATAGCGTGCCGGAGGAATATGGCGCGGTTTTCAAAATGCTGCGCGAGCGTGTACCCGGCGCCGACGGCGTGGTCTTTTCCGTCCATTGCCACAACGATCTGGGCATGGCCGTCGCCAATACGATCGCCGGTATAGAGGCCGGTGCGCGGCAGGTGGAATGCACGATAAACGGTATCGGCGAGCGGGCCGGCAATGCGGCGCTGGAGGAGATCGTCATGGCGATCAAGACGCGCGCCGATATCCTGCCGTTCCAGACCGGCATCGACACGGCGATGCTGAACCGTGCCTCGCGGCTGGTTTCGGCGGCGACGTCGTTCCCGGTCCAGTACAACAAGGCGATCGTCGGCCGGAATGCCTTCGCACATGAATCCGGCATCCATCAGGACGGTATGCTGAAACACAACCAGACCTACGAGATCATGACGCCGGAATCGGTCGGTGTCTCCAAGACGTCGCTGGTGATGGGCAAGCATTCGGGACGCAATGCGTTCCGCTCCAAGCTGGAGGATCTGGGCTATCATCTTGGTGAAAACGCCTTTGAAGATGCCTTCAACAGGTTCAAGGCGCTGGCCGACCGCAAGAAGCAGGTCTACGACGAGGACATCGAGGCGCTGGTCGATGAGGAGATCGCAACCGCTGCCGACCGGATGAAGGTGCAGGCGTTGACCGTCATTGCCGGAACGATGGGGCCGCAATCTGCGACACTAACGCTGGACATAGACGGTGAATCTGGCGCTTTATCAGGTGCATGCGGTGACCGAGGGGACCGACGCGCAGGCCGAAGTCTCGGTGCGGCTTGAAGACGGCGAGGGCCGGGCGGTGACCGGGCGGGCATCCGATCCCGATACGTTGGTGGCTTCGGCGAAAGCCTATCTGTCGGCGCTTAACAAGCTGATGGCACGCGGTGCGCGGCTGCACGCCCAGGCGGCCGGCTGATCATTTAGCGGCCGCAAAAGAGCGAAAGGCGGGCCGGGCGCCCGCCTTTTTTCGTGGTCGGCTGGTCGCGCTGACTTCAATAGGGGGCTTCGACAGCGCCGAGATTGACGTAGACGCTCTTGCGCTGGCTGTAGAAGTCAAGCGCCGTGAGGCCGTTTTCGCGACCGATGCCGGACTGTTTGACGCCGCCGAACGGCATGGCTATCGGCGTCAGATTGTAGGAGTTGATCCAGACCGTTCCGGCCTGCAATGCCGCCGCGACACGGTGGGCGCGAGCCAAGCTGTTGGTCATGATGCCGGCCGCCAGCCCGAACGGCGAATCATTGGCGCGAGTTATGACTTCATTGTCGTCGGAAAAGCCGAGAACGCTCATCACCGGACCGAAGATTTCTTCGCGGACGATAGTCATATCGTCCCGGCAGGCGTCAAATATGGCCGGGTGCATGAAATTGCCCTTCGACAGCGCGCCATCGGTGATTCGCCGCCCGCCGGTCAAAAGCCGCGCGCCTTCCGCTTCGCCCGTGGCGACATAGCCCAGCACCTTTTCCAGATGGTCGGCGGAAATCAGTGGTCCCATCTGCGTTTGTGGGTCCATCGGATCGCCGACGCGGATTGCCTTGGTGCGGGCGACGAGCTTTTCCATAAAGGCGTCGCGCACGTCGTCATGGACGAAAACGCGGGTGCCGTTGGAGCAAACTTCGCCTTGCGTATAGAAGTTTGCGAGGATTGCCGCAGAAACGGATTCATCAAGGTTGGCGTCATCGAAAATGATCAGCGCCGACTTGCCGCCAAGCTCCATGGTGACGTGTTTGAGCGTTCCGGCGGCGGCTGCCATGACGCGTTTGCCGGTCGGGACGGATCCGGTCACCGAGATCTTGGCGATACCGGGATGATCGGCCAGTGCCGCGCCGACATCGCCGGCGCCGAGCACGACATTGAGCAAGCCCGGCGGCGCGCCGGCCTCTTCGACTGTGCGAGCCAGTTCGAGCGCCGTCAGCGGTGTCATTTCGCTTGGCTTGAACACCATGGCATTGCCGGCAGCCAGCGCCGGGGCGCTCTTCCAGCTGGCGATCTGGATGGGATAGTTCCAGGCGCCGATACCGGCGCAGACGCCGAGCGGCTCGCGGCGGGTATAGGCAAAGGCCTCATCGCCCAGCGGCATGTGCTCGCCATGGAGGGTCTGGGTCAGACCGGCAAAGAATTCAAAACAATCGGCGGCCGAGCCGATATCGGCCTCCGGCGCTTCCTGAATTGGCTTGCCGGTATCGGCGACCTCCAGCGCGGCGAGGTCCATCTTTCGGTGGCGCAGCAACGCGGCAATACGACCCAGAACCCGTCCGCGTTCGGCGGCCGGCGTCGCTATCCATTGCTGCTGGGCCGTTGCCGCGCTGGTAACGGCAAGATCGATCGCCGCGGCGTCGGCCGGCACGACTTCGGCCATACGCTCTCCATTTGCCGGGTTGATGGTATCGAACCGTGTCACGCCGTCGGATGCTACATCGGCGCCGGCAATGCGGGAGACGGCGAGGGGATGATCTGTCATGCCGCTTGTTTAACGGCGAAGTCGTTTGGAGGGAACGGCCGCTGGCGACACGCGCTGTCGTTTTCCGGACTGGACGATCATGATCCGTGTGGCGGCCATATTCGGACCGGCACAATGCTACACGGCTTGCAGATCAGCACCGGCATCCCTATAAACCGGCACACGGCGAGGGTGTGTAGCTCAGTTGGCAGAGCAGCTGACTCTTAATCAGCGGGTCCAGGGTTCGAGTCCCTGCTCACCCACCAATTTTTTCAATACCTTAGCAGAATAATTTGACCGGCCAGTTTAGGTTTGTGAGCACATAGTAAGCGCACCGGGCGGGTTACACGCCAGAACAGCAAAGGTGCTTCGGCAGATCAGTCATGGAGAAAAAGACCTTCAAGGTCGATGAGATTTATGTGCCGGTCAAGCGGCGAAAGACGCTCAATATGAAGGTCGTGAATGAAATCGCCGAGAGCATGTTGGAAAAAGGCCAATTGACCCCGATCTTGGTTCGTCAGGGCCGCGAGAGGTTTGTGCTTGTTGAAGGGCTCCATCGCCTGGAGGCCTGCAAGGCATTAGGCGAAGAGACCGTTGTGGGACTGATCGTCCAGGCTCGACTGCACTAGCATCGCTGATAACCCTGGCCGGTCCTGGCCGTTACCGTTACTGCAATAGCGGTCAGATCAAATGGGGGATTTCGCAGTATCGACAAAGGGAACTTCCACAATGCTCATAAGTCACTCGCTGGCAGGACCATCGCTTAGAACAAATTCGCTAATGACAAGTTTGACTGGCCCGCCCTCCTCTCCAGTGAAGCGACCACGCATATGCACACTCTATGCGACCGGCGGCTGAGTTCTCCAATGGGCCCATCAAAGCATTCCAGTCGAATAATTCTTGAAGCCGCGCCTACTGGCCAAGCAGGCGCTTGAGCAGATCGGCGGCCGGTTCGCTTTCCTGGCTATCGGGCGGGGTGAGCAGGTCAGTGGGTGCATCATCGGCGCCGGCCGGCGTCTGCCCGCTGTCCTGAGGCGCCGGTCCGGATAGGCCCTGCTCGATCAATTGTCCGATGCCGTCCGGGCTCTCGGCGGCAGGTTCGCCTGCCGGCTCGTCCGGCGATGCCGGCGCACCATTATCG
>CALZIL010000169.1 GCA_945787495.1 uncultured Afifella sp. | reverse complement strand
TTTCCTCCTCCTGGCGGAGCGGCTCAAGCAGTTCGGGCCGGTCAAGTTCGGGAAAGGCCAGCGCCGTCGGCGGCAGCAGCGGGGTCAGGTCGAAGGGCGGGCTGATACCCGGATGCGTCGCCTGGAAATTGTTGCCGGAGGAATCGACGGCTTCGTCACCGGCATCGCCGGGGGCGGCGATGTTGATGCCCTGGGCGGCGAGCGCATCGGCGAGGGATTGCGCCGGGATCTGGACGTCGCCAATATAAATGGTGGGGACGTTGGAGGTGGCGCCGACAATTACAAAGACCGTACCGTCAGGCTGGATGAGGCGGAGATCGTCACCGGAGACCTGTGCCTGTGCAAGCGACGTGCCGGCTGGCAGGCGGACGGAACCGTCGGCGCCGATCTCGACCTGCACAATTGTCTGCACGGCCGGTGCAGTTGCTGGCTGCACGGCGCCGGTGCCTTCAGCGGACTCGGCGGCTTCCGCGGTTTCTTCTTCGGCGGGCGTGCCGTCCGTCGTCTGGGCAAGCTGGTAGGTTTGCGCGTCATCGCCCAAGACAAAGGCCTCGTCGTTCAAAGTTTCAGCCAGCGTGTCGGCTGCAAAACCTTCGGTTTGCGGCGTTACGGTCTTCTCAGTCACGGCACGTCCTCCTGAAATCCCCAAGCGACGCAAACGCGCCGCAAATATGTCCTATTTGGAAACGGATATTTCATATTGTTGGGCAGGCGGCAACCAGCCGGAAAGCAAAAAGATATATCATTGTATTCAAACATCGATAAGTTTTTAATAACGTTAACAGAAATGATATAATATTGTATTCATATTCCGAAATATGGCAACGTTGGGGTGGCGGGGCGAATGCGGCGGGTGGTTTGATCGAACCGGAATCAGCACGCGGCCGGATTTGCCAAATCATTCCGCGGCATTGAAAACTTGAATCAATTTAAACATGCCTGAGCGCCTGTTTAACGATGCATTAAACATGCGGTCATTGCAATTCCTATGGTTTGGTAAATTTCGTTTTAATACTTTGTTAGAAAAACGATAGCTTAATTTGTTGATCGCGCAACCACGTCTTTTGACCCGATAATAAGGTCTATTCCCTAGCGTCTGCTGTAAAGAAAAAGCAGGCGTCATAATGAAAAACGGGCATTGGCTTGGCGCGCAGCCAAGTGTATCGGTGCGGCAGGCTCTTCGGCGTCCTGGCGATGCGCTTTGGTTTGCTTTTGGGAGCGTCTTGGCGCTGTCTTGGTGCATATTGGTTGCCATGCCGGCACAGGCGGCGCCTGCGGAAAATTATTTCACCAATCAGGACAAGCCGGGTGTGATTCGCTTGGCCGCAGCAATCCCGGCATCAATCCCGGCACCGGCGGCACCGCCACGCATACCGGCGCCGCGTCCGGCAAGGCTCGTCATCAGCGCATCGCCAGCCGCACCCGAATCCCATGGCGTCTTCGGGTCCGTCGCCATTCCGTTCCGGGCATTGCCGGCAATAAAACGCTGGCAGGCGGTGCTTGCCGAACAGGGCGACAAATATTTCAGCAAGGGCTGCAAAAACGAGGGTGTGTGCCAGACAGCCGCGATGAAAAACCTGCAACAGATCCGCCGCGATGCGGCCGGGCTGGCGCCGGGCGCGATGCTGGCGCTGGTCAACCGCCGGGTCAACCGTGCGCTGGTCTACAAGAGCGACGAAGCGGCTTTCGGACAGCTGGACCATTGGGCCGGGCTCGGCGAGACGGTGCGGCGCGGCGCCGCCGATTGCGAGGATTTCGCCATTGCCAAGATGTGGATCCTGAAAAGCCTTGGCTTCAAGCTTGACGACATGCAGTTTGTCGTCCTGAGGGATGTCAAGCGCGGCCGCTACCATGCCGTGCTGGCGGCACATCTGGACGGCAAGGCGCTGGTCCTCGACAACGTCACCGACGCGGTTTTCGCCGATAAAGCGGCCCGCTATTACAAGCCGATCTATTCGCTCAGCCGGTCCGGATCGTGGATCCACGGTTTCCGCTCCGGCCAGCCGGCACTTGCGGCTACGGGCGCCGGCTTCGGAGCGGTCAATCCGGGCGCCCGATAGGCGCCGATAGGCCCAAGTGGCCGATCGTTATGCGGCCGATCGTTATGCGGCCGATTCTGGCACCAATTTATTGGCGAAGCGGGGCTATTGACGAAGACGGGCCGGTTTCCTACCCACATGTGCGCGCCCTCGGTTGCCCGTCCGCCTTTGCTGCCGGCAAACCCGACGCTGCGCTGAAAGCGGCAAGGCCATGACCGTCGAAGACGCAGCAAAGAAAATCCGTTTCCCGGAGCCGCCTGATCCGGCGGCCAGGCAGTCGGCTGGCCCCGCTCAGCCGTCCGGTCTAACTCAGCCGCCGCCAGACATTCAGCCGCCGATCATCAACGCGCCAGGCGCCCCGCCGCCTTCCGGTCCGACCGGCCTGGTCGGGTCTGGCGGTTTTGCCGATAATGAGGATCAATCGTCCGGCCTGTCGTCGTCGATCATCCTGGTCAGCGCGGCCTTTATCGCCGTGGCGATCGGCTGGGCGTCGTTCGCCGAACTGGATGAGGTGACGCGCGCCGACGGACGGGTGATCCCGTCGAGCAAGACGCAGGTTATTCAGAGTTCAGAACCGGGCGTGGTGCAGGACATTTTCGTGCGGCTCGGCCAGCGGGTTAAAAAGGGCGACGTGTTGATCCGTCTTGACGACACGACGACGGCATCCTCGCTGGGCGAATCGGTTGCCCGCGCGCAGGCGCTGAAGGCGCGCATTGCGCGGCTGAGGATCGAGAATGCGGGTGATCCGGCCACCGGGTTTTCATGCCCGGACGGCGTTAACGCCGATGTCTGCGCCAATGAGGCCAATCTTCTGACCGCCCGCCACCAGAGCTATTTGAAAAGCGTTTCGGTTTTTGCCGAGCGCGTCCAGCAGCGCCGGCGCGAACTGGCCGAGACCCGGTCGAATATCAACAGGCTGACGGAAAGCCTCAGCCTGGCAGAAAACGAACTGACGCTGCTTGAGCCGCTGGCCAAGCGCCGGTTGGTGTCGCAGACCGACTATATCCGCGCCCAGCGCGATGTCGCCGATCTTCAGGGCCAGATCAGGACCGGCGCGGAATCGGTCGGCCGGATCGAAGCCTCGCTCAGGGAAGCGGAACTGCAGTCACAACAGGTCGAATTGCAGTTCCGGCAGGATGCATTGTCGGAGCTGACGGAACATTTGGCTGAACTGGCGGTTCTCGGCCAGACTATTGTGGGTGCGGAAGACCGGGTGTCGCGCACCGATATCCGCTCGCCGGTCGACGGCATCGTCAACAATCTGGCGATCAATACGGTCGGTGCCTTCGTCACCGCCGGCACGGCTGTCGTCGATATTGTGCCAGTGGATGACAAATTGCTGGTGGAGGCGCAGGTGCGGCCGTCTGACATCGCCTTCATTCGCCCGGGCCAGGAGGCCACGGTCAAGGTTACCGCCTATGATTTTTCCATCTATGGCGGTGTCGACGGAATCGTCGATCAGGTCTCGCCGGACAGTGTGCTGGATCCGGAAACGCGTGAGACCTTCTACACCGTTCTGGTCAGGACCGATATCGCAGAACTTGAGCGCGACGGTCAGACCTTCCCGATCCTGCCCGGCATGGTGACCCAGGTCGATATCCTGACCGGCAAGAAGACGATCCTGCAATACCTCCTCAAGCCGATCAACAAGGCCCGCGAGGAGGCGCTCAGGGAACGCTGATGGCGGGAACGCAGTGATGGCAGGGACGCGATAATGGCGGAAACCGATCAGCACCGGCCGCGGTCGGTCGATGACGGGGCTGCCGTCAATGATGAGGCCGCCGATGCGGCTGCCAACGCCGATGCGGATGCCGATGCGGATGCCGATGGCAAACCGCACTTTCGCGTGCTGCGCCGGCAGGGCTGGCGCAAGGCGTTCCGGCTGGAGGCGATCTTCTGGGAAACGCTGGAAGCGGCGGCGCGCGAGAAAGGTCTTCGGCTCACCGAATTCGTTCATGACCGTGTTGCCAGTCAATCCGGCAATCAGGCCTCCGCGCTGCGCGTCGCGGCGGCTAGCTGGCTGACACGGCGCTACCAACGGCTGCGGAAAAAGACCGCGCCGGCGCGGTTAATCGGCCTGCTCCAGGCGGCGCCGGTACCCTCATTTGCCATCGACCAGTCGCGCAGATTGGTCGCCCATAACCGCGAATTCGTCGATCTGGTGCGCACCGATACCCTGGCCGATCCCGAAATCCATGACATCAGCACCGCCCGCTTGGCGCTGGATGCACCGCTCGATACGCTCATTGCCGAACTGGAGAAAAATCCGGGAAAAATCCTGACATGCGGCTACACCATCCGGCATGACTCGACACGCCGGGTCGGCCGGGCACGGGTGATCCTGGTGCCGGCGGAAAAGGGCCGCACGATCGTCGGCTATATATTGTCGTGAGGGCAGGGCGCGCCTGGCAAACGGCGATAGTCATTGGCCGGCTTATATCTTAGGGTCGGGGATGAAACCCGCGCGTCTATTCCATATGCCTGCCGTTCGTGCCCTCCTTGCCACCCTTTGCGCCCTGTCACCGGCAATTGCCGCCGCGGACAGTCGCGGGCAAGGCGTTTCGCAATACCGCAACGGCCCGTTCAACGAATTCGATCTCAAGGCGATCGGCATCACGCTTGTCGTCGTGATGATCATCCTAGGCATCCGCGCCGTCAGACGGCGGCGCTCATGATCGCGGCGTGATTTGCCAGCCGAACATGGGGGTGTTCGCAAGCATCGCCCGGATCGACTAGAACGGATTTGCCAATTGCGAGCCGAATCATGTCGATCCTCAACCGGTTGTTCAGAGCCGGGCCGCGCACGCCTGCCAATCCTGCCGTCCCCGACGGGCTGCGCGTCTATGCTATCGGCGACGTGCATGGCCGGTTCGATCTGTTGATCGAGATGTGCGAGAAGATCCGCGCTGACCTGGCCGACGATCCGCCGGAAAAAAGCGTTGAAGTCTATCTCGGCGATTATATCGACCGGGGTTCGGATGCGCGCTCGGTCATTGAGTGGCTCAGATCGGAAACCGACGCCTGCGACGAGCGGGTCTGCCTGAAGGGCAATCACGAGGACATTTTCCTGCAATTCATCGCCGATCCTAGCATCGCCGAATACTGGCGCGATCTTGGCGGCTTTGAGACGCTTTATTCCTATGGCGTGCAGCCGCCCGTGGCGCGAACCGGCGAAGCGATGCTGGCAAGCCATGAACAGCTCATGCAGGTCTTGCCGGCGGAAGACGTTCGGTTCCTGCAATCGTTGACGCTCTATGCCAGTTTCGGCGATTACCTGTTCGTTCATGCCGGCCTACGTCCCGGCGTGGCGCTGGAAGAACAGGGCGAAGAGGACCTGATCTGGATTCGCGAGCCGTTTTTGACCAGCGGCCACGATTTCGGGCAGATCGTCGTGCACGGCCACACGCCGGGTGATGCGCCGGACATCCGCGGCAACCGGATCAATATTGATACCGGTGCCTTTTTGACCGGCTGTTTGACCTGTCTTGTACTGGAGGGAACGGAGCGGCGGTTTTTGACCGCACAGGTGCCAGTTTGATCGATATCGCTGTTAGAATTTGTTATTTTGGGGCGAAGTTTATGATTCGCACGCGAAATGTGACGGCGGGAATCGCGATCATGTCGCTCCAACGCGTGTCTCGGAACGCGAGCGGGCTAGCGAGACAATGTGTGATGCTTGAAAGGAAATACAGCTGCCGGTTTGTGATGTCATTGGGTGTCGTTATTCTTGCCGGCTGCGGATCAACTCTCCAGACGATCACCGCCAACACGACAGTGCCGGCTGCGGCGCCAGCAGCACTATCGGTCAATGAACTTTATCGCCTGGGGCCGGGCGACAAATTGCGCGTTATCGTCTTTGGCGAGAATGATCTGTCCGGCGAGTTCTTTGTTGATGACAGCGGCGCGATCGATCTTCCGCTGGTTGGCGATGTGCCGGCCACTGGCGTTACCGTTGGCGAATTCGAAGATCGGGTCGTGGCGCGCTTTAAGGAAGGATATCTGCGCGATCCCAAAGTCTCGATCGAGGTGCTGAACTACCGGCCGTTTTTCATTATCGGCGAGGTCCGCAATGGTGGTGAGTATCCTTACAAGAGCGGGCTGACAAGTCAGGATGCGGTGGCAATGGCCGGCGGCTTCTCCTACCGGGCCAATCAGAAGACGGTCTATATCCGACGTGCCGGCGAAAATGACGAACAGGGATTTGATGCTACCCAGCGTGTGCCAATCTATCCGGGGGACAATGTGCGGGTTCCCGAACGATTCTTCTGAAGCCTTTGCCGAACCGGTATTGCCTTATTAGTAAATCGGCAACCCTGTTGGTTAATAACCTCTTAATCAGAGAATATTAATATCTGCCAACTGACGAGGTTAATTGCCAAAGCGTGATTCGTCGGGGATGGGGTTTTAATATGGAGTTTTGGAGCTCGATGTCGACGCCGAAACCCGATCCGCTCGATGAGGAATCTGTAACGACGACGGTGCTTGCTGTCATGGGCGACGTTCCGCCGCCAACACCTATTTATGACGACCGCCGGGCTAATGACTGCTGTATTTTGATCACGCCGCCGGATCATGAATACAAGATATCGATCGCCGCGCGGCTTGCCGTCGAGGCGCGGTTTCTGCGGCGGCAGGACGAGAATGCGGTCCGTCACCTTTATCAACTGATCGAATATTGCGAAGACGAAATCACCCAAGCGGCGTTCCTGTCGGCATATGGTGGTCCACCGGGTGATGGACCGCCGGACGGTGAGCCGCCGGGTGATGGCGGCGGCGGCGGCGGGCCGCCCAATCCGAGTCCTAACTAATGGCTGGCACACTGGCCAGATCAGGGTGTCTTTTGCCCTGTTCGCACCATTGCGCGAAATCGCTGTCGCGCCTTCGGCAGTTGGCGCTTGCGGGCACGATGCTTTTCGGGCTTGGCACGATGCCGGCGCAGGCGCAGGAGAGCGCCTATGACGCGCTCGGAATCCGTGCCGGGTCGTTTCTAATTTATCCCTCATTGACCGAAAAGCTGGTCTTCGACAGCAATGTGTTTGCCCAACCGACCGGCGAGATCAGCGATTGGGCGGCGATTACAACGCCGCGCATTGTCGCCGAATCGAATTGGTCACGGCATTCTCTGATGTTCGAGCTGCAGGCCCGTGACGTCCGCTATTTTAACCAAACATCGCAAGACTTTACCGATGTCCCTGGCCGCATCGTCGGCCGTTTGGACG
>CALZIL010000168.1 GCA_945787495.1 uncultured Afifella sp. | reverse complement strand
TGAGGATATTGTCGAGCCGTTCCTGATCCAGAAAGGTTTCGTGCAGCGCACACCGCGCGGCCGGCTTTTGACCCCCAGGTCGTTCAAGCATCTCGGCCTTGCCGCGCCGCCGGCCGACAGGGCGTCGCAGTCCGGGCTGTTCGCCGGCGGGCCGGAGGATGATTGACGATGGCCGATAATGGCTGAGGCGCACGAACTGGCCGGGCGACTCACTGCCAGCGGCCATGAACTGCGTCAGCGCGTCTATTTCGAGGACACGGATTTTTCCAGCCTGGTCTATCACGCCCGCTATCTGCATTTTCTTGAACGTGGCCGCTCCGATTATCTGCGCCTGCTCGGTGTCCACCACAATGAACTGGCCGCCGACGGGCTGGTGTTTGCGGTCAAGACCATGACGCTGGATTTCAGAAAGCCGGCGCGCATCGACGATATCTTGACGATTTCCACCGAACCGGGACCGATGGGCGGCGCGCGCATCCGGCTTGAGCAGGCGATCCGTCGCGATGAGACCGTACTGGTGACGGCAGGCGTGGAAGTGGCGCTGATCAATGCCGACGGCAAGCCGCAGCGGATGCCGCTTGCGGTCAGGGCGGCGCTTGGGGCACAATCACACTCCTAGGACGATGAAAAGTGCCTCAATTCGAATCACCGTCCTAACGATTCATTAACCATGGCTATGGTCACGTAAGCGTGTCGGACAGCGGCTTTAGGGGCCGTGCTTTCGTCACAATCGGCGGCCAGAAGCCGCTCCAGATCGAACCTAGGCGATCCGTTCCCATGAATACCGAAGTTCTTCAGACCGCGCTCGCCGTTCCGGCGGGAAGCTTTTCCGTCCTGTCGCTCTTCTGGCAGGCCCATATCGTCGTCAAACTGGTGATGATCGGCCTGATCATCGCATCGATCTGGTGCTGGGCGATCATTTTCGACAAGTGGATGCTGTTTGCCCGCCTGCGCCGGCAGATGGACAGGTTCGAAAACGTCTTCTGGTCGGGCCAGTCGCTGGAACAGCTCTTCGCGGAAGTTTCGCAAAAGCCGACAAACGGCATGTCGGCGCTGTTCGTTTCGGCGATGAAGGAATGGAAACGCACCTACGAATCGGGCGCCAAGACCATGCAGGGCCTGTCCAGCCGGATCGACCGGGTCATGGACGTCACCCTGGCCCGTGAGGTCGACCGGATGGAACGCCGACTGCTGGTGCTGGCAACGGTTGGCTCGGCGGCGCCGTTCATCGGCCTGTTCGGCACGGTGTGGGGCATCATGACCTCGTTCCAGGCGATCGCGGCATCCAAGAACACCAATCTTGCCGTCGTAGCGCCAGGTATCGCCGAAGCGCTGCTGGCGACGGCGCTCGGCCTTCTGGCCGCCATTCCGGCTGTGATGTTCTACAACAAATTCGCCAGCCAGACGTCGCGGCTCGCCACCCGCATGGAGGGCTTTGCCGACGAATTTGCCGCCATCTTGTCGCGGCAGCTTGACGAAAAGGCCGCCGCGTAATGACCGCCGGCATGCTGGCACCGACATCCGGCGGCGGCCGCCGCGGCCGGCTGCGGCGCCGTCATCAGCCGATGGCGGAAATCAACGTCACGCCGTTTGTCGACGTCATGTTAGTCCTGTTGATCATCTTCATGGTTGCCGCGCCGCTTTTAACCGTCGGTGTGCCAATCGACCTGCCGGAAACGCGGGCGAGCGCACTGGAAAGCGATACCGAGCCACTGACCGTATCGATCGGCTCGGACGGGCGGATCTTCCTGCAGGACAGCGAGGTTTCCGCCGAGCAGCTTGTCGCCACGCTTCGGGCCATTGCGACTGGCGGCCTGAATGAACGGATTTTCGTACGCGGCGACCGCGAGGCTGATTACGGCACAGTCATGCGGGTCATGGGCCGCCTCAACGCGGCCGGCTACAAGCGGATCGGCCTGGTCACGCTTGAGGAAACTGACGGCTGAGCGATGCGGGCCGGTCTGGCATTTTCCATAGCCGGGCATCTGGCGATCCTTGCCTATGGGCTGGTCGCCTTTCCGAACGCACGGTCCTTCAAGGTCGATGATATTGAAGCGTTTCCGGTCGATCTGGTGCCGATCGCCGAAATGACCGATCTGGCGGCCGGCGACCGCAAGGCGGAAAAGACGCCCGACGTACCAGTGCAGCCCAAACCGACCGTCAAGGCCGAAGCACCTTCGCCAAAGCCGGCCGAGAAACCTGCGAAAGTGCCGGTCAAGGTGGCTGAAATGCCCGCGCCAAAGGTCGTCGCCGCCTTGCCCAAACCGGTGACGCCGGAACCACCACCGCCGCCGCCAGCGGAAGCCGAACCTGAAGCCAAGGCGCCGGACGCGCCGCCATTGGCGCCGGCGCAAAATCCACGGACCCGGCCGAAACCGCCCAAACCGGTCAAGGTCGCCAAGCCGGCGGAGCCGAAAAAGCCGACACCGCCGACAATGCCCGTTGTGGTGAAAAAAGAGCCGGACAGGCCGTCCTTCAACCCGGACGAGATCACGGCGCTGTTGAACAAGCAGGATCCGGCCGGCGGTGGTGATCCGATGCCGGCGACCGCGCCGCAGACATTCGGTGCCGATGAGGGCCGTATCGATGCGGCAATGACCCAAAGCGAGCAGGATGCGATGATCGGCGCGCTGCGAAACCGGCTGGCGCAATGCTGGAACCCGCCGCGCGGCGTGCGTGAGGCCGGCAGCCTGCGGGTGACCATCGGCATCGGTCTTTTGCCCGATGGCAGCCTGGCCAATGAACCCCGGATTCTGGATGCCGGTTTCGATCCGCTGTCGCAGATTGCCGCCGAAAGCGCCATAAGGGCGGTACAGGTCTGTGCACCCTACGATATGCTGCCGCCTGAAATGTACAGTGCGTGGCGCGATATTGAGTTTGTTTTTGATCCGCGCGAAATGCTCGGCGGATAATCATTCGGGAGTTTTGAAACACATGCTGATCGTGTGCCGTTCGATTTTTATTGGGATCGGGCGCTGGTTGAAACGCCGAGGCGGATCAATCCTGTTGGCCTTGGCCATTACCGTGACCGCCGTGGTCGGCCAGGCCGAGGCGCAGCTCCGCGTCGATATCACCCGGGGCAATGTCCAGCCCGTGCCTATCGCCATTCCCTCTTTCATCGGTGGTGCCGGCGGTCCGGACGAACTGAGCCAGAACGTTTCACAGGTGATCACAGCCGATCTTCGGCGGTCCGGACTTTTCGCGCCGATCGATCCGGCCGCCTTCGTTGAACCTCTGGTGCCGCCGGACGGTACGCCGAACTTTGCCAATTGGCGGCCGCTCAATGCCCAGGCGCTTGTCGCCGGCCGCGTGGCGCAGACCGCCGATGGCCGTATCGTCGCCGAATTCCGCCTGTGGGACGTGTTTTCCGGCCAGCAGCTCACCGGCCAGCAATTCTTCGCCAACCCGCAGAACTGGCGGCGGGTCGCCCATATCATCGCCGATGTCATCTATGAGCGGCTGACTGGCGAGAAAGGCTATTTCGATACGCGCATCGTCTTTGTCGATGAATCGGGTGACAAGGCGCAGCGGGTCAAACGGCTTGCCATCATGGACCAGGACGGCGCCAATCTGCGCTATCTGACCAATGGCGGAGAACTGGTGCTGACGCCGCGATTTTCGCCGTTGCGCCAGGAAGTCACCTATGCCTCGCTGGGCGGCGATCAATGGCAGGTCTATCTGCTCAATATCGAAACCGGGCAACGCGAACTGGTCGGCAATTTCCCGAACATGGCGTTCTCGCCACGGTTTTCCCCCGACGGCCAGCAGGTAGTGATGAGCCTGCAACAGGGCGGCAACGCCAATATCTACAAGCTCGATCTTCGAACCCGGCAACTCACGCGATTGACGCAATCGCCGTCGATCGACACGGCGCCGTCATTTTCGCCGGACGGCCGGCGTATCGTTTTTGAATCGGACCGCGGCGGCTCGCAACAGCTTTATGTGATGAGCGCCAGTGGCGGGCCGGCGGAACGCATCACTTTCGGCAATGGCCGATACGGCACACCGGTGTGGTCGCCACGCGGCGATGTTGTCGCCTTCACCAAACAGGATGGCGGACGGTTTTCCATCGGCGTGATAGCCCCGGATGGGTCGGGTGAACGTATCCTGACGGAAGGCTTTCACAATGAGGGGCCGACCTGGGCGCCGAACGGTCGGGTGCTGATGTTCTTCCGCGATGTGCCTGGTCCGTCCGGTGGTCCGCAATTGTGGAGCGTCGATCTGACCGGCTACAACGAGCAGCGCGTGCCGACGCCGAACTTCGCGTCCGATCCGGCGTGGAGCCCGACCCTGAACTGATCGGACTGGCAAGCGCGATACGCCACCGGAAAGCCGCAATTGACCGACAGGGCTGGGGCCTGAGGGGACAACAAACGGATTCGCGCCGCCGGAGTCGGGCGGATGAAAGCCGCTTTTCAGGGCTTGTTAACCATCTTTCTTGAGCGGGGATTAACCGTCTTATGGTTACTCAATCGCAAATCCGAAACGCGCAATCCGTTTCTTTCAAGGAGTATCCGGCGATGAAGCTTCGCCCAACCTTTCGTCATGTCTTTGTTGCCGCCGCGCTAGCTGCGACGCTTTTCGGCGCCGGCTGCGCCGGCCAGCAAAAGGCCCTGGAACAGGGCGCCGGCATCGGCGTTGCCTCGCCCGGTTCGGCTCAGGATTTCCAGGTCAATGTCGGTGACAGGGTGTTCTTCACCGTCGATTCCTCGGTCTTGACGCCGCAGGCGCGCACGACGCTCGACCGGCAAGCGCAATGGCTCAACCAGTATGGCCAATATGCCTTTACGGTCGAGGGGCATGCCGACGAGCGCGGCACACGCGAATACAATCTGGCGCTCGGCGCGCGGCGCGCCAATGCGGCGCGTGATTACCTGATTTCCCGCGGTGTCGCGGCCAACCGGATGCGGACGATCTCCTACGGCAAGGAGCGGCCTGTCGCGGTGTGCAACGATGTCTCGTGCTGGAACCAGAATCGTCGCTCGGTGACCGTGCTGAACGCCGCCGGAAGTTGACTTGAGCCGATAGAATTCGCCGAATTGGCGGTCCGCAGGGCGCGGGCCGCCTTTTTCTTACCGGCGGCCGCCTGGCAAATAACCGCCGCCTTGCCGAAAATTGGCCGAATTTGTCGGACGGTGATAAAAGCGGTACGATATCCTTATATCCGGATAATGATCATGACGTGGAAACACACCCCCCGTCCTATCGCCGCGCTGCTCCTGGCCTTGGCGCTGGCGCTTGGCCAAACGCTGCCGGCAGCGGCGCAAAGCGCGCAGGAAACGGCGCAGATGCGCCTTTATATTCAGCAGCTTGAAGCGCAGGTCCGGCAGTTGACCGGCGAGGTGGAGCGACTGCGGTTTGAAATGCGCCAGGCACAGGCTAGCCTCGAGCCGGCACCTGATGCAACCGGAAGCGAGGGTCTGACCGGATCCATCAGCGACGGGCCTGTTCTTGGCGGGCCAGTTATCGGTGGAACCGTCAATCCGCAGGACAATGCCAGCATCACGCAGGGCGCGCCACCGCAGGATCTGGGATCGCTGTCAATCGCCACCGATGATCCGCGCATCGCCGCTGACGGCGCCGGCGATGGCGCCGCCGCGCCGCTCGATCTGTCGGTGCTTGCCGGCGGCGCCGGCACCGGTCTTTCCGGCGTCCCCGACATCAATCAAGGCCAGTTGCCGGCGCCCGGCGGTCTGTCGCCGGCGCAGCCGCCGCTGACGGCAGCGTTGTCCGGCAGCCCGCGCGATGAATATGACCTTTCCTATGGCTACGTCCTGACCGGCGATTACGATTTGGCAGAGCAAAGCTTTCGGGCCTGGCTGCAGAATTTTTCCGATCACGAACTGGTTCTTGATGCGCGGTTCTGGCTGGCGGAGAGCCTTTTCCAGCAAAGCAAGAACCGGGAAGCGGCAAACGAATTTCTGGATGTCTACAAGAGCGCACCCGAGGGCCGAAAAGCGCCGGACGCACTGATGAAGCTCGGCGTCTCGCTGGCGGCGCTCGGTGAGCGTGATGCGGCCTGCGCAACCTTTTCAGAAATGAAAAGCAAGTTTCCCGATGCCTCGCCGATTCTGTCCGACCGGGTGGCGCGCGAGTCGAAAAAGGCTGGCTGTTGAACGATCACGACACGCTGCCGGCCGATTCCGCTACGCTTTTTGCCAATCTGAGCGGCGCAAAGGGCCTTGTCCTGGCCGTCTCCGGCGGTCCCGATTCCACGGCCTTGATGGCTCTTGTCGCAGCTTGGCCGGAGCGGCCGCCGACGCTTGTCGTCACCGTCGATCATGGTATGCGGCGCGAAGCGGCCGACGAGGCCACCATGGTTGCGACCAATGCGAAGAGGCTCGGCCTGCCCGCGCAGATCATCAGGGCCGGGCCGATCGCCGGTCATGACACGATTGTCACCGCGCACCACCGCGATGATCAGGCCGAAACCTTCCTTCTGCGCCTGGCACGCGGCTCCGGCGTTTACGGCCTCGCCGCAATGGCGCCCGCAACGGCTTTTGACGGGCTGACGCTGGCCCGGCCGCTGCTCGACGTCAGCCGTCAGGCGCTGGCCTCTGTCGCGCAAGCCAGCGGCCTTGCTTTCGTTGACGATCCGAGCAACGCCGATAGGCGCTACGACCGGGTGCGGATGCGGATATTGCTTCCCTCGCTTGCCGGCCATGGCCTGACGGCGGAACGGCTGTCTGAGACGGCCGGGCGTCTCGGCCGGGCAGCCGCGGCGATCGATGCGGAAGCGACGAAGATTTTGAATCAGGCGGTCGCGGTCGATGAATTCGGTGTTGTTCGCGGCGATCCGGCGCCGCTCAGGGCGACCCATCCGGAGATTGGACTGCGGGCGCTCGCGCGGCTTTTGCAGGCGGTTTCGGGATCACCTTACACGCCCGGTATGAAGTCCCTGGAGCGGCTATATCCGGCCATTGCCGATGGACATTCGGGGTCGGTCCGCCGGACTTTGCATGGCACGACGGTTTCCATTTCACCAGGCTGGTTCACGGTGTTGCGTGAATGGGGCCGGCGCGGTCCGGAAAACCTTGCTGTAAAGCCTGGCGAGGCGATTGTGTTCGATGGCCGGTTTGCCGTGTCGGTTCCGGGCAATGGCGTTCTGGCGCGGCCGAACCGGCAAAAAGGCCCACTATGCGTCGGCCCGCTGGGCAATGCGCCGGTGCGCGCCAGGATTTCCGGCGTCGGCAGAACCGCGCTGGCGACGCTGCCGGGCCTGTTTCGCGGCGAGAGGCTGATCGGCCTGCCTGAACTG
>CALZIL010000167.1 GCA_945787495.1 uncultured Afifella sp. | reverse complement strand
TTTCCCCTATGTGATGAATTCCAACCCGCCAAGATCGCCCCGGGAATTGGCATCCTCGAAGTGGCGTTGACAGACGGAATTGGTTAAAATCACGCAAAACAAATCGATTTTTTCTTTAATTGGAGATAGATAAACGTTATTACGAATGTATTACTTATTGTTCGATCTGGAGTTGAGATATTATTATTTTCGCCTGCCTTAGCGTGTGGCTGCCCACCCGGTGCTCTTTCGGCGGCGTCAGCATTCCACGACGTTGACGGCCAGCCCGCCGGTCGAGGTCTCCTTGTATTTCTCGCTCATGTCGAGGCCGGTCTGGCGCATGGTTTCGACGCAATCATCGAGCGGCACGAAATGCTTGCCATCGCCGCGCAGCGCCAGCGACGCCGCCGTTACCGCCTTGACCGCGCCCAGCGCATTGCGCTCGATGCACGGCACCTGCACCAGCCCGCCGATAGGGTCACACGTCATGCCGAGATGATGCTCGAGGGCGATCTCGGCGGCGTTCTCGATCTGCTGATTGGTGCCGCCCATCGCCGCGCTCAGCCCCGCCGCGGCCATCGCCGAGGCCGAACCGACCTCGCCCTGGCAGCCAACCTCGGCGCCGGAAATGGAGGCATTGTGCTTGATGATGCCGCCGATCGCCGCGGCAGTGAGCAGAAAGGTGGCGATGCCGGCCGCATCGACGCCGATACAATGATCGCGATAATAGCGGATGACCGCCGGAATGACACCGGCGGCGCCATTGGTCGGCGCCGTGACGATGCGCCCGCCGGCGGCGTTTTCCTCGTTGACCGCCATGGCATAGACGCTGAGCCAGTCCATCACCCGGTGCGGCTGCAGCAGATTGGCGCCCTGCTCGGCCTGCAGCTTTTCGCGGATATTCTTCGCCCGGCGCTGGACCTTGAGACCACCCGGCAGCGTCCCGGTCTCCGACAGGCCGCGCGCGATGCAGCCGTCCATCGCCGTCCAAACGCGTTCAAGGCTAGCGTCGAGATCGGTGTCACCATAGGTCGCCGCACTTGCCCCTGTGCTTGAATGGCGCGCCACTTCGTTGATCCGCTTCATCGCCGCAATCGACAGGCCGGAGGCTTCGCCCATCGCCAGCATCTCACTGGCCGTGGCGAAGGGATAGGGCACGTCCGCCGGCCGGTTGATTTCCGAGGTCTTGTCGTTGATGGCGGTCAGTTCGTGTTCATCGGCAACGAAACCGCCACCGATGGAATAATAGATGCGCTTTAAAAGCTGCCGGCCAGCGATGTCGAAAGCGATGAACGTCATGCCGTTGGCGTGGCCGGGCAGCGGCGGGCCATAGTCGAAAACAAGATCCGTGTCCGGGTCGAAGGCAATGGCCTCGCAGCCCGGCGCGGCAAGGCGTTTTTCACGGGCGATCCGGGCGAGGAGTGCCTCGGTCTTGTCGGGATCGACGCTGTCCGGCGCCGCGCCGCAAAGGCCGAGCATCACCGCCATGTCGGTGCCGTGGCCCTTGCCGGTAAAGGCCAGCGAGCCGTGCAGGCTGACGATGATCCGGCCAGCTTCGACGCCGGCCGGGCGCGGCCAGTCGCCGTGGGTCAACTCAGCGAGGAACCGCGCCGCCGCAACCATTGGCCCGACCGTGTGAGAAGAGGACGG
This sequence comes from uncultured Afifella sp., assembly GCA_945787495.1. GTDB lineage: Bacteria > Pseudomonadota > Alphaproteobacteria > Rhizobiales > Afifellaceae > CALZIL01. The sequence continues at coordinate 8,716 of CALZIL010000167.1, read as the reverse complement.
GCCGATGCCGATCTTGAACATGTCGAAGACGCTGAGAAACATGCTGGCTCCCGGTTCCGCCCGCTCTTTAGTGGGCGGCCCGACATTATGGCATGTTTTTCAGGCCGGATTTTCTGGCCGTGACAGGGACTTCCGCTTTCGGGCGCTAACGGACGTATACAGTAGGTGCCGACGAGGGCCGATGGTTGCGGTTGGCGGTTGTGGGATCCGCCAACCGCTTGTGTTCAGGCGCCGATCACCATCAGCCGGCGGGCTGCAATGTGAACGAGCCGTCCTTGGCATATTCGACGGTGGCGTTGAGGAAATAGATCTCCAGATCCTCGCGCTCCGGCTTGACGATGTCATAGGCCTCGCCGCTGCGTGCCCCCGTCGCACAGACGAATATGATCGGCTTGTCGCTCGGCAGTTCGGCGACTTGTTCCTCGACGTCGTCGACGGTCATGTTGATGGCTGTGGGAAACGACCCGGCCGCGAACTCCTCAGGGTCACGCACGTCGATCAGATGGACACTGTCCGGCGCTTCCGCGATCAGCTTCGTGAAGGAGTCGTGCGTGATGGTGTCCGGTTCGTCGCCGGTCTCGATCATCACACTGGCCGCCTTCGCCATCGTCGGTTCCGGCATGGCCTTGCTAGCCGTCGGGCCGGCGCCATAGGCCTCCTTCCATGCCGGATATCCGGCCTGGAACAGCATGACGTCGGTGTAACCGAGTTCGATCGCCTTGGCCGCGCTCTTGGGGCTGAGCGGGCATTTCAGGCCACCGCAATAGAAGATCAGCGGCGTCGCCTTGTCGGCCGGCAGCAGATGGGCCAGCTCGTCGAACTTGCGTGTCGGCATGCTGATCGCCGTTGGCACATGCCCCAGATCGTATTTACGGGCTGTCGGCCGGGCGTCGATAATGACCACATTGGCCTTTTTGTCGATCAGCTTCTTCACGTGTGCGGCGCTGACCGAACCCAGATTGCCGTTCTTGACCCAATCGGGATAACCAGCGGCATACACCTTGACATTGGTATAGCCCAGCTTCTCCGCCTTGAATGCCGATTTGTGGCTGAGTGCGCATTTGAGGCCGCCGCAATAGAAGATCAGCTGCGTCGACTTGTCCTCAGGCAGCATCCCCGCCATGTCATCGAACTTGCGATCTGGAATGCTGAAGGCCGTCGGAATGTGGCCGATATCGTATTTCCGGGCCATCGGCCGGGAATCGACGATCATCACGTCGTCACGCTTGGGGATCGCCGCATATTCCATGACGAATTTGACGTCGACGATGTTCGGGTATTTCTGGAACTCCGCCTGCGCTTGCGCCGTGGATGTGCCGAGCGCGGCAAACGATGCCGCGGCCAGCACAAGGATGAGTTTATTCAAGGTTTTCACAGTTTGGTCCTCCGTGCTTGGGATTGTGTGCTTGCGCACCGCAATCGCCGGTTAATTCCGCGTCGGCTTGAACTCCTTGACCAGGATCGTCTGCAGAACCTGGATCGGCGCGAGATTGTGCCGATCGGCGATCTGGCGCAGGGTCTCGTCGGCGCCGGCTTCGATGTCCGTGCCGGCGAGGCGGCGCGCCGCCGTCTCCCGGTCGACGCCGGTGATGTCGATAATTTCGGCCAGGGTCTTGCGGCCAACGCCCGTACCCTCGAACTGCTCTTCCACCGCCTCGGCCGTATAGGCGGCCCCGGGGACCGTCTCGGGCGCTTTCTGGAACCTCTTGATGCGTGCGAAGAGGGCCATCGGTGTGGTGTTGCTGCGCAGGGCGATGTTCTTGAGGCTATCGGTCGGCCCAGTGACAACGAATCCGTCAGCGGCCAGTTGGGCGAGCGCCGGTTCCAGATCAATGCCGGTCCGTCGTGTCAGCGCGCGCAGCGACGATTCCTCGGCGTGCCCGTAGGGCGGCTCCAGGTCGGGGCTTGTCACCCACGACTGCTTGACCGTCTGGTTAAGCTCGAACAGCCAGCTCACCGGCGGCACGACGGCAATGGCTGCGACCACCACCAGAGCTGTCGCCGCGGAGGCAATTACGGCCTCGCGCTTGACATGCAGGTGCCCGGCGCTGCGTTCTATAGAGATGCAGGACGCCGGAGACGATGAAGATGGCGCCGAAGACGATGTGAATGTTGCTCCAGACGTCCTTGGCAAGGCTGATCAGGTGCCAATCAGTCCAATAGGCGACCCGCCCTTGCGGGACTACGTAAAGGACGATTCCGGTGACGATGGCGACGGCAAATGCCCAGGTGACGATGAACGCCGTCAGTGCCCGGACATTGATCGCCTTGTCCCGGACCCTCTTTTTCCGGGTCGTGCCGTGGTCCGCTGTCGCACTCATTGGATGACCTCCATGGTCGCCGTTTTCGTGTAGACGTTGCCGCCGTCCTCGAACCACGTGAAGCGGAACTTGCCGGTCGCCGACGCGGTGGTGAAGAACGCCAGATACGGATCGGCCGACACGCCGGAATGCAGATCGGCGCGGAAGATCTCCTGATCCTGAAATTCGCAGATGAAGGTATGGATGCGGTTTCGCGGCACCTTTTCGCCGGCTGTATTCTCGCGCCATCCGGTCTCCATCGGATGCTTGAGCATGGCCCGGAGCATGACGACCTCGCCCGGTTTGGCCCGGGCGGGCACCTTAACCTTGGGGGTGACGGTCATGGCCTGCGTCTCCTGTTCCTGCCGGTCAACCGCAACCGCCGGCGCCGCCCAGAACCTTGGTTCGGGCGCGGCCGACATAGGCGGTGCCATCGCTCATTTGCGCCACGGCGACGATGTTCTGGCTCTGCTTTATGCGAATACGCGTCGCGACTTGCGCAAGGCCGCTATGCGGTCCGAGATAGAACGAAGCGACGTCGGGAACCGTGTTGCGCTCCGCAACGATATGGATCGCCTTGACGTGGTCATCCACGGTCATCGGGCTGTCCACGGCGACGACGAGGCGTGTGAACGGGCCGCGTTCGGTGAGGGCGGGAAGGGTCATCCGGACCCGCCCTTTTTGAAGCGGGACACCCTTGGTCAGCTCTGCCAGCACCGCCTGTGCGTCCTTGGGCGTGGCCAGCGCGACACCTGGCCACGATGCCAGGGCAGCAACGGCGCAGGCCGCACCGCCCCCGGCAGCCAGCACCTGGCGACGGGTCAGGGCAACATGTTCGGTTTCTGGCTCAAGCGCCAACCGGTTCAGCGGGCGTTTGTCTCTCATCTTTTATTCCTCCACCTCGTCCCAGCCGGTGATCATCGCCTTGATCTGCGAGAAGACCGTCGGCCCGGTTGTGGTCAGGTAGACGTGGCCGATGAAGAAGATCACCAGCAGGAAGGCGGCTGCTGTGTGGATCAACGCCACGACCTCCAGATCGAGGCCGCCAAGGCCCCATTGCGCCCAGGCGTTGTAGTAGAGATAGAGCAAGCCGGAGATCCAGATGGCCGGCGCCATGATCAGCTTGAACATCAGGTAGGCGACCCGTTGCATCGGGTTGTGCTTGCTGAACGGCGTCGGCTTGTAGGGGTGCGGCGAATTTGTGAAGATGCCGACCGAATAGTAGCGGGCTACCGCCAGCAGCTTGTCGGTGGTCGGGATGTATTGCCGCCACTCGCCGGTGGTGAAGTGCCAGAAGATGGCGAAGGCCCAAAGGCCGAGCAGCGTCCATGCCGCCGTCACGTGCAGGTCGGCGGCGCGCTCGAAGCCGAGCAATGTGTAGGTGCCGTGAACTTCAAAACCGGTCAGCGCCATGAAGACGATCAACGCCGCCTGCGCCCAATGCCAGAAGCGCTCGAACCGCTTGAAGACGTATATCCGTTCCCCGGTCATGACGGCCGTCCTCTCCTGATCTTGAAAAGCGAGCGCGCGATGCCATGCCCGGCGACGCCTGCGAGGGTTAAGAGAACCAGCCCGAAACCCGCCATGTCGAGAAGCCGGCTGGAACTGGCCCCCGGAGCATAGAGGCCCGCAATGTTCGCCAAACGGCCATTCTTGGCGTGGCACTCGACGCAAGAGAGCGCGTCTTCCTTCGGCGCCACCATGTGGTTGATGGGCCACAGCATTTGGGTTTCAACGAAGGCAAACTCGCCGCTGAAAGGCTGGCCGGCGCTTGCCATGCCCTTGGCCAAAGCGGGGGCCCAGTCGAAGGTTTTCCAGAAGCCGTCCTCGCCGACGGTGTGCGGCACAGCAAGCGTCATGTTGACCGGGTCGTAGGGCTGTTTGCCGCGCATCACCTTGACCGGCCATATGCGGGCGTCCGGGTCGTCAGGGCCGCCGCGGAAGGCGTTGATCGGGACAACGCCATCGGGGTCGATGGGGTCGCCAAGCAGCGTGTAGTCGACGGTGCCGTTGAACCACACGTAATCGGGAACGACGTTGTCTTCCCAACGGAAGTCGCCCTTCTTGGAGTTGTAAATCTCGTGGCCTTTGGCGTCGGCCGTGGAAATCGGCGTGTTGTCCGGCTTGGTCTGGCCGGCGGTCGACCAGTCCCACCACTCCTTCGATGCGTAATAACCGCGTGAGTAGCTCGGGATGTGGCAGGTCTGGCAGGCGATCTTGGCCGTGTGATCGTTGAGCTTGGCATTGCTCACATGTGGCTTGTCGTCATGACAGGACCGACAACTGGCGCGGGCACCTTCGGCCCTGCCGGGAACGTCGACGCGCCCGGTATCGCTGGCCGTCGGCTTATAGCGGCTGCCGGCCACGGAATGTTCGTCGCTTTGGTGACAGGTGGCGCAAGTGAAGTTGAGCCCGTCGGCATCCATATGAACGTCGACGAACATGTCGGGCTCAATCAGGCTCGGGTCCAGATCGCCGTGCTTGACGGCGGCACCGCCGCCGCCCTTGAAGTGACAGGCCCCGCAAGTGGCACGGCTGGTCGGACCGACATTCCGGGCGACCTTTTTAAGGTTGGGCGCGCGACGATTGGGATCCTTGTGATAGGCGCCGGTGGTGTCGTGACAGACCAGGCAATCGACGTTTTCCTCCGAAGCGAAATCGAAGCTGTCGTCCTTCCAGCCGTAACCGACGTGGCAACTGGCGCAGGCCGAAATATTGGAGGCCGTGCCGATGCAGAAATTGTTGATGACGTTCTTCTTGCCAAGCTGCTGTCCGGTATCGGGGTTGTTGAATTCCCACGTCCAGTGCTGGGTCTTGTGGATCTGCTTGGCCGCCTCCGTGTGGCATTCCAGGCAGGCCTTGGTCACCTCCGGGCCGCTCGAAAACGTCTTGTCCAGACTTTCAAATTGTTTGTGATCGGCGGTGGAGCCCGTCTTTGCTTGCTCAAGACCAACTGTCTGTGCTGCCAACGGATGGGCCGTGAAAAGCAGCGTCAGGGCTGCCAAGGCGGCAACGCTGATCTTTGCCGATGAGGCGAACTTCGTCCGGTTTTTGGAAATTTTCGCCATCAGGGGGAGGCCTACATTTTCACGGAGATCTTTGGTGAGATGGCGTGATTCTATGTATTTTGCTGCGGCGCAGCATTGATCCATGTCAAACATATGCGAATTTTTGAATGTTTTCATTATCCGGGCGGAAGAGCCGGCGTTTTCACGGCGATCTATCCCCGGTCCCATCGAGCGCACGCCACCAGCCAGGTCCGCTTGTGACCCGGAACGGACATCATGCGTATTGAGGCTGCGCCGATGTGAGCGGTCCTTTTCTCGGACTCAGGAATCCGGACACGTTTGGATTTCGGACCTTATCCCGTATATTGCACCGCATGCGGATGAGGTGGACTGTGCTTTCCTGCAGCTTCCGCGCCGTGCAGAAGCGCGTCTCAAGGGTCGCCGCTTCCTCTGAAAGGAAAATGACGACCCCCTGAAGAGCCCTGGAAACGCAGCGCTACCAATAGCCGCGATACACAATCAGGGAGGTAAAGATGCACAAACTCAAATTGTCGTATTTGATCGTGCTGCTCCACGTCTTGCTGCTCGGATGGGGCACCGCGGCCGCCCAGCCGCCGCCGGCCTACTTCGTCGACGAGAGCAAGCTGCCGTTCACCGCACTGCCCGGCGCCACCGCCCTGTGGGGGGTGCACACCAGCGCCGGCTACCGCATCGAGGTGCCTGACAACTGGAACGGCGACCTGGTGATCTGGGCGCATGGCTTCAGGGGAAGCACGGGACTGGAACTGACCGTCGACAATCATCCGCTGCGGCATCTGCTGATTGCCCAGGGCTTTGCCTGGGCTGCGTCGAGCTTCAGCCGCAATGATTACGACGTCACGACCGGTGTGCAGGATTCTCACGCTTTGACGAAGCGGTTCAATGGTCTGGTAGGAAAACCGAACAGGGTCTACATGACCGGCGCGTCGATGGGCGGTCACATCACTGCAGTGTCGATCGAGCAGTACCCCAACACCTACGCCGCGGCGCTGCCCATCTGCGGTGCGCTCGGCGACTACGCGCTGTTCGACTACTACCTCGACTTCAATGTGGCCGCTCAGCAACTGGGGACGGGCAGCTCGACCTTCCCGGTCGACGCGGCCCAATACATCGGCGTGACCGTTCCGCAGATCAAGGCGGGACTCGAGGCCGTTCCGGGCGGTTGGCCCGTCGTGCTCAACGCCGACGGCGCGAACCTGAAAAGCCTGACGGAGCTGCGCTCCGGTGGCGTTCGCCCGAACTTTGAGGAGGGCTTCAGCTTCTGGAACTCGATCTCATCTGCCACCGGCCCCGGAAACTTCCTCTTCGAGCTCGGCCTCGGTGACGGCACGCTGCCCCGCGCTCCGGGCAACAGCGTCGACAACACTGGGGTCGTCTACCAGTTCGACGAGAATCCAGCTCTGACGCCCGACGAGCAGGCGCTGAACGAGGCGATCGTGCGCGTCAGTGCCGACCCGCAGGGGCCGGGGCCGAACGGCCTGGCTCAGGTCCCCGTGGTCTCCGGTAACATCACCATTCCGGTGCTGACCTTGCACAATCTGGGCGACCTCTTCGTGCCGGTTCACAACGAGATCGAGTACGCATCCCGGGTTGCGACGAACGGCAAGAGCGATCTCCTCGTGCAACGTGCGATCCGCGGCGTGGTCCACTGTGACTTCACGGCCACGGAGCTTTCCACAGCCTTTATCGATCTTGTCGCCTGGGTTGAGACTGGCGTGAAGCCTGCGGGGGACGATTGGCTGACGCCCGCGACGGTGGCCCATCCGGAGTTCGGCTGTGCCTTTACCGACGGCGACCACTTTCTCGGCACACCCTGTCCGTGATTATCAAATGACGCTTTGAGAACCCCGCTCCGGCGGGGTTCTTTTTTCTGAAATCAAATGTCTGCCAATGGTGACGGCGGCCCGAGGATGACGGGAACACTGCCGTGACGCCGGTTCCGGTATCACCCAATTGAGAACCTCTGGTATGATGCGCCGATGCGCAAACTGTCTCAGCTGTCAATCGCCCTGTTGCTTGCGGTGACCGTTGGCGCTCTGGCGGTTTTTTTCCATTTCGCCGAACAGCGCCGCGCCGTAACGACCAAGCTTGTCTTCGCCGGCGGCGGGTTTTTGTACAATTACCGCATTGCCGAAACCCGCTACGGGCTCAGCATGCGGGTCGTCAATCCGGTGCCGATCGGGACCCATTTGGAAGTGACGTTCGAAAACCCGGCCGGTGGCGATCCGTTCATCGTCACCCGCTCGCTCGGCACCGAACCAGGTCTGGTCGGCGTCGAAAGCCCGGCGCTCCCGGACGTGGCGACGGGCCGCGACTATGCCGTCGTCATTCGCCTGCGCGACCGCGATACGAACGAAGTACTGGAGACCCACGAGCGGCGGTTCCGGACGAACATCGATCCGTCCGTGATGCCGAAAAAACCGCTGACCATCGGCCCCGGCTATCACCGCAACCCCGATAATGCAGGCGCCGAGCCCGCCGGGCCGGCGCAGGGTTCAATCGCCAAGTGACATCCGCAGTATCCCTCCGCGTTCATTTCACTCTTGATAAGACATGCGCAATCGCTAATTTAATGAAATCTAATATTTGAAAAACGGCGCAATGGCGATCAAACAAATCACGGATCAGGCCCCCGATCAGGCCTCGGATCAAACGTCCGATGATGGCGGTATTGCCCGGCTGGAAGCCGAAGCGGCGCGCGTCGCCGGCGTGCTCAAGCTGCTGGCCAATGAAAACCGCCTTTTGATCCTGTGCCGTCTGGCCATGGCCGGCGAAATGCCGGTCGGCCTGTTGAGCGAAACCATTGGCCTCAGCCAGTCGGCCCTCTCGCAGCACCTGGCGAAACTCAGGGCCGACGGCCTTGTCGATTTTCGGCGGCAGAGCCAGACGCTGTATTACCGGCTCGCCGACGACCAGGCCGCCCGGCTGCTGATGGCGCTCAAAGACATTTATTGTCCCGATTTGAACTGAAAACCAAAAACAAGGCCAAACACGCCGAGGAACACCCGATGAGCCTGAAATCCGTATCCCCTGAAGAGGCCCGCCTGATGATCGATGGCGGCGCCGTCCTCGTCGATATCCGCGAAGCCGACGAGCACATGCGCGAAAAGATTCCCGGCGCCCGTCACTTGCCGGTTTCCGTTGTGGAGACCGGCGAGAGCGACGGCTTTCATCCCGGCGAAACGGTGATTTTTCATTGCCGCACCGGCATGCGGACAACGGCCAACGCCGAACGGCTGCGCGAGCTGACGGAATGTGAGGCTTATCTGGTCGAAGGCGGTATCGATGAATGGAAAAAGGCCGGCCTGCCGGTGGCGGTCGACCGAAAAGAGCCGCTGCCGATCCAGCGTCAGGTGCAGATCACCGCCG
>CALZIL010000166.1 GCA_945787495.1 uncultured Afifella sp. | reverse complement strand
GAGAACAGGCCGCCCGCCAGAACGGCAACGGCAAACAAATTGGAACGGGTGCTCATGATACTCTCCCGGTCTGCGGCGCCTCCCCGCATCTCTTAACATATCGTAAATAAGCGTGATTGGCAGCCGTCCCGTTCCAAAACACTTAACAAGCGCCAAATATGGTTAACGGCGGCGCGCGAGAACCGGTTCCCGGCGATCAAATCCCTGCGACCGGCGCCGCATTTGACCTGCCGCCGCCACATTCCATGTTATAGAAGGTCCAGTCTGGAAGGAGACCCGATATGTCTCGATTTGCTGCTGTCATTCTCGGCCTGGGAGCCGCCGCATTTGGCCTGGCCATGCTCGCCGCAAGCCCGGTCCTTGCCGCCGGCTCCGAACCGGAAGAAATGATCGAGTGCAGAAAAGGCCTGGTCTACGACAAGAAGAAGAAGAAATGCGTCAAGGCCCAGTCCGGCGTCACGCCCGATACCGTGCTGACCGATTACGCCTATCAGCTCGCCAAGGCCGGCAAGCCCGAAGAGGCCCTGGAGCTTCTCGACATGGTCCGCGATCAGCAATCGCCGACGGCGCTGAACTATCGCGGCTACGCCACCCGGCTGACCGGCAAGGTCGATGAGGGCATCGTCTTCTACAAGCAGGCGCTCGCCATTGATCCCCGCAATGTCCTGGTCCGCGAATATCTCGGCGAAGCCTATGTGAGCAAGGGCAAGATCGCCATGGCCAAGGCCCAGTTGCGCAAGATCGAGGAACTGTGCGGCAATACCGACTGCCACGAATACGCCGATCTGGCCGAGGAAATCGAAAAGGCCGAAGGCAAGGGCTGAGAGCACGGTCGCGCCGGGCCGGTCATTTTGGCTGATGTCACGCGGGCCAGCGCCATGAAGGCCTGGCTCACGGCCATTTGCGGCGTTCTTTGCGCGACCGGGCTGTTTATGGCGCTTGCCGTCGTGCCGCCCTTTACCGTGCTCAACCGGCTTGTGCTTGATGTCGTTTTCTGGCCGCCGAACGGCGATCCGGCGGCGCTCGACACGACCGCCCGATTCCTGCTGGCCCTGTCCGGCGCCATGCTGATCGGCTGGAGCCTCACCCTCTACGGTCTTTTCCGCTTTCCCGGCACCCTTGGCCCGGCCGGCGTGCGGCGCATCGTTTTACCGGCGCTGACGGCCTGGTTCGTCATCGACATGATCGGCTCGTGGTGGACCGGCGCAACGCTCAATCTTGCCGTCAACGTCGCCCTTTATGCCGCGATCGCCGTGCCGCTGGTCATGATTCGGGATACCTGATCGCAGCTGATGATGCGCTCTAGAGCATTTTTGTCTAACTCGTAGCCATTTGACCGGTTATTCGCGTTTGCTGGCCAGGCACGTTTGGCGCCGTGGACTGGTGTCCACAAGGCAAACGTAACGAAGTCCAGCGAGCGCGAATAACCGGCCTGCGGTGGGCCAAAACAGCCCATCGGCGTCGTTCCGGCCCTTGCCCGATACCCGTATCGCGCAGCGGGCCGCGCCTAGCCCAGTGGGCTGTTTTGACTCCATCAAATGGCTACGAGTTAGTCAAAAATGCTCTAGAGACCCAGTGCGTTCAAACCGCTTTCCAGAAAGTCGCCGAGCTGCGGCATGCCGAGCAGATAGCGCGATGTCGGCCCGACGGCGCGCTCGCGCGCCTGCTTGACCGCCTCGTCCCAGTCGCCGGCATCGAAATCGCCGCGGCCGATCCAGACGATCGCCACAAGTTCCGTTGCCTCGTCGATATTGAGGTCGTCGAGCAGTTCCGACAGCTCCTCTGAGGTCAGGTCTTCCGATTCCTCTTCCTGCAGGCCTTCATGGGAATGCCGGTTAGTCAGGGTCGTTGGATCGAGTTCGGTATCGTGCTCGTAACCGTCATCGTATTCGCTTGAAAGATCGGCGCTGATCGCCCGTGCCTTCAGGATGTAGTTACGGACCGTTTCAGGATCGATGCTCAGATCGACGGCCATGGCGCTCTCCCCCGGAGCATGGTTCGCTCCATTCTTGCGGCATATTTGCAGGTTTATATTGGACCGGAATTATTGCCGGGTATTTGATCTTGCTCAATAACATCATTTTTGCCCAAAGGCGCAACCGGTCGCGGTCAGACCGCTGATACAAGCACGGAGTGCCACCAACATGCCGGCAAATGACAAAATGCCCGGCCCGTTTGCCGGCATTCCCGCCGATTGCATCGCCTTTCTGCGTGATCTTGCCGCCAACAATGACCGCGACTGGTACCAGGCGAATAAAGGGCGGTTTGAATCGTCCTGCCTGAAACCGGCGCTGGACCTGATCACTGCGCTGCAAACACCGCTGGCCGGTCTTGACCCGCCGCTGTCGGCAAGCCCGAAAATGAACGGCTCACTGCGCCGCCTGCATCGCGACATGCGCTTTTCCAAGGACAAGCGGCCTTTTGCGCCGCGTCTGCATATGATCTTCTGGGCCGGCTCGCATCCGATGCGCGCGCCCGGCATCCATATCGTCATCGCGCCGGACCATTTCGGGACCGGCGCCGGCCACTGGGCGTTCCAGCCACCGGCGCTGGCGCGTTATCGTGCCGCGCTTGACAATCCCACGGCGCTCAAATCGCTGGCCTCGGCGCTGGCCGCGGCCGAAAAAGACGGTTGCGTGCTTGATGCGCCGGTGCTGAAACGGCTGCCCCGCGACATTGCCGAAGACCATCCGGCGGCGCGGTTTTTCCGTCACAAGGGCCTGGTCGTGAAATCCCATGAAAACGGCCATCCGGACGCGCTTTTCGGCGACAATGCGGCGGCCCTTGTCCTTGGCCATGTGCGGGCGCTGCATCCGCTGGTCGCCTGGATCGCGCGTCACGTCGGTGAATGAGCGGCCGGCCGGCGACGGCGGATAAAGAAGCCGGGCGGCGAATTTGCCCGCTCAAAGCACCTGGCAGTCGTTGTGCTTGACTTTGTTGGCTTCGCCAATGCGGCCGCGCAGGGTAAACGCCATCGGTTCGGGCTGCGGCTCTTCGCCGGCCGCCCGCTTTTGCACTGACGCGACGATGGTGCGCAGCGAACCGAACGGCACGTGGTCATTGGTGATAATGCCCTTGCGGACCGCGTCGGCAAACCGCCCCATCATTTTGGATGCGCGATCGCCGATATTGCCGCGCTCGATTTTCCCGGTATCGGCATGCCTTTTCGCCACGGCCAGTGCATTCATCGCCTTGCCAAAGGCCTTGCGGTCCTCCACCGTGCAGGCGCTCAGCATCCGCTCATATGCCGTCTCCGCCGCCTCGCTGTAGTCGGCCAGCGTCACCAGTTGCAGCGCGGCAATGTCATTGGGCGCCGTGGCACTGATGGGCGCGTCAAACAGCGCCGTCGACAGGCCGCCACTGAACGCGGCAATGCCGCCAAATCCGAGGATAAACAGCCCCAATGCCACAAGCACGATCTTCATGCTGCGCGCGCTCCGGTTGCAAACGCCGGATTGTGCGCAGCGAGCGGTTAAAAAACCGCAACGTTTCAACCAACAATTTGCCACAGGCCCTGAATGATTTCAGAACCTGGTCCGGCTCGCACCGCTGTTGCCTAACGCGTTTCAGATAAAGAGTTTTTCGCCTTCCATGCCGGCATAAAGGCTGGCAACCTGCTCGCCATATCCATTGTAGAGCAGCGTTGGCACCCGCTCGCTGCCACCGAGCGGTTTCTCGGTCGCCTGGCTCCAGCGCGGATGCGACACCTCCGGATTGACATTGGCCCAGAAGCCGTATTCCCCGGCATTCACGGTTTCCCAGAATGTCGCCGGGCGGGTTTCGGTGAACTCGATCTGGACGATCGACTTGACCGATTTGAAGCCGTATTTCCACGGCGTCGCCAGCCTGAGCGGCGCGCCGAACTGCTTGGCAAGCGGCTTGCCATAGGCGCCGGTCACCATGAAGGCGAGATCGTTGGCCGCTTCCTCGATCGTCAGGCCTTCCACATAAGGCCAGGGATACCAGGACTGTTTCTGGCCGGACGCCACTTTCGGGTTGAGGAAGGTCTGCATTTTCACGTATTTGGCGCTGCCCAGCGGCTTGGCGTAGTCCAAAAGTGCCTTCAGCGGAAAGCCGGACCAGGGGATGGTCATCGACCAGGCTTCCACGCAGCGGTGCCTGTAAAGCCGTTCTTCCAGTGGCATGGCGCGGATCAGCGTGTCGATATCGACCTCGCGCTCCTTTTCCACCAGCCCCTTGAAGGCGACCGTCCATGGCCGCGTCGGCAGGTTCTGGGCGCGCTTCCAGATCTGCTTGTGCGAGCCGAATTCGTAAAAATTGTTGTAGGTGGAGGTGACATTTTCCGGCGTCAGCGGCCGGTCGAGCGTGAACGCCTCGTTGCGCCGAGCAGGATAAAGGTCGGCCGTGGGATCGGTTTCCTCGGCCTGCGCCCGATCGAGGCCAAAGGCCGTCGACAGGCCGGCACCAGCGGAGAGCGCGCCGAAGCCGGCCGCCTTGAGGATCGTCCGGCGGTTGATGAAGAGATCTTCAGGCGTGGCAAGGCGTTCGGGCAGGTCAAAGCTGCGCTGGCGTTTGATCAACATTGTCGTCCTCCAGATTGGCGCCGAAATAGGACAATTGGCCCGACGCGATCAAATCACGTTGGTGTCAGCTTTGTTAGGAAACGGTTAGGACCGGCGCAAAAAGAAAGGCCGGCCGATCGTGGCCGGCCGGCCTGTCAAGAGGGGAACAGCTGCCTGTCTCATGTCTCACCGGGAGGATAGCGAGGACATTCAATCTTGCCAGCTGCGTGAAATATGGCGTTCATAAGGCAAACGCACAACCCGTCCCAATGCATGGCTGCTATGCATTTGCAGCAGGGCTTGCATAATTGGCCGACTTGCACAAACCGTTGCATGAAATGCCGCAGGGTCTTGAAACCGCTGTTGCCGAACAGAATATGTGCCATTTATGAGTCGATGACATAGATTCAGGGCCAGACCATTGCCGCCACCGGAAAATCGGATTACCGCCGGGCCGGCGCGGCGTCGCGCGACAGGAATCCACCCCATGACCACCGCACACACCAAAGACCGCTCCCAGTCCGGATCCTCGTCCGGGTCCACGTCCGAGCCCAATCATGCCCGCCTGCTGGTTATCGGTTCCGGACCAGCCGGTTATACGGCGGCGATCTATGCCGCGCGCGCCATGCTGGAGCCGGTCATCATCGCCGGCCTGCAGCCCGGCGGACAGATGACCATCACCACCGATGTGGAGAACTATCCGGGCTTTGCCGAAACCATTCAGGGGCCCTGGCTGATGGAGCAGATGAAGGCCCAGGCGGAAAATGTCGGCACGACAATGATTGCCGACACCGTCACCGATGTCGACCTTTCGGCCCGGCCCGTCCGGCTGACGCTCGATGCCGGCGAGCCGTGGACCTGTGATGCGCTGATCATCGCCACCGGGGCGCAGGCCAAATGGCTGGGCCTGCCATCTGAGGAAAAATTCAAGGGTTTTGGCGTCTCGGCCTGTCGGCGGCAACACGGCGGTTGAGGAAGCGCTCTATCTTTCGCATCTGGCAAAGAGCGTGACGGTCATCCACCGCCGCGACGAATTCCGCGCCGAACGGATTTTGCAGGAACGGCTTTTCGCCAAGGACAATGTCGAAGTCGTCTGGGACACGGTACTGGAAGATGTTGTTGGCAAGGATGGTTTTCCGCCCGCCGTCACCGGCGCCAGGCTGAAGAATGTCAGCACCGGCGAAACCGACGAGCGGGCCTTTGACGGCATTTTCATCGCCATCGGCCATGCCCCGGCGACCGAACTGTTCAAGGACAAGCTGAAAATGAAGGGCAATGGCTATCTTTGGACGGCGCCCGACAGCACGGCGACCGACGTACCGGGTGTCTATGCCGCCGGCGACGTCACCGACGACATTTTCCGCCAGGCGGTAACGGCCGCCGGGCAGGGCTGCATGGCTGCCCTGGAAGCAGAAAAATACGTTTACGGCCTGCAGGCCGCGCGCGAAGCGGCGGAATAGAAAAGCCGCGCAGATGCGCCAGAGGGGAAGCAATGGACTGGGACAAGCTGAGAATTTTCAATGCCGCCGCCGAGGCCGGCTCGTTCACCCATGCCGGCGACGCGTTGAACATGAGCCAGTCGGCTGTCAGCCGGCAGGTCAGCGCCCTGGAGCAGGAACTCGGCGTGTCGCTGTTCCATCGTCATGCCCGCGGCCTGATTCTGACCGAACAGGGCGAGTTGCTGGCCGGCACGGCCAAGGACGTCATGATGAAGCTGGAAGCGACCCGCGCCAAGCTGGTCGATTCAAAGGGCAAGCCCTCCGGCGACCTGCGCGTCTCCACCACGGTCGGGCTCGGCTCAAGCTGGCTGGCGTGGCGGGTCAACGAGTTTGTCGACCTTTATCCCGGCATCCATCTGGAGCTGATCCTGTCCGATGACGAGCTCGATGTCGGCATGCGAGAGTCCGACGTGGCAATTCGCCTGCGCCCGCCGACCCAACCCGACCTTGTCCAGCGCAAGCTGTTCACCGTGCACTTCCACGTCTATGCCTCGCCGGACTACATTGAGCGCTTCAACGAGCCCAAATCGGCCGCCGACCTCGACAACCACCGTATCATCGATTTCGGCGAGAACGTGCCGGCCTATCTTCGCGGCCTCAACTGGCTGACTGCCGCCGGCCGCAAGAACGGCGACAAGCGCCAGCCGGTCCTGACAGTCAACAATGTCGTCGCCATCAAGCGCGCCGTGCAACAAGGCGCCAAGCGCGGCAAACCGGCCTCCGGTGGGCCAAATCAGCCCATCATCATCGTTGAGCAGCTTGCCCGATACCCGTATCGCGCCGCGCTGCTCGCCTTGCTGCGTGGACTGATTTGACTCCATCAAACGACCCCGTATCGGTTAAAACTGCTCTGGGTCGAAAAAGGCGCCGCGGCTTTTCGCAGCGAATCCCGATCACAATTCAGGATTACCGGCGCACAAAGTCCCTGGCCTGCTCGACCCACCGTTCGCGCTCAATGCGGCCGGGGAAATCCAGTTCCGCGTTGACCCGTTCAATGTCGGCCTCGGTGAACTCGGCAATCTGCTTGAAGGTCGTGATTCCAAGCCGATTGAGCTTGCCCTTCAGCACCTGTCCGATGCCCTTGATCTTCGTCAGATCGTCGCCCCCACCACTGGCCGGCGCGGTTGCGGCATAGGCCGGCGTCGTTCCGCCTGCAGTACCAGCAGCCGGCGCACTGCTTGCCGGCGGGCTTGCGGCATAGGCCGGAGTCGTTCCGCCCGCCGCCCCGGTAGCCGGCGCGCTTGCCGCGCTCGCCGCCTTTGCCCGGCATTCGGCAAGGTCCGCTTCAAGCTGCTTGATTTGCCCGTCCCGTTGACGAAGCCGCTCCTGCAGGTCGCGGCTCGCGCCGCCGGCGGCCTCCGCCTGTTGCAGTTTTTCCTGGCTCGTCTTCAATTCGGCCGTCAGGGAAGCAGTTTCCTCACGCGACAATGTGTGCTGGGTCTCCAACTCCGTATGCTGGCTCTCCAACTCCGTTATGCGCTGCTTCGCCGTATTGTGGGCGTCTCTTTCGCGCTCAAGTGCCGCCTCTGCCTGGCGGCTGTTTTGCAGGAGTTCCGCCTCGCGTTCGGCTGACTGTCTCTTGTAGCGCGCATCAAGATAAAACCACGCGACCAGCAGGCCGATAATAAAGCCGATGATAAGCCACAGAATTTCCATTTCGCCCTCCGCCTTTCGCCCTCCGCCTTGCAACGATCATGCGATTACCGGACATTCGCGTCAAGAATCCGGCAAGCAGCGTCTGTCGTGAACAGGGCAACGCCGGCTGATAACGCCCCTCTTGTCCGTTACGCCGCCTTTTCCTTGGCCTTGTCGAGAATCTCGTCGGCGAGTCGGCCGCTGACCTCCTGCAGGTGGTCGAAGGTCGAGGTGAAGGTGCCGACGCCGGCCGTCGCCGAACGCAGTTCGATGATCAGATCGGTGATTTCCGATTCCGGGATCAGCGCCTCCACGACATCCCAGCCGGGCCAGCCTTCGCGCCGGTCATAGCCCATCAGCTGGCCGCGGCGGCCCGACACGATGGCATTGACCCGCGCCGTCGCCTCGTTCGGCGTGGCGACCGTCACTTTCATGATCGGCTCCAAAAGCACCGGCTTGGCATTGGGCAGGCCTTCACGCATGGCAATGCTGCCGGCCATCTTGAACGCCTGTTCTGAGGAATCGACGGAATGATAGGATCCGTCGACCAGCGTCACGCCGACATCGACGACCGGGAAACCGCCCAGCGGTCCCGATTTCAGGGCATCGACGATGCCGTGTTCGACGGCGGAAAAATACTGCCGCGGCACGACGCCGCCGGAAATCGTCTCGGCGAAGACGAATCCTTCGCCGCGCGGCAGCGGCTTGATGTCGACGACAATATCACCGAACTGGCCATGGCCGCCGGACTGTTTCTTGTGCCGGCCGCGAGTGGTCACAGTCGCGCGGATGGTTTCCTTGTAGGGCACCGTCGCCGGCCGGGTTTCGACCGCCAGGCCGTATTTGCCGGTCAGCCGCTCGGCGGCGACCCGCAAATGCATCTCGCCCTGGCCGCCGATCAGCGTTTCACCGGTCTCCTGGCGGTGGCTGACAATGATGGAGGGATCCTCCTCCGTCATGCGCGTGAGCGCCGCCGACAGCTTGACCTCGTCCTTGCGTTCGCTCGGCGCGACGACCTTCTGCAGCACCGGCTGCGGCGGCGCGGGCACGTCGATGGTCGGCGCTTTGGCGCCACGCAGAACCAGCGTCTGACCGGTCTGCGCATCGTCGACCTTGCCGAGCGCGACCGTTTCACCGGCCTCCGCCGGCCCGCGCTTTGTCGCCTTCTGGCCGAGCAGGCTGTAAATGCCCGACACCTTGCCGACATCGCCGGAAGCCGATGCCAGCTCCGAGCCGTCTTCGAGCCGGCCGGAGAGGATCCGCGCCAGGGAAAGTTTGCCGCCATGGGTGGTATGGACGGTCTTCAGGACCTGAAGAACCGGGGTGCCGCTTTCCTTCAAGCCGAGCCGGACCTGTGTCGCGGTAATATCGGGCGCCTCGTGGCGCAGCGCCTTGAGCAGCCGGAAAATGCCGTTGCCGTGCAGCGCCGAGCCGATGAAAACCGGCACGATCAGACCCTGGCGCATTTCCTCGGCAAGATCGTTGAACACGGCATCGCGCGGCGGCTCGATATCCTCAAGCAACTGCTCCATCAGCGCATCGTCGTGGTCGGCGAGGGTTTCCAGCATGGAAAAGCGGGCCTCGTCGCGGCGCGCCGCATCATCGCCGGTCAGATCAACGACTTCGCTCGCAGCGTGTTCGCGGTAGACATAGGCACGGTCGAGCGCCAGATCGATGAAGCCGGTGGCGATGCCGTCCTTCCAGGTCGGCACCTGCCGCAAGACCAGCGGTATTTCGGAGGCCGGCTGCAACATGGACAGCGCGTCGCGGGCGCCGATCGTCGCCTTGTCGATCTTGTTGAGAAAGAGGATGCGGGGAATGCCGCGCTGCTCCAGGGCTTTTAAGACCACCTGCAGCGCCGGTATCTTTTTCTCGTCCGGTTCCACGACAACGATCGCCGCATCGACGGCCGCCGTCGCCGGTTCGCTCTCATAGGCAAACTCGACCGAGCCCGGACAATCCAGAAATGTGTAGGTCTCGCCCATGAAATCGGCATGGGCGGCGTTGAGCTCAACGCTCATATTGTGCGCCCGCGCTTCCGGCGAGGCATCGCCGACGGAAGTGCCCTCGGTCATCGATCCGGGTTTTTCGATCGCGCCGGCGCGGTCCAGGATCGCTTCCATAACGCTGGTTTTGCCACTGGAGAACGGGCCGACGATGGCAATGCATCGCGGCCCGGAATTCCTGTTCGTATCGGTCATTATGCCCCTCCCTAAACATGCAGGCCGCCGCAGTCGCCGGCGCATATGTTGCATCGTCCGCGATCGGGGGGCGTCGTTCCCTGCCTGCCGGCCAGCGTCTGCCAACCAGCCGGTTTTTGCCGCCAGCGCCGGTTGAAAACGCGCCGCATACGCCGCCCCGGTCCGGAGCTTGCCGAGCATGGTTTCAGGCCGGCGGTCATTTGGCAAGAGCGATGATCGCCGCAGCCTGCCATCCTTGATTCTGTGACGCTCCCGGCGCATGGTCGGCGACCGGAGCAGGTGCCATTATCGAGCCCGAAGGAGACAGACAAATGCGTCTTTTGCTGTTCGCCATCCCGATTTGCCTGACCGCCGCCATCACCCCGGCGCATGCCGCCGACCCTGGCGCCGGCGATGCCACGGCCGAAATCGGGGCCGATGTCAGGGCCTGCGCCGACGCCCACATGCTGGCGCGCATCACCGAGCGTTTTGCCTGGGCGGAACGCAACACCTGGCAGCGTGGCTACCAGATTGCCGCCATCGAAGGCCCGCGTCTGCGCTATGCGGTATTTTACGGTCCGAGCATGATCCGCCATCGTCATTGCCGTGCGGATGCGCTCATGACCAATGGCGACCGGCGCACCCTGTTCTACAGAATCAGCGCCGGCATGGGGCTTGCTTCCATCGGCAATGGTGTCGATTTCTGCCTTGCCGGCCTCGATCCCTGGCGGGTGCATGGCGCCGCCTGCCGGTCACTGCGCTAGAAAAATGGCGGCTGTCCGGTCGGCAATTACCGGGATTTTGCTGGCCGCCTTGGCGCCGCTCAACGCCCTGGCTGCCGGCGACAAGGCCGGCGATTTCGATTTCTACGTTCTGGCGCTGTCATGGTCACCGACCTATTGCCAGAGCCGGGGCGGGCGCGCCAGCCGTCTGCAATGCAGCGCCAATGTCGACCGCGCCTTTGTCGTCCACGGCCTGTGGCCGCAATATCAACGCGGCTATCCGGAAAATTGCGCCACCAACGAGGCTCTGCGCGTGCCGCGCTCGCTGATCGACACGGTGCTCGACATCATGCCCAGCCCCGGCCTCGTCGGCGGCCAGTGGCGCAAGCACGGCACCTGCACCGGCCTGACCCAGGCCGAGTATCTGGCGACCGTCCGCCGCGCCTTTGACACCATCACCATCCCCGAAGCCTTCCGCTCCGCCAGACACCGCCAGACGGTCTCGGCGCGCAGTGCCGAACAGGCCTTCATTGCCGAAAATCCCGGCCTGGCGGCTAACGGCATCGCTGTTGCGTGCCGCGACGGGCTGTTGTCGGAAGTCCGCATCTGCCTGACTCGTGGCCTGGAATTCCGGCGCTGCGAGAATGTCGACGCCCGCGGCTGCCGGCAATCCCGGCTGGTCATGCCGGCCGACCGCTGACATGCGCCCACATACTTGTCTGAAGTTGGGGCTGACCGGGGTCTTGACGGTCGCGATCGTGCTGTTGACGCCATTGCAAGCCGTAGCGCAGACGGGCGACGCGGACCAGCCACCGCCGCGAAGTGCCGAACAGACCGCCGCCGACCTGCAGCTCGTCTTTGACCGCCATGTGGCTGAAAGCCGCTGCGAGGATCCCGACACCCGGCTGATGCGCCATTTTGCACCGGTGATCTCGCAACTCAGCAAGACGGCTATTCTCTATGCCATCCCCTGCACAGCCGGCGCCTACAACATCGCCTACCGCCTCTATATGCGCGAGACCGGCGAAATCGGCGGCGTGACGACCCTCTATTTCGCCACATGGTCGGGTGAATACGGCTGGGGCGGCACTGACCTGCTGTTCAATATCGACGCTGACGGGCCGCGACTATCGGCCTTCTACAAGGGCCGCGGGCTTGGCGATTGCGGCACTGATGCAAAATGGATCTGGCGCGATTACGCCTACCGCCTGCTGCGCTATGCGGCGCAGGACACCTGCGACGGCGTCCAGTCGGAGAATTGGCCGGTGATCTTTGAGTATCCCCCGGATGCCAACAAAGACGGCTCAGCCCAATGACGTCGTCCAGTGATGGGCGATCGCTGCATAGCTGACCGCCGCCAGCACCAGAATGCCGCGAACCGCCGATGAGGAAAACCGCCGCCACAATATGGCGATCAGGCTGGCTGCAAGAGCGAGTTCAATAAAACTGACATAGTCGCCGAAATAGCGCGGATCCCAATAAGATACCGGCGATTGGAAAATCCAGTCGGAAAACGGCCAGAATGTCGGATGCCCGTCAAAGACATGGACCGGGAAATCGGTCGCGACATGGACCATCGCCGCCAGCGAAAAGGCGAGGATCGCGACATGCCATTCGATGCCGCGGCCCTGGCCGAGCGGATCGGGCGGCGCGCCCATCGGCGCCGTCATCGGATTCAATCGCGCGCCAAATCCCGCCGCGGCGAGTGCGAGCGCCAGATAGAGCGGCAGGGAATTGCTCACCGCTCCCGCCGACTGCCATTCCGGCCGCCAGTACAGGTCCCGCCAGATCACCGCTTCGGGCGTGCCGGACAGTTTCGCCGATGCCCACATGATGACGATCGACATATCGGGCACTAGCCCGCCGGCGATGACGGCGCCATTGCGCAACGGCCGGCCCGGCCTGGTCAAAAGGGTGGCGGCCAGAAGAATGTGGGTCTGCGTGTTCATAGCCGGCTAAATGGGCCGGCCGGCGCGGCGGTCAACTCTGGCGTTCGCCCGCAGCTTCCTCGCCCGGCGCAATCGTCGGCCGCAAATTCACTTTATTTTCGCTGGGACCGCCGAAGAAATTGCGGGTGGCCATGACCGGTGTGCCAACAATCCGCCACATGCTGCGATTGATCTCACGATGAAAGACCACCAGCGGATCGCCAAAAAAATCCGGCCGTATCGGCTCCAGGGCATTGGAGCCGAGGAAATAAATGAACAATACTACGCCGACCGCACTTCGAATCACGGTAGGACTCCTTCGCCGAATCGCGGCAAAATGGCCAAATTCAGCCATTTCGTCTCTTGACCGCACCAACATGATCTCCGAACGGCGTAAATACGGGGTAAACGCCGCGTCATCGCGGCACGGTCGCCGGAAATCAAAAAAGGAAACAAAATGACGGTCATTCGCTCAGCGCCGCCCTCGCCCTTCGGTCGCAAGGTCAAGATCGCCGCCGCGTTATGCGGCCTGAGCGACAAGGTGACCGTCGAGCTGTCCAATCCTTATGACCACGATGACAGCCTGCGCAGCCAGAATCCGCTCGGCAAAATTCCGGTTCTGATCACCGATGACGGAACGACGGTCTACGATTCCCGGGTGATCGCGGAATGGCTGGATGCTGAGGCCGGCGGCGGCGTCATCATTCCGCGCGGCGAGGCGCGCTTTGCCGCCTTGACCCTTCAGGCGCTGGCCGACGGGATGATGGAAGCATCCCTTCTGATCGTTTATGAGGGCCGGTTCCGTCCTGAGGAAAAGCATCACCAGCCGTGGACGGACTATCAGGGCGAGAAAGTCGCCCGCGCCTTGTCCGTCCTGGAAGCGGCGCCGCCCGTGATCGGCGACCGGCCGCATATCGGCCATGTCGCGCTCGCCTGCGCGCT
>CALZIL010000165.1 GCA_945787495.1 uncultured Afifella sp. | reverse complement strand
ATCGGTCCGCCGAGGTCCGCTTTTCCGCGATCGAGGTCCGTTCCTGGGAGCGAAACGGACATCCGAGCAGCAGCCGGCGAGGTCTCATGTTGACCCAAAGCGGAAGTCAAGCGAACGCGAACTGGACGGCGGCGAGATCGATCCAGGCTTTGCGAGGCTTCATCATTCGGCTTGGAGTATCGTCTTGAAGAGTTCGAAGTCCCGTGCGAAAGCCGCGTGGTCGAACCACAGGTCATTGCCGCGATAATACCTCTCGAGTGCGGCTCCGAGCTTCACAAACTCCCCGACACTGCCTCGTCGCGCCGCGTTCCGCTCCGAGTTGACGTCCTTCATCTCCCGGTAGCGCCACGCGGTCGGCGGGATCCGCTGATCGGCCAGCCCAGCGACCATGAAATCGCGGAGCTTCGTCAGTTCGTGGGAACCGACATCAGGTAATGCGAATGTGGCGAGGATGCTCGGTTCGTTGAGGTAAACGGACTTGCCCACATGCTTGCCGCCGATGATCTTCTGCGTTGTGACCGGATCGGTGGTGATCAAGACCCGATAGCCTGCTGGCTGGCCGGGATCGATCAGCCGCGGCAGGATGCTCGGATCGGTCATGGAAAGCGCCGTCCGGTCGAGCGTGTCTATGCGCGTGGAGAAGAATTCGGAGGCAAGCCCGTGTTTGGTTAGTGTCTCCGCCCACTGTTCATTGCCGGCCCTCGGCGAGCTGAAGGTGATCAGCTTGATCTGCCGCCACGGCCAGCCCCGCAACGCTGTCGGCATTGCATCGCCCGTGCCGTCCGGCCCATACCGATTGCCCATCAGCACGGCGCTGACAAGGTGCTGGGCCAGCGCACCGCCAAGGCTGTGGCCGGTGACGAAGATGCGTTTGGGGCTGCTGCGGGGCGCCAAGCGGGCAACCTCGCTCAGGCAGCGGAAGAGCTGCGGGAGGATGGACTTCGTACTTCTAGCGAAGCCCCGGAAGACAGCGCCTGTCGTGGTGATGAGCGCCCCGCCCATCTCAGGCCGGACGGGGTCAAAGCCCACGTCGGTGATCCAATCCGGATTGCCTTTCGCCCTGCTGTCGCTGTACGCCTGCCGGATCGCCCGTCCCACCGATCCGCTCCTGCTGCCCCGAAAAGCGATGTGCACGTCGTAATCATTGCGACCGGCCCAATATCGAAGGAGCACGAAGCCCATGAGGCTCTGGGAAGCCGGTTGCCCCGCCTCGCCCTTATCCCCAGTCCCACCTTCGAAGGCCAGGAGTACGTCGCGTGCGCCCGGCGCGGAGGCATCGCGGCCGGACACCACGTGTTCTATGGCCACCGCACCCTCAGGTCGTCCGGTCTCGCGATAACACATGTATACGTCGCGGATCTGCCCGGTAATCTCACTCGGTGTCAGGTACTCGGTCCACCGGCCATCCACATGGGTGATGGTTCGGCCCCATGGGTAAAGGCGGTCATAGCGGAAAACAATCGGGTCGTGCCTCGGATTGTCGTCGAAGCCGCCGAGAACGCCGGGTCCGCGGTAGCCGCCCAGCTCCACGCCGTTTCTGACCTGTTCCGCGCACCTGGCTTTCGCCCAGAACCGGACCTATACCAAGAACCTGTCGCGGCCCCCTTTCCAGTCGCCCGATTCCACGTAATAGGGATCGAAGGGCCAGACGAGTGTCTGACCGTACAGTTCGTACGCCAGGATGGAGAGATCGAGGTGGTGAACGAGCGGATGATAGGGCAGGCCCGATAGACCCTGCTGGCGGACCGCGGCGCCTTGTTCCGGCAATAGCGTGTGCGTAATACAGCCGGTGAGCGCCAACAGCGAAACGAGGAGTAAGGACAGTCGAGTGCTGTGGATAGCCTTCATGCAAAGCGATCTTTCGATATGCCTGTAAGTTGGACCAGTAGGGCGGGCACGAAAATCGAAGCCGCACATCTGCTTAACGACTCGGCAGTATCCCCTAACAGTCATGCGTGGGATTATCGTGGGTGAGGACGCAAATCATTGTATCGCCCTGCTCGTGTCCATAGGCTTCGATCAAATGTTCGCTAAGAGTAGACCATTTGTCGACGGTATCCTCGATAGCACCCTAACACAAACTCCAACTCAGATATCCGATCCGCGATCCGACGTTTAACTGCATTGGTAGGGACGCCCCTGTGAGGTAAGTATTCCAAGCGCGGCGCACATGTTGTGAGGGCGAATAGATGACTTTGCCGGCGCTCTATGGCGAAGGCGATGTTGCCGCGGCGCTTGGCGTGTCACGGCGGACTTTGCGTGACCTCCTGAAACTTTATCCCTATTATCGCCGCGCCGGTCGTCGCAAGGTTTTCACCAAGGCCGATGTTGAAGCTCTAATAGAGGCTCTGCCATGCCCCTTAAAGTCGTCAAACGACACAACAGCCCAAACTGGTATCTCCGTGGCACCGTTGCGGCGTCCCTGTGGACGAGACTACAGGCACATGCGAACGACAAGCCGCCGAAAAATTCTACATCACGCGGGAAGCGGCGATCCTCCAACGTCATATTCATGGAAGCCGCGAAACGGTAACATTTATGGAGGCTGCTGATCTTTATCTCGATTCAGGCGGTGAGCCGCGTTACCTCACCAAGGACAAACGGCTAATCCATAGTCTCGGCTTTTTTCCGCTTGCCACGATAGACCAAGAAGCCATTGATGGCGCCGCCCGTTCAATTTATCCAGACGCCAAACCGTCGGCAATTAACCGACAGGTTTACACGCCCGTTTCCGCAATGATGCGGTTCGCCGTAAAGCGAAAATTGTGCGATGTTGTCTTGCTGGATCGGCCACACCAGCCCGCCGGGCGAATCCGCTGGTTGACGCCTGATGAGGCTTCGCGCCTCATCCAAAGTGCCGCACCGCATTTGCAACCGTTGCTATTGTTCCTGTTCGGGACAGGCGCAAGGCTTTCCGAAGCTCTTTATCTCAATTGGCGCGACGTGAACCTAGGCCGCGCCCATGTGACGTTTGCCGATACAAAGAATAATGAGGCACGGGGCGTGCCATTGCATCCCAACCTTATTGCCGCGCTTGCCAATCTTGGTTGTCGTGATGGCGCTGTATTTCGCCGACCTGATGGTGCGCCCTATGACCGGCCAAAGGGAACAAAACGCGGCGGACAGATTTCAACAGCCTTCAAAACCGCTTGCCGAAATGCAGATATTGAGAACTTCAGTCCACATGATTGCCGGCACACGTGGGCAACCTGGCACTATGCCGCGAACCGCGACAATAACGGCCCCATGCGGCTGGGCGGATGGAAGTCGGAACGCATGGTGCTGCGCGACGCTCACGTCAATGTCGGAGAGCTTGCGGCATCGATTGCTGCACTGCCGTTGGGCGGCAAAACATGGGAGATATCCGGGGGGCGGGATCGGCATGCGGGAAAATCGTTATGAAAAACGATAGATTATATCCGACAACAGCGCCCTTGGTAAGGGTGAGGCCGACAGTTCAATCCTGCCCTGCGGCACCAGCTTTTTCCTTATATTTCAAAGGAATTTAGCGGATCGACGTCTCCGCGCAGCGGCGCCGAATGTGCAGAACTATGCAAGAACATGCATAGATGTGTGGCACAGATTTGGCACAGTCTGTTCTCGCCGGATTCTCATTTCCGCTCCTGACATCATCCGGCCTATTCAACGAGTTCTAATGACGCCGGATTTTCTTGGGCCGGCAGCAATAGTCTCCGGGAATATCGTGTGACCGCCGCCGCATTGTGGTGCGGTCCTCCTTCACTCGCCTGCTGGATTCAGCACGCAGGCCGCCACATGACCGGCCCCCCGTTCAGCAAGCCCGACCTCGCTCACTTCGCGAAACCGAAGTTGAACTTCGCGCCCGTGCAACGCCGGCTCATCCATCGCCGCGCGCATCGGTGCCGGCACCATATCGGAGCGCAAGGCCGCAGCGAGGGCCTTGGCCGACGCCTCGTCATCGAACACCAGGGCCGCTTCAAAAGGGCTGTCCCGCCTGACGGCCGATAACGCATCGAATAGGCCCTCGCGGTACTCAAGCCAGCGCACCACGTCGTCGACCTCCCAGCCGCAGGCCTGCGTGGCGACGGGACAGCGGGTATGAAACCGACACCCCTGCGGGGGATGGGCCGGATCGGGAACCGACCCCTCCAGCGTCGGCATTTCAACGTCGTGGTCTTGCGAGAGATCCGGGCTCGCCGCAAGCAGCGCCTTCGTATAGGGATGCTGGGGCCGCTCGAAAATGGTCGCGGTGTCACCCGCTTCGACCACCTTGCCGAGATACATGACGACAATCCGGTCAGCCACGTGTCGAACGACCGAAAGGTTGTGGGTGATGAACAGGTAAGCCAGGCCACGCTGCTGTTGGAGCTTGTGAAGCAGGTTGAGGATCTGGGCCTGCACCGAGACGTCGAGCGAGCTGGTCGGTTCATCCAAGACGATGAGTTCAGGATCCAGCGCCAGAGCGCGGGCGATCGAGATGCGCTGGCGCTGTCCGCCGGAAAACTGATGCGGATAGCGAAAAAGGTGTTGCCGGCCGAGGCCCACCTGTTCGAGTAATTCCACGGTGCGCTCGGTCAATTCGAGCCCGGTCGCCTCGCCGTAAACACGCAGCGGCCGGGCCACGATGTCCTTGACTAGGTGGCGCGGATTGAGCGAGGCGAAGGCGTCCTGGAACACGACCTGGCAATTGCGGCGGTAGCGGCGCCAGGCTGGCCCGGTTAATTGGTCAACGCGATGCGCTGCCTCCAATGCGGCAAGCGCTTCGCGGTCCTGCTCGCTGTGGTGCGCCTCGGGGATATTCAGCAGCGCGTCGAGACCGTCGCGGTCGGTCTGCGAAATGTTGAAATAGGCGGCGCCGCCGGTCGGGTCGCTAAGGCCGCTGACACAGCGGCCGAGCGTCGTCTTGCCACAGCCGCTCTCGCCCACCAGGCCAACCGTCTCGCCGCTGCGAATGTCAAAGCTCACCCCGTCGACGGCCCGCACCTGTCCGACCACCCGCTGCAGTGCGCCCTCGCGGATCGGGAAGTGCTTCTTCAGCCCGCGCAGACTGAGGACGAGCTTAACGGACGCGGCCGTCTGTCCGGCCTGCCGGGGCCCTGTTGCCGCGGTCATGTTGTCTTGGCTGTAAATGATGGCCGTTCTCCCGATCCTGCGGGCGGCTCATGATGGATGAAGCACGCTACGGCATGCTCGTCATCAACGACCTCCAATGGCGGATCAAACCGGGCGCACATCTCCGTTTCGTTCGGACATCGCCCGGAGAAGCGGCACGAGGGCGGCGGATCGACAAGCTCAGGCACGGTGCCCTCGATCGCCGCCAGTTGGCCCCGCGAATGGGACGCGGAGGGCAGCGCGGCGAGCAGCCCCCTTGTATAGGGGTGGCGCGGATTCTGGAAGATCCGCTCCGCGCTGCTGGTCTCGGCGATACGGCCGGCATACATCACCGCGACCCGGTCGCAGATCCGCCGCACCAGTGACAAATCGTGGCTTATATACAGAACAGCCGTCTTGCGGCGCTGCTGCAACTCGCGGATCAGTTCCAGAATTCGCGCCTGGACGGTGACATCAAGCGCGGTCGTCGGCTCGTCGGCAATGAGCAGGTCGGGATTGCAGGCAAGCGCCTGGGCGATCATGACCCGCTGGCGCATTCCGCCTGAAAGCTCGTGCGGATAGCGGTGCATGATCTTGCGCGGATTGGCGATCTGGGTCTCGGCCAGGGCAGCGGCGATCATCGCATCCACCGCCGCCGTGATCCGGTTGCGTCCTGACCTGAGCGGCGGCAAGGCGAGCAGCGCATGCTCCAATCCACGGCTTTGCTGCGCAGCCTGCCGTCTCAGCAAGATGGTTTGCGGACCGACGCTGGAGCCATCGACGCCTGCGGCATCGAGAATCTCCGCCGAGCGATGCTGGAAAAACACTTCGGCGATCTGGTCGCGGATGGTGAGCGCCGGGTTCAGCGCCTTTCCCGGATCCTGAAAAATCATTGCAATCCGGTCGCCGCGCAGGGCGCGCATCCGGGCATCGGAGACCGCGAGCAGGTCCAGGGTTTCCTCGCCGCTGCCAGCGCAATCGCCGCAGCCCTCGCCGGCACAGGCGGGGCAGGCGGCCGGCACACGGCCGGTCTGATCGCACCGGGCGCAGCCTTCGCCTTCGCAGCTAGGGCAGACGCTGCGTGGCCTGAACATGATCGAGCCGCCTGCAGCGATGCCGGGTGGCATCGGCACCAGGCGCAGGAAAGAGCGTGCGGTGACGCTCTTGCCGCAGCCGGTCTCGCCGACCAGACCCAGGGTCTCGCCGTCGCGGATATCGAAGGTGACACCGTCCACCGCGTGGACCACGCCCTGCTTGGAGCGGAAATGAACCTTCAGATCGACGACCGAGGCGATGACCGCCGGCGCGCATGTGGCCGATGGAATTTTCTCCGACATCGCCGGCATCATCGGGCGCCCTCCGTGCGCGGGTCGAGAACGTCGCGCAACCCGTCACCGACCAGGTTGAAGGCCAGCGCCCATAAAAAGACCATCAGGCCGGGAAATGTCGATGCCCACCAGCGGCCGGCCGATATCCCCGCCTGCCCCTCCGAGACGAGCACCCCCCATTCGGCGATACCGGCTTCCGACAGGCCAATAAAGGACAGATCTGGGCGCGCATGATCCGGGCGTATTTCACCCAGAACACCACCACCAGCGCCAGAATGATGTTGGTGAACGAGGGGCCGAGTACGGCAGCAATGGCCAGCGCGAAGATCAATTCCGGTATCGACAGGAACACATCGACGATGCGCATCAGGATCTCATCGACGCGCCCGCCGATGAAGCCGGCAATGCTGCCTATGATAACGCCGATCACCGCCGTCAGGCTGACGACCATGAGCGACAGGCGCAGAGACGTCCTGGCGCCCCAGATGACCCCATAAAGCACGTCGCCGCCGCGATTGGTCGTGCCGAGAAAATGTCCGGGTGTGCCGGGCGGAACGCGCGCGGCGAGCCAATCCCGCGGCATCTGGTATGGATCGGGCGTGTTCGGCACGGTGATCACCGGTGCCAGCAAGGCCATGGCGATCATCGCCGTGACGATCACCAGCCCGCCAGGGTCGTCGGATTGGCCAGCACGCCGCTCGCCAGCTCCCATCCCCGCCGCATCCGCACCCGCAAAGCCGAATCTTGAACCTGCGGAACCGCTTGAACCGGATTTGGCGCGTCGACCATCTTTATTCTCCCAGAACGACACGACGGTCGAGATAAGCGTAGACAACATCGACGATAAGGTTGACCAGCAGGAACAGGACGCTGGTAAACATCACATAGGCCATGATCGTCGCCTGATCGCCGCGCAGTACTGCGTCGGCCATCCACCGGCCAAGTCCCGGCCAGCGGAAGACGATCTCGGCAACGACCGTGCCCTGGAGCAGAAAGCCGAAGGTCAATCCGATCACGGTGACGGTCGGAATGAGCGCGTTGCGCCTGGCGTGCCGGCGCAGCACCAGGCGCTCGGGCAGGCCCTTGGCGCGGGCCGCGTCGACATAGTCTTCCTGCAGCTCCTCAACCAGCGACGAGCGCATCATCCGGGCGATGATCGCGGTGGCGCCATAGCCAAGCGCAACAGCCGGCAGCACGAGATGCCAGACGGCGTCACGCAAGGCGGTGAAACTGCCGGCTAGGACGGCGTCGAGCGTATATAGACCGGTGGGATGAGCGATGCTGGCGAAGATATTGGGATCGCTCCTGCCAACGGGAAACCAGCCCAGATACACCCAAAAAACGATCAGCAGCAAAATGGCGAACCAGAACAGCGGCATGCTGGCGCCGCCGACCGCCACCACCCGGATGACATGATCGGGCAGGCGGTTGCGCCGGGCCCCGGCAAATGTGCCCAGGCCTATCCCCAGGGCAACGGCGATGAGACCGGAGGCGACGGCAAGCTCCATCGTCGCGGCCAGCTTGTTGGGGAAGATTTCGGTGACGGGGGCGGCGGCGACGCCGGACCAGCCAAGGTCGCCACGCAAAACGCCTGAAATCCAATAGACATACTGGACCGGCAACGGCTTATCGAGATGGAAGCGTGCCTCGATCTCGGCGACATCCGCCGGGCTCATTTCGTGGGAAAGATAGATGCCGATCGGCGAACCGCCGATCCGGGTCAGCGCGAAGACGATAATCGAGGTGCCGATGATCAGAATCGGTAGCACCATTAGCCGTCTCAGGATGTAGTCGCGAATCTGCATGCCAGGTTTTGGCTCCGCCGGCTTGAAAAGCAGCCTGCGCCCACCCTGTCAGTGGTGGGCGCGTGCCATCGTTGGTCGGTGATTGCCGCTATTTGTCGAACAGCGCAAATTTCAGGCTCGGGCGCGGCCAAAGCGGCTGCATGACAAAGCCTTTCAGCCAACTTCGATGGGCCATCACGATGCCCTCCTGGGCAGCGATCAGCCACATCGGATCGTCGAAAAGCAGCTTTTGCAGCTCGCCATAGATTGCCGCCCGCTTGGCCGGATCCAGTTCGACCGACGCATCGTCGATCAGTTTTGCGATCTGAGCCGAGTCCTTGTAGCCGTTGGCAAAGCCGTGAACCTCTCCCCATTCACCGTCGGGATGCTGGTAGGACTGCAAATAGGGGTGGGGGTCGGCGAACGGGTCGGCATTCTTCACCCACATCGCATATTCGATCGGGTTTTGCGCGTGCGCATCGTCAAACACCGCCTCGGCCACCGCCAGCACGTTGACCCGCAATTTCGGGTTCAGGCCCTCAAGCGAGTCCTTCAGAACCAGCGCCGCATCGGCGAACAGATTGGCCTCCTCGGTGATCACCGAGACAGAAAAACCCTTGTCCCAATAACCGGTCTCCCGGAACAAAGCCTCGGCTTTGGCCTTGTCCTGCTTTGAATAGATCGGGGCGTTCGCATCATGGCCGAATATGCCGATAGGGATGTAATGGGGATTGAAGTCCCCGAAACCGGCGAGCGGCCCGTTCAGAAAGGCGTCATAGTCGAAAGCGTAGTTGAATGCCTGACGGATCCGCGGGTCGTGGAAGAAGTCCGTCGGAATGGTGTCTTCCGTCGGCAGCGCGCCGTCCGGGATATTCAGATTGAAGCCAATGTGGATCGGCTCAAGCAGCAGACCGCCGGAATAGACCGTCACCCCTTCCGCGCCTTCAATATCGGCGACGAATGACGGGTCCGTCTCAATCGTGTCGAGATCGCCGGCACGCAGCCCCAGCACCCTGACATCGGGTTCTGAACCAATCTCGATGCGGACATTCAGATTGGCCTTGGTTCCCCAATAACTATCGTTGATATCCAACAAGATGTTTTCGTTGCGGTTCCAGGCATTGAACTTGTAAGGGCCGGTCCCGGCCATATTGGTGGCCATGAACGGGTTCGGCTGACCGGCCGCGACGCCGCCATTGGCCTCGACCGCGTCCTGGCTGACGATGGACGACACCATGGCGACCACGGTGCCGTTG
>CALZIL010000164.1 GCA_945787495.1 uncultured Afifella sp. | reverse complement strand
GCCGATCGCTCACGCCCCCGTTGCGGTCGCCAGATCGCTGCCGGGTGATGTCCGGCAGGCGCTTGCCGATTTTTTCATTCGCCTCGCCAATGATGATCCTGGGACCTATGACATGCTTGAGAGGGACTATGGCGGCGGCTACCGGGCCGTAAAGCGCCAAGACTATGCCGGTGCCCTTGTTCTGGCCCGCCAGGATGTCGCTGTTCGCGAAGCCGAAGCGGTCTTGCTGGTTCCACGCGTCCGGCCGCAGCCGCCCGGCATTGGCGGTGACGACGCCGACTGACGCGGATCTCGGCCGGTGTGAGTTGCGCGGCGCGGACGGGGTCAGTCCGGACCTGCCGGACAGTCGCCGTCACGGCGCCGTTCATGATCTGCTCGGCGATAAATGTCAGCGCGGTCTGCGCAGGACAAATGCCAGGAATACGAATACAGGCGCGGTGATTGCGATTATGACGACCGTGTGGCGCGGCGATTCGCGCCGGAAAGAATCCAGCCTGGCCCGCAGACCGGCATGGCTGCTTTCAAAAGCACCTGAACCAGCACAGATCGCCACGACTAGTCCCCCGGGAGATGCGCAACTGGACACACCCTTCATAATCCGTGGAGGCGGGAGTAAAACTGAAAACGCCGTCTTACCTGGCGTTCATTTCCCTTTTTAGTAAAACGAGAAGTCTGCAGAAAATCCGCTCAATTTGATCCGGAGAATGCCTCCGCTCAATTTGATCCGGAGAATGCCTGGCGGCTTTCGATCTGCGTTTTTGCAATCTCGAATTTTTCCTCATCGTCGCCGACCGAGATCACCTGCTCACAGGTTGGCGCGCAGGAAAGCGTCTGCCGCTTGCTGCCATAGAAGACCGTCGTCAGCCGGCGCACATTGGAAGCGACCCTGACCAGCACGTTGGCCATTTCCTCGCCGTTGTCATTCATTGCTATTAGGTTCGTCATGCCGGCGGCCTTGCCGGTCAGAACGATTGTCTGGTCGTCCTGGATCGTCGCATCGGCGATTCCCGGATTACCGATGATGAGCGTTGCGATCGGCTCGTTCAATTGCAGGACCTTGGCAAAATCGATCACCAGATCCACGGTTTCCTCCGAAAATGCGGGCTGCACCAGGGCAGTCGCCAGGGCGACGGTAAGGCCGATCGACCTGATCAGGCGGCGGGCGGAATCAGCAAAGTGGGCAAGGTGCTGCGCGGTCATGGGAAAACTCCATCGGATTTCAGGGGCTGACTATCCCCAAAAAGGGTGAACGAATTCCAAACGTCGATACGATCGCTTGAATTTTGTGATTCAACCTCAATTGGCGCCCCAATAGGCAGTTTTGGCGTCCCCCGCCGCCAGTAAAGGATGCTCGCGCCCTGGCCAGATCGGGCCGCATTCGGTCATCTGATTGGCCTCTCGCCGGCAGAATCTTTACCGGTTCTTGATCTTTCCTTGGTTCTGGCCGCTCAATTCGCAGCCGATATTCAGAGAAAACTAGACGTAAACAAATCAATAACCAAATTATACCATGTATAACATTGGAAGGTTACTGAATAAATCATGATATAATACAATACATATATATATGACGGTTGTTGATAAGTTTACCAAGGCAAGGAATTCGGGAGAAATAAAAGAATTATATGATCAGATTAACTTTGGCGCAACACATTGCTGTTAGAAATCGCCGCAGTTCCGATCGGACAATAAGCCGACGGGGCAGGCCAAACGGTCAATGTGGATACAGGAGCAGAACCATGAAGAATCTTTTTACCCGTTACATGAAGGACGAGTCTGGTGCCACGGCTATTGAGTATGGCTTGATTGCTGCGCTCATCGCTGTTGTGATCATCGCGGTCCTGCAGAGCGTCGGTAGCTCGCTGAACACCAAGTTCGGTGAAGTCGACGCGGCTCTCCAGTAAGCCCTGGGCTTTGGAAAGCGGCGCTGCTGGCAACGGCAGCTCGACAACGAGAAGCGCGTCAAGCGCTGCGACGGAGGGCTTCGGCCCTCCGTTTGCTTTTGAAACGGCTTTTTAATGCCGTTCGGGCAGATTGATCCGGTGCAGCGTGGCGGGGAGAAGGAACCATGGCGATAGCTTCAATGGCCGGTCTTGCGGCAACGATTATCTTTCCCGCCGCCGTGATCTATGCCGGGATCATGGATCTTCTGACCATGAAGATTCGCAACTATCTGGTTCAGATTGTCACCATTAGTTATTTTGTCTTCGCGCCGCTCGCCGGTTTCACGCTTTATGAGATCGGCTGGAGCCTGGCGGCTGCCGCGATAGTGTTCATTGTCACATTCGGTTCTTTCGCTGCCGGCTGGATTGGCGGTGGCGATGCCAAGTTCGCGTCAGCGAGCGCTTTGTGGTTCGGCTGGGAATACGCACTGCTCTATTTCCTGCTTGCCACGATCGCCGGCGGGTTGCTGACACTCGTCATAATTAAATTCCGTGCCATGATGCTTCCGGCGTCATTGTATAAATACGAATGGATTGTCCGCCTGCAAAAGTCGGAATCGGGCATTCCCTTTGGCGCTGCATTCGCACTCTCGGCTCTGATTGTCTTCCCGCAAACGGAGTGGCTGGCGGCGGCCGCCTGATATCCGCCGCCCTGGCAGGTCCGTCTGGCCGCCGGCGCCCTTGAAAATGTGACAGGATTGCGGCACCGGTCCTTCGGCCGACGGCATTTGGGGTCCGGCGGGAGACCAATTCAGCCAACAAAAATCGACATGTTTCGGCTGCAATCCTAGGCTGCAGGTTTTTTTTTGACGGAAAACAGCGCCTTTGCAGGCAGAAAAATGGCAAATATTTGGTTTCATTAACCATCCTTTGACCATTGCTGATGAGACTGTGCCTCGACCACTCGCCCTTCCGGCGAACCGAATCCGGGGCCTACACAATGAAGATATTTCGTGTGCTCGTTCTTGCCGTCGCGCTGATTGCCGGCAGCGGTGCAGCCTATCTGGCTTTAAACCTGCAACCGGCATCGGGACCCGATATGGCCGCCGCGCCGGTCGTGCCAATGACCGACGTTCTTGTGGCCGCCGCCAATATTCCGACCGGCGCATCGCTCAGCACCAGCAACATCCGCTGGCAACCCTGGCCGAGCGATGCCGTCAACGGCGCGTTCATCAGCAAGGACAGCCAGCCCGATGGGATTGATGTTTTGACCGGCACCGTCGTTCGCAGCCAGTTCTACGACGGCGAGCCGATCCGCGAGGGCAAGCTGGCCCGCGCCGAGAGCGGCTTCATGTCGGCGATCCTGCCGACCGGCATGCGCGCGGTCGCCGTTCGCGTCTCCGCGCAGACATCGGCGGGTGGCTTCATCCTGCCCAACGATCGCGTCGACGTGATCTTCACCGACGACCATCCTCCTGCCGCCGGCACCGGTGAACGCGAGGTCATCAGTTACACCCTTCTTCAGAATATCCGCGTTCTGGCAATCGACCAGACGGTCGAGGAGCAGGATGGCGAGCGCGTTGTCGTCGGCAAGACGGCGACCCTTGAGCTCGATCCGCCCCAGGTGGAAACCATCGCTGCGGCCGAGGAGGCCGGATCGCTATCGCTATCGCTGCGCAGCGTTGAAGACGCCGACGATATCCAAATATCCAAACGCAAACGGTCCGGAATCGTCAAAGTGTACCGGGCCGGACGCACCAATCTTGTGAAAACCCAATGATCGGCAGCGGCATGATCGGGCCGAGGAGAATGTCAATGAAAGCGCTTGGATTGTTCCGCGCCCTCGCACTTGTAACGATGACGATTGCGACCGCCGCTGGTCTCAACGTGGATCGCGCCGAGGCGCAGGCGAATTTCCCCCGCTATGTCAAACTTAGCGATGACGCCTCCAGTCATAATCGCCTCATTCGGCTTGGCATCAACAAGTCGATGGTGGTTGAACTGCCTCGTGATGCTGGCGACGTGCTGGTCTCCAATCCGGATGTGGCGGATGCGGTTTTGCGCACCTCACGGCGCCTTTATCTGATCGGCGTGCAGATCGGCCAGGCCAGCGTCTTTCTGTTCGACAGTGCCGGCCAGGAGATTGCCAGTCTCGACATCCTGGTTGAAGGCGATTTGTCCGGGCTTCAGCGCATTCTCAATGCCGCCGTGCCGCTGGGTACCGTTCAGGTCGAGGCCATCAACGGCTCCATCGTTCTGACCGGCAATGTGCCCTCATCGCAGGATTCCAAGAAGGCCGAGGATGTCGCCAACAGCGCCCTGGAGAAGGATCGCACCATTTCCGGGCGCTTCGTCACCCGCGGCAGCGTCATCAATCTGCTGACCGTCTCTGGCTCCGATCAGGTGACGCTGAAGGTCACGATCGCTGAAATCCGCCGCGAGGTGGTCCGTCAGCTCGGTATCAACAGCTCGGCTCTGCTAAGCAGCAGCTCGATCGGCTTCAGCCTGTTCAATCCGTCGGTGACGCCGGCCAACTTCGTCAAACTCGCCAACAGCACGGCCAGCCTCGCCTATAATGATGGCGGCGACATATTGAGCGCCACCCTCAAGGCGCTTGAAGAAACCAACATGATGCGGATGCTGGCCGAGCCGAACCTGACGGCGGTATCCGGCGAGCGCGCCTCTTTCCTGGCCGGCGGCAAGTATCCGGGCATACGCACGCTCGACGCAGGCAGCCTGGGCGACACCGTCATCGACGCCGATACCGGGGATATCACGCAGGAATCCGCCACAGGCGATGCAATTGAGTTGGAATTCCTGAATGTCGGCGTTTCCCTTGACTTCCTGCCCATCGTCCTGTCCGGCGGCCGCATCAGCCTGAAGGTCAAGACCGAAGTCTCCGAATTCGTCATGGACGGCAGCGCCCGGCTCAATGGCGGTTTCGGTGACAGCTATTCACTCCCGCCAATCACGACTCGGCGCGCCGAGACGACAGTCGAGCTGCCTTCCGGCGGTTCGTTCATGATCGGCGGTCTGGTTCAGGAAACGACACGCCGCTCGATCAGTGGCCTGCCGGGCCTGCAGCGTCTGCCGATCCTTGGCCCGCTCTTTTCAAGTCGTGACTTCCAGCGTTTCGAGACGGAGCTGGTCATTATCGTGACGCCTTATCTCGTTCGTCCGGTTGCGCCATCGAAACTGGCCACACCGATCGCCAACCTGGCCGTCTCCAATGACGCGCAGGGAATTTTCATGGGCCGTCTGACCCAGACCTATGGTGGCGCCGACAGCCGTGCTCCGGCAAGCCAGTATCACGGCCAAATCGGCTTTGCTTTCGAATGAGCAGGCCCCAGTTGAGGAACGCAACGATGTTCGACAAGTCCTACAAAGCCGCAGCTTTGATGCGTAAAAGCAGATCGCTTGCTGCCGTTCTTCTGGCTGGCGCCATGCTTGCCGGGTGTCAATCGGTCACCGCGACGCATACGACGCTGACCGATCAGGATTACCGCAAGCGCCATCCGATCCTGATCGCCGAACAGCCGGAAGTCATGGACATTCCGGTTGCCATGAAGGCGAGCGAACTGACGCCGGATATCAATCGGTCGATCAATCGGTTCGTCAACGCCTACCGCGCCTCCGGCACCGGCTTCATGAATATCCAGGTTCCCGCCGGATCGGCCAATGAGGTCGCCGCGCTGACTGCGGCACGGGCGGCAAAAAATGTAGTGCAGCGCTCCGGCGTCGCCTCCAGCCATATCCGCGTCACGCCCTATCAGGTCGACAACAAGGCCTGGGTCGCGCCGGTGCGGCTGTCGTTCCTCAAGGTCAAGGCGGTGGCGCCCGATTGCGGCATCTGGCCGGAAGATCTCGGCAAACCGGATACCGACAAGCAGTTCTTCAACTTTGGTTGCGCCCACCAGCAGAATCTTGCGGCGATGGTCCAGAACCCGTCCGATCTGATTGCGCCGCGTGAGATGACGCCTGCCGATGGCGAGCAGCGCTCGCGTGTGATCGATCTCTACCGCACCGGCCGCGATCCGAGCGCCGGTATCCAGACACAACCGAATCTGAACGATCTTTGAGGCTGAAATGAGCAATCTCACGCAGACTGAAACGCTCGACGACGCGATCGCCGAACCTGTCCGCACAGACGATGCCAGGCCGATTCCGCGGATCACGATCCAGGCGTTTTGCGACACGCCGGAAGTGGCCGGAACGATCGAAATGGCGTCCGGCGACCGCCGCATGACCCGGGCGCATGTAAAGGTGCATACCGGCGGCATCGCGGCTGCCGCGGAATTTTACAAATCGGCGCCGACGCCAAACCTGATTGTCGTGGAAAGCCGGCTTCCCTCGCACGAATTGCTGGCCGAGCTCGATGTGATGGCGGAAGTCTGCGACGCCGGAACCAAGGTTCTGGTCATCGGCCATTCCAACGATGTGACGACCTATCGTGAATTGCTCAGGCGCGGTGTCAGCGACTATCTGGTGACGCCGCTTGACGTGATGACGATCATCGCCTCGGTTTCCGAGATCTATCACGAGGAAGGGTCGGAAAAGCTTGGCCACCTTTATGCCTTTATCGGCTCAAAGGGCGGTGTCGGCTCATCGACGATTGCGCACAATGTCGCCTGGACGATGGCTCGGGTCTTCGGCTCCGACGTCCTGCTGACCGACATGGATTTGCCGTTCGGAACGGCCGGCCTCGATTTTAACCAGGACCCGATGCAGGGCGTTGTCGATGCGATGTCCGGATCGGACCGGCTGGATGAGGTGCTGCTCGACCGTCTGCTGGCCAAATGCGAGGAACATTTAAGTCTTCTCGCCGCGCCGGCCTCGCTCGACAAGTCCTACGATTTTGAGGATGCCGCCTTCGACAAGCTGCTCGACGTCGTGCAGGCCAATGTGCCTTCAGTCGTTCTCGACATCCCGCATGTCTGGACCGGCTGGGCCAAGAAGATGCTTGTCGCGGCCGATGAGATCGTCATCACAGCCGTGCCCGATCTCGCCAATTTGCGTAATGCCAAGAACCTGATCGACAATCTCAAGCAGGAACGGCCGAACGACCGGCCGCCGCGGCTTGTCCTCAATCAGGTCGGCGTGCCCAAGCGTCCGGAGATCAAGTCTGACGATTTTGCAGCCGCCCTGCAGCTGGAGCCGATCGCAACACTTCCGTTCGATCCGTTGCTGTTCGGCACCGCCGCCAACAATGGTCAGATGATCGCCGAGGCATCGGCGAAGTCGTCGATCTCCGACGTCTTCACCGACATTTCCCAGATCATTACCGGCCGCAAGGAATTGCGTCGCAATCGCAGGGTTGGACTCAATCTTGCGCCATTGATCGAGAAGTTGAAAGCGCGGCCGAAGGGGCAGTCCAAGCAGAAACTCAAGAAGGCAAGCTAGGCCACGGGGGCATTGAAGCATGTTTGGAAAGCGTAGCGATGATACCGGCCAGGCGCCGAAGAAAGTTGTCGTGCCGGCTAATCAGCCGGCCGATCAGCCTGTGGCCGAGCCTGCAGAGACCGCGCCGGGTCCGATAGCCAAAGTTGCCGCCAAACCCGTCGCCAAA
>CALZIL010000163.1 GCA_945787495.1 uncultured Afifella sp. | reverse complement strand
CATGTTCGGACGTCTCAAGGACTGGCGGCGCATCGCAACCCGCTACGACCGATGTGCACATGCCTTCATGAGCGCAATCGCAATTGCCGCAACCGTCATATTCTGGTTATGAGTCCTGAGCCTAAGTAGTCGGCGCAAGGTGGCACGTTGCGATACCGGTAAAGGAGCCGCCTACACAACCCAGGTCGCGCGTAACTTCTTATTCCACTCGCTACAAAATATCGGTCGGGCCAAACTCTCATTTGCGCTGGATCAATGACGATGGAACTCGGCGCGTCATATTGGCTATAGTTAGCTTGTCAGACGATTGCACAAGCATCAGGGAGGAAAGAATGAAACTCGCTGTTATTGCATTCGCCTTTGTAGTCCTGTCATTTCCAGCGCTTGCGCAAGAGCGAACACCGGCGCCAGAGGGTGCCGAGGTATACATTATTTCACCGGAAAATGGCGCGACCGTTTCAAACCCGGTGACAGTGATTTTCGGGCTTGAAGGTATGGGTGTCGCACCGGCTGGGGTAGAAAAGGAAAAAACCGGTCACCATCATCTAGTCATTGACGCTGAATTGCCCTCATTGAATGAACCGGTCCCATCAGATGAGAACTACCGCCACTTTGGCGGCGGTCAGACAGAGGTGACTGTCGAGCTAGCTCCGGGCTCTCACACGCTGCAACTGATCTTGGGCGACCACAACCATGTTCCTCATGATCCCCCAGTTGTCTCCGAGAAGATTTCCATCACGGTGAACTGACCAGAGATTTCATTGCTCGGCAAACAAGGAGCTGCCCAATAAGCCGGGCGGCTCCTTTTCTCTAAACGATAATCTCAAGAAACTACTGCGATGTCGCTTGAAACTTCAGCCCAAAGACATTTTCGGATCAATCGATCACCGCCGTGAATATCTAGTAGGGCCTGAGAGCAGAAGTCCTTGGCGACGACACCTTTACCCTGCGCCTGGCAGCCGTCATGCTGGCGGTCAGGCTCAAGGGGAAGAGCGTCAATCGTGATGGCGCGTTCCGATGGGAGTCTTGAGGACTTCACAACACCGGGAGGCAATCATGTATGCAGTCGTAAGAACCTATTCCGGACAGGGTGCAGACTCATTGTTCAACCTTCTGGAGCGACGCAAGGCGGAGGTCGAAAGCGTTATCCGTGCCGTATCGGGATTCCAATCCTACACACTCATCCGCACTGACGACGGCGGCGTGACAGTGACAGTTTGCCAAGACAAGGCGGGCACGGACGAAAGCATGCAGGTGGCGCGGGACTGGATACAGAAGAATGCGGAAGATTTGGCTGGCCCGCCAAGCGTATCAGAGGGTTTGGTTGTCCTTCACTTGCGCTAGCGCTGCGACCCGCCGCCAACAGCTTTACCCTGCGCCTGGCAGCCGTCATGCTGGTGACCGCATCTGGGCGAAACCGATGAAAGCAATTCTCCGAAGCGGATTTCTGATGCTTGCCCTTTTGCCGGCGCTCGCGGTTCCGGTAATTGCGGGACCGTTTGAGGATGGATTGGCCACCTATGTTCGCGGCAACGATGCGACGGCGCTGCGGTTCTTATTACCGCTTGCCGAGCAGGGCCATGCCAATGCGCAATTCAGGACCCTCCGAGCGTAATCGGTTTAGGCGGGCGGGAACCACTCTGCTGCTCTTCTTCTGACAGGGTTTTGTCTGGATCACGGGACTGGTGGTAAATCGTATCACCCGCGCGGCCACTGGCATTGACCAGAGCGTTGTGGTCACAGGTTGATGCAATCATTAGCCCCAAGGCATGCAAGTGGCGTCTGTAGTAGCAAAACGTCGCGAGCCGCGCGCGCTGCAGATCGGGCAAAGCCTTGGCAATCTCGACGGCATCAGGAGGTGAGGCCCGACGAAGTTGGCCGAAAAGCTGTTCAGTGATCGGGCAAGGATCTTCGTTTGGTATTGCGTTTAGGGGGACTGCCATGAGCGATCGCCTCCACACCAGACGCAGCATTTAGTTCGTGAAAAGTTAACTACACCTTAACGTGTAGAGCGGATCAGAACCGGCTATTCTGACCTTCAGTCTTGCCGGCCACGCCGCCGTTACCTTTACTGCAATAAGCGGATGCGGAGAGGCTGGATAAACAAGCGACTGTCTATATTCAATTTGTTCATCATATCGCCGAACGAAATATTCTGGTTAACGCACGGGAATAATTGAATTTTTTGAACGTTTCATGTTTAACTAAAATCGATGAAAATGATGTGATTTATGCTGCTGGGTCAGGTCTATTTTGGCGGAAGGAAAAGAAATGTCGCCATTTGATGCCGTCGAATATCTTGTCTTGAGGATGTATCCGGCAAAGCTGGTCAACCAAGCGCGGACTGAGGTTGGCGAAGGTGAGACTCGTGACGACGCCGAAGCCTACATTGAGAAAGTGAATATCTACGAGCGCGCCCTGCGGGCGCTGTCCGATGGATCGCTTATGGCGATGGTGGAAGACGAACGCCAGCAGGACACAGCGCTACAACAGGAACGCGAGAGGCAACTGGACCGGCATCGGTTTTTCAACGATCCGAAAGCCTCTGCCGATTTTGCGAGTTGGGCCAAACGGCCGTGCTGGACCCTTGATGAGGCGACGGCGCTAATCCTTGGAAAGAGCCCGGAAGTGGTCAACTGGGACAACATCGAGCCACTTGTTGAAGTCTCGCCATTCGCCGAACGATTTGCCGATATACGACGACATTTGAGGCATGCTCGGGCGAACGGCCAGCTGTTCGATCCGGTCAGTCCAGCGCATTTCCTGACCTGGGCGTGCGAGCGCGGCGTTATCCTTCCGCAGGCACTTGAAGAATGCATCGCCGGCCGACGAAGCCAAACATTATCTGTTGTTCCCGTGGCGAATCAGGATGATGTTGACGGGACTGGCGGCAATGCTCAGAGCGATCACGCCGCACGGCCGGAGCGCGCAATCCGGCCCTACCGCACCGGCGAAGCCGCTTCCGACACGGTAATCTGTTTTTCCCGCGAACAGAGCCGCTTGCGGGTCATGGCCGAGCGGATGAAAGCGGTCGATGACAGAACACCGGAGGTCGAAAACGATCTGACCGGAGATGCGATCGATGCACTCGTGAAGATGACCATAGCAATGGCGGTCGGCCGCTACGGCTTTGAACCAGGCAGCGATCGCGAATCCACCGTTACCGATATTGTGCGCGACCTTGATAGGGTCGGCTTGTCCTTATCGCCGACCACCATCCGCAAATGGCTGCGCGAGGCGTCCGCCTGTTTGCCGGAGGGGATTGACCGGGAAACGGGAAATCTGCTCGGCTAGCGGCAAGGCTGAGCGCAAACTTCTTCCCGGTGTCTGTTGGTCCGTTTCAGGTTAAACTCGGAAGTCTCGAACCACGATTTTCATGTCCGTTAAGCCCTCGAGCGCGGAAGTCGCAAGACGCCGGTGGTACTTCCGTTTTGTGCCAACAGCAGACATGGGCGCAAGCTGGGCGGTTGCGACTACAAGCTGTCCGCAGATGCGGCCTTGAGTTGCCAGTTAGGCTTCATGGCTCACATCGACGCACTATTGGCGCTTTGATGCTGATAGATAGGAAGGAATATTTTAGCGGTGCCCCTTCTAAGGGGCAATTGTCCGCACTTGATTCCCCAGCGAATGGCGAGTGGCGAAAGGAA
Source organism: uncultured Afifella sp. (assembly GCA_945787495.1). Lineage (GTDB taxonomy): Bacteria > Pseudomonadota > Alphaproteobacteria > Rhizobiales > Afifellaceae > CALZIL01. The sequence goes on along the minus strand of CALZIL010000163.1, from coordinate 3,123 downwards.
TCAACTCATGGCATGCCGTGAGACGAAAACAATTGCATGAAGAGACAGATTTTTTAAACACGGCATAAGACCGGCGGATTGCCGGCCGCACCCGCTAGTTTGCCGCGACGAGCTTGGTCCGGCCGGCCTGCTCCAGCGCGCCGAGAGCGTTGACCAGACCGGCGCCATAGTCGGCATCGGGACCTTCCGGCCCCAGATCGATGGCCGAATCGGACAGCGTCTGGAGCACCGTTTCCGGTTTCAGGCCGGGATCCTTTTCCATCATCAGCGCGACGACGCCGGTAACATGGGCGGCGGCCACCGATGTGCCGGACATCAGCTCGTAGCGATTGCCAGGCGACGCCGTCAACACGTCGACACCGGGCGCGGCGAGCGCAACATAATTGCCATTATTGGCCATATTGAAGCGCACGCCAGCGGTGTCGATCGCGGTCACCGCAATCACGCCAGGGTGGGCGCCGGGATAGGCCGGCGGCGCATCGGGACCGGCATTGCCGGCTGCCGCAACCATGATGACGTCACGGGCGGCCAGCGCGTCGAGTCCTTTCATAAGCGCCGGATCGCGAGGCCCGGCAAAGCTCAGATTGAAGATCCGCGCGCCACGATCAAACGACCATTGCATCGATTTCAAAATGGCAAAGCTCGTCGCCGACACTTCGCTGCCACCCTTCGGCACACCAAAGGCGCGGGCTGAAAGAAGCCTGACGGAAGGCGCAATGCCCAACATGTGCGAATTGGCGGCAATCACGGCCGCCATCGCCGTGCCATGGCGCTTTTCGCTCGCCGGTTCGAAGTCGATCGCCTCGAAATGATCCACCACCGCCGCCTTCAGTTCCGGATGCTCGGTATCGATGCCGGTATCGATGATGGCAACAAGCACATCGCGACCCTTGGCGATCTGGTGCGCCTCATCCACTCGGATTTTCGCTGGCGCATACTGAATCGAATTGGCGGCCGTTTCGTCAGCTAGCGAAAACAGGAAATTCGGCTGGCTGTTTTCGATGCGCGGATCAACGTCGAACACCCGAATAGCCTCATGCACCGATAGCCCGACCGGCAGCTGGTATCGGACGAATTGCGCCTTTAAAAGCGACATCAACCGCCGTTCTTCGATTGTTAAATTATAGTCCGCTGCAATTTTGGCTGGCAGCGTAGCATCGGCGTCCAGCGACAGTTCTACGAGGACGCGTTTGGGATCATAACGTCCAACGATGACTGGACGGGGATTCGGCTGGCCCGGTGGCAGCTGGGCCATTTGAAACCGCTCCCTTGGCAACTGGGCGATGCTGGTTTCCTGTATGATGTCATCATTTTCAGCGATTTCGGCGATAGGAACCGTTATCGCACAGCCTGATATGGCTAACGCAAACGCCAAGGCGACCGCTGGTTTTCTCATAGAATTGCCTCCGGTATTTTGTCGCGGCTAATGGAAGCCTGAACCTTGCGTCGAATAGGGTATCTGTTCGGAAAGATACTTAAGATCGCATGTGAACACGTCATGGTGAGACGAGCGGTTACCCCAGCCGTTGCCGACACCTTTTGTGCCGTAGCAGAATTTCCTTCTAAACCGGATAGTGGTTGCGGCAGACCCTGCCCGATTTAGACATGAAACAGAACTCCGAATCCAAAAACTATAATACGGTTTGCCGCGCTAAGCGAGAATCGCCACGGATCTCCGTTGCTATCTGTGCACATCAGGCACGCTGATCCCAGCCCAGCGATCAGGATTTTCTCTCTTTGGATTTGTTCCGTTTGATACTCATGGCGAGTAGGAGTGCCAACTGCTTCAATTCTCGCTTTTTGGTTGGACTTGCCTCGAGGTAAGCTCGGCGGATTTTGTTCAACTCATATGTTTTCGACTGGGTGCTCGTCCTTCGGATCCGCTTCATGGTCGACCTCCCGCTCTGTGTCGGGAGGACTTGTCGAAAAGGTATGGTTGTCGGTTCTGCTCATCACCGATAGGACGCGAGAAACAGAATAGCCGGACTTGCTCGCCATAATGTCGTTTCGAAATTGCAACGCTTGGCTGATCAAAGCCGCAACGCGTCGCATGCAAGAATGCGCGATCCGGCAGTGCCAGAAACAAGAACAGCGCCCCAAGGGCGACGCTGGCCAGTGTGACCCAGAACGCCTTCCAGGTCTCACTAATCGTTTGAACTTTATTATCAATGCGTTGGCTGTCTTCCCCTGTCTGCCAGCGTGCCGGGTTGATCAAAACGAACGCAGACAAGACGGTCTGCGCCAGGATAATTTTTTTCAAGAGTTCGCCCCCTCATTCAAAGTCGAGAGGTGTCTCCAAATCGCACCCCCCGAGCCTTTGACGCATCAAGAGAGCCAAAGGTTCAAATGATGGTCGGGGGAAGCCGATTTTTTTTGGATCTTTATTTTTCGGCTTTAAGTTCAGTCACTTCAGGAATGTCCGGAAGCGTTTTAAGGCTGAGACCAGTCTCTATCATGTGTAAGGGAGCGTCCCATCGACTTCCGAACCGGGTCAGACTCGGAGCTAACGGCACCCATTTCCAATGTCAGTCAGGCGCCTGATAACGGACCGCCAAAAGGTACCGAACATTACAGCGCCGACTTCGTTCAGGCGACTCGGCGCCATCGCTCGGCTATGAGTTGCTTGCGCACGAAAGCAAACAAATCGATCACGTCATTGGGCTGCACGCCATCCCGCTGCATCAGCAACCGGACTATGGAATCATCCAGCAGTTCTTGGAGGCTTGGCTCTCCATCGGCATGCGGGTTCGGCTTTTGGGATTGTGTTGGCATCATGAGTCCTTTTTTCCCAGTTAAGCAATCGAGTGACGTTCACCGCCCCTCACTTATTGAGACGTTGCAAGTCCAGAAGTGGTTCAACAGGCTTTTTCTGACAAATTGCCGGTCTTATTTGAGGCGACAGTTCCGGTCGCAAGAGTCCGTTGTGGGTCAAAAATCCCCTTTGAGCCTACGGTGGTTTTCGGGGGTACAGCAGACGCATACCCAGGTTCCTCCAAGAGTCTCGAATGGGGCATTTTTGCTCGTAGACAGCGGATCTTGGATTACCGGAATGCGCTATTTCTCTCCGTGCGCCGATGGGTCTCAGTATTTCCGGAGTTGAGGGAACAGCGGAAGCTTCAGCTC
>CALZIL010000162.1 GCA_945787495.1 uncultured Afifella sp. | reverse complement strand
CAGCCCTTCATTGGCAGGCATGGAGCCACCATCTATAAGAAAACACTGGCGAAGTGCGTGATTCGCCGCCCGGACACCCCAGGATTATCAATGGCCAAAAAGACCGCCAAAAAAACCAAAGACAAAGCTGAAACCGGCGCCAAAAAGAGCCCCGAATACGGTGCTGAATCCATCAAGGTCCTGAAGGGCCTCGATGCCGTGCGCAAGCGGCCGGGCATGTATATCGGCGACACCGATGACGGCTCGGGATTGCATCACATGGTCTATGAGGTCATCGACAACGCCATTGACGAGGCGCTCGCCGGCCACGCCGATCTGGTCACCGCGACGCTCAATCCGGACGGCTCGGTCACCGTCACCGACAATGGCCGCGGCATTCCCACCGACCTGCACGCCGAAGAGGGCGTTTCGGCCGCCGAGGTCATCATGACCCAGCTTCATGCCGGCGGGAAGTTCGACCAGAATTCCTACAAGGTCTCCGGCGGCCTGCATGGCGTCGGCGTCTCCGTCGTCAACGCCTTGTCGGCCTGGTTGAAGATGAGGATCGCCCGCGACGGCAAGGTCCACGAAATGAGCTTTTCCGACGGCGTCGCCGACGCGCCGCTCGCCGTGACCGGCGATTCCGATGGCCGCACCGGCACCGAAATCACCTTCATGCCGAGCGCCAACACCTTCACCATGCTGGATTTCGATTACGCCACCCTGGAGCACCGGCTGCGCGAACTGGCCTTCCTCAATTCCGGCGTCCGCATCGTTTTGACCGACAACCGCGGCGTTGAGCCCAAGAGCGAAGAAATGATGTATGAGGGCGGGCTCGAGGCTTTCGTCCGCTTCCTCGACCGCGCCAAGAAGCCGCTGATCGACGATCCGCTGGTCATGAGCACCGAGCGCGATGGCGTCACCGTGGAAGCCGCTCTGTGGTGGAACGACAGCTATCATGAAAATGTGCTGTGCTTCACCAACAACATCCCGCAGCGCGACGGCGGCACGCATCTGGCCGGCTTCCGCGGGGCACTGACCCGGCAGGTCAATGGCTATGCCGAATCCTCCGGCATCGCCAAAAAGGAAAAGGTCTCGCTGACCGGCGACGATAGCCGCGAGGGCCTGACCTGCGTCCTTTCCGTCAAGGTGCCGGACCCGAAATTTTCCTCCCAGACCAAGGACAAGCTGGTCTCTTCGGAAGTCCGCCCGGTGGTCGAATCGGCCATCAACGAGGCGCTGAACCGCTGGTTTGAGGAACATCCGGCGGAAGCGAGGATCATCGTCTCCAAGGTGGTCGAGGCCGCCGCCGCCCGCGAGGCGGCCCGCAAGGCGCGCGACCTGACCCGCCGCAAGGGCGCGCTCGACATCACCTCGCTGCCCGGCAAGCTCGCCGACTGCCAGGAGCGCGACCCGGCCAAGTCCGAACTGTTCATCGTGGAGGGCGATTCGGCCGGCGGCTCGGCCAAGCAGGGCCGCGACCGCTCCAACCAGGCGATCCTGCCCCTGCGCGGCAAGATCCTCAATGTCGAACGGGCCCGCTTCGACAAGATGCTGTCATCGGAGCAGATCGGCACGCTGATCACCGCGCTCGGCACCGGCATCGGCAAGGAGGAGTTCGATCCCGACAAGCTGCGCTATCACACCATCATCATCATGACAGACGCCGACGTCGACGGCGCCCATATCCGCACCCTGCTGCTGACCTTCTTCTTCCGCCAGATGGGGGAACTGATCGAGCGTGGCCATATCTTCATTGCCCAGCCGCCGCTCTACAAGGTCGTCCGCGGCAAGTCGGAGCAATATCTGAAAGACGAGCGGGCCATGGAGAACTACCTGATCGAGGGTGGTCTCGACGAGGCGGTGCTGCAGCTGGCCGGCGGCGAGGAGCGCGCCGGGCCGGACCTGCGCGCCATTGTCGACGAGGCGGTTGCCGTGCGCGCCGTGCTCAACGGCCTGCATTCGCGCTACAGCCGGGATGTCGTGGCGCAGGCGGCGATCGCCGGCGCGCTCGATGCCGATCTGTTGAGCGACCGGGAAAAGGCCGCCGCAGCAGCCGACTATATTGCCCGCCGCCTCGATATCATTTCCGAAGAGACCGAGCGCGGCTGGCAGGGCGCGGTGTCGGACGATGGCGGTTTACAGTTCACCCGCACCGTGCGCGGTGTCGCCGAGGTCGCGCTGATCGACATGGCGCTGATCGGCTCCGCCGACGCGCGCCGGCTTGATAGTCACGCCGAGCATTTGCAGGAGGTCTATGGCAAGCCGGCGAAACTCAGCCGCAAGGGTGCCGAGACGCCGGTCTTCGGCCCGCGCGGCCTGCTCGAGGCGGTGTTTGACGCCGGCCGCAAGGGCGTTGCGGTGCAGCGCTACAAGGGCCTCGGCGAAATGAATGCCGACCAGCTCTGGGACACGACGCTCGACGCCAATGCCCGCTCGCTCCTGCAGGTGCGCATCCGCGAGGGCGACGAGGCCGACGATCTGTTCGCCAAGCTGATGGGCGACGAGGTCGAGCCGCGCCGCGACTTCATCCAGACCAACGCGCTCTCCGTCGCCAATCTGGATGTGTGAGGCATGGACACGACCGCTGGCGACGGAACGCTGCCTAGCGGCGACGCGCAACGGAAACTGAGAAGATGCCCCATTCGTCGATACGCTGGTTGATCTTTTCAAAGCCGACCGCCGCGACAAGCTGGTCCATCTCCGCCTGGCTGCGAAGCCGCATCACCCAGGGCTTGCCACCGCGATGGCTTGTCAGAACGCGTGCAATATACTCAAGCTGCGGATGCCAAGGCTGGTTGGTGTAGATCAGGAAGCCTCCCGGTTTGACGCAATCGGCCAGCCCGTCAAGGGATGCAATCACCTGGTCGTTGTCTGAAAAAAGTTCGTAAAGTCCTGATACCAGCACCAGTGTGGGATTTGGTGAAATGCTGGCAAGGCTCTGCCGGTCAAACGCATCACCCTGCTCAAAATCCGTGATATCGGAAAGGCCTTGCGAGCCTATCAGCGCTTGGCCAGCCGCAACGTTATCCGCCGAAAAGTCCCTTAGCAGGATTGATTTCGGCCTGATCCCGGCGTGTCCGATCCCATCGAGGACATATCGGCCAAGGCCGGCGGCGATATCCAAAATGCGAACATCACGCCCGCTATCTTGCAACAGTGCGCTGGCTTCGGCCAACGCCGCCTCGATATTCTGCTTCCGCATCCGGATTCCGCACCAGCCTGTAGTGTTGAGATAGGCGCGGTCGATCCATTTTCCGATACCGAATTCGCCGGAAGCCTCGTTGCGATAGACATAATCCAGCATTGATCCGGAGTCGAAGCCATCGCGAAACCCGACCTTAATGCCATGCGACAAATGCCCGGCCGCCTTAAGAGCGGCGCGCTGGAGCGTCCAATAGGCGAACTGCGGCGATCGGGTGGCGAGCGAGTCGGCCAGAAAAGCCGCCTGGCGTTGGCTGGCGCCATGCCTATGCGCAGACAGCAGGGATGGAGTCTCGATTCGAGCGTCGAATTGCGTCAGTAAAAACCGCCGTAGATCGCCGATCGGCCGGTGACGATCTTTTTCGCCGAGCAGATCGTGACGAAAACCGTCATAGACGACGTGATCCTTGATCGGGCTTCCCAGCCCACAGAAAAACCGGTCCTGCGGTGTACGGTAGACACCGCCATCGCTGCCGGAAATCAGCAGCTGTGTTGGCGCGATGATCGCCTGGGAATTGCAAACCAGCCGATCTGCCGCATCTTCCATGCCAACAAGCATGTCGACCGATATTACGGATGTGATCAGGGGATCGGCGGCGTAGGATTTCTGGCGCTCGCGGTCGCGGGTCAGCATCCGCGGCTTGACGTAGCTTTTGATGTCGAAATTTCCGGCAACAGCCCGAAACGCCTTCAGCGCGGGCCTGGCGAGCGGCACATAGAGCTTGATCCGGAAGGCTGGCGAGGCAAGGCTCAGACAGCGAATGTCCGGCGCGTAATCCATCACCCAGGCGGCCGCAAGTACAGCGCCGACGCTCTGCGCGACAATGGCGAGATCACTTGTGGCAATTCCATGGTGATTACCGATATGGCGGACGAAATCATCGACATCGCGTACCGATGTTCCAAAACTCGGGCTGTGACCGCGGCGGCCCGGTGAGCGCCCGTGTCCGCGCGCGTCCCAGGCAAACACCGCAAATTCGGGCAGATCGAGTTCATCGACCAGATGCATCATGCGGCCGGAATGTTCATGGCCACGATGCAGCATCACAATGGCGCCACGTCGGTGATCGCCGACGGCGGGCCAGTAGCGATAAAACAGTGAAACCCCGTCCTGGGTTTCAAAACTGGCTTCAGTGGGAGAGCGTCGATCTGAGGTCATGCCCGCTATGTTGTGATGTGGCTGGCAAAATAAAAGCAGATTCGGTGCTTAGGACATGGTCGGCCAGCAGCATGCCGTGTGTTGGGCGTGGCCAGCGCGAGGCCAGTCCCTACCGCACCGCCCACGCCAGGCCGCCGAGCAGCGCCAGCAGAAGCGGCTGGTGCGCCAGATAGACGAGAAGACTGTGGCGGCCGGCGAATGAGGCGAGCCGGGCCGGTGCGGTTTGCGGCCGCCAGCCGGCGAGACGGTCCCAGAAGCCGGCGTTTTGCGCGATTTTTCCCAGCGCCATGCCGGCGAGCGTCGCGCCGAACCAGGGAAACAGCGGCACGTAATCGTTGCTTGGCGGGAAGAATGTGCCGAGACCGGTCCACAGCAGCCAGGATTGGTCGAAGATTGGCCCGGAAAGGAGCGACGGCGCAGCGAAGGCCAGCGCCGCGCAGGCCAGCGTCAGCACCGCAGGCAGGCGGACAAAGGCCAGCGCCAGCAGCGAAAACAGCGCGATGGCGTGCAATATGCCGAAAAAGATTAAGGTGGCGGGAAAGGCGAACCACGTCGCCACGGTGATCGCCGCCGCCGCCGCGACAATTTGCGCGAGCCGTTTCAGATAGCCGCGCCAGTTGATGCCGCCGCGCGCCGCCAGCACCAGGCTGACGCCGACCAGCGCCAGGAAGGAACCGGCGATCATCCGGGCAAAGGCGATCCAGCCGGCCGCGCTTGTCACCGGGATATCGGCAAGGCCGTAAAAGCTGAGATCCCAGGAAAAATGATAGACCGCCATTGCCGCCAGCGCCGTGCCGCGCGCCATGTCGACGGCCGGAATGCGGCGCCGGGTCGGATGTGCCGGCTTGTCGACCGACGGCGCTTCACGCTCAACGGCATTGCGGACGCTGCCTGGTCCGGCGGTTTGACCTATACTGGTATCGGGACCGCTCTTCATGCGGTTTCATCGCCCCGGCGGCCATCCTTGGCAAGTCCGCCGCCTGTCACCGTTCGGTCACACTGTTCCGATTTTATGGCGATCACGCGAAGTTTCCTCGCCTTGACACCACCCTCTGGCTAGATAATCGTTGATAATTCAGGGTCATATCGTCAGGAAGGCCACCTTCATGCCCGTTTCACGCCGCGTTTTTCTTGCCGGCGGTATATCCGCTCTGGCCCTGTCGGCCTGCACCACGATGAGCACGGGGACCACCTCGAGCGCCTATAGCACCGCCTATCTGCGCGTGCCCAAGAGCGAAAGATTCCCGGTCGCGCCGGTCGCCGTGAACCGTATCCCGAAACAATACCACCGCCAGCTCGTTCGCGACCCGACCGGCGAGGCGCCGGGCACCATCGTCGTCGACCCGTCGGCCAAATATCTCTATCTCGTCCAGGGCGGCAACAGGGCGCAGCGTTATGGCATCGGCGTCGGTCGTCAGGGCTTTTCCTGGAACGGTGACGCCGTCATCAAGCGCAAGGCGGAATGGCCGGACTGGTACCCGCCCAAGGAGATGCAGGAGCGCGATCCGTTGGCCGCCGAATGGGCCGACGGCATGCCCGGCGGGCCGACCAATCCGCTCGGCGCCCGCGCGCTCTACCTCTATCAGGGCAACCGCGACACGCTCTACCGCATCCACGGCACCGGCGAGCCCGGCTCGATCGGCAGCGCCGTTTCCTCCGGCTGCATCCGGCTGCTGCATGCCGATGTCATCGACCTTTACGGGCGCGTGCCGGTCGGCACCCGCGTCGTCGTCCTGCCGGCGCGCAATCCGGCCGAACCGATCCTCAATGCGGTGCGCCGCGCCACCAGCGCGATCGGCGAGGCGATCGCCAGTATCTAAGCCGGCTATCGTGCCATAATCGGCGGCCGCCCTAATCTGTTGCCGGCGGCCTGCCGCGCAGGGTCTTTTTCGCGCCCCGCTGTTTTTTGGCGGTGAGCCGCCGTTCCTTCTCGGCGCGGCTCGGCTTCGTCGGCCGGCGTTTTTTCGGCACAACCGAGGCATCTTGGATCAGCGCCGCCAGCCGGTCGAGCGCGTCCTGACGGTTGCGCTCCTGGGTGCGGAACCGGTCGGCCTGGATGACGATGACGCCATCCTTAGTCAGCCGCGTGCCGGCCAGTCGTTGCAGCCGCATCTTGACCGGTTCCCGCAATGAGGGCGAGGCGCGAACATCGAAGCGCAATTGCACCGCGCTCGACACCTTGTTGACGTTCTGCCCGCCGGGGCCGGAGGCGCGCACGAAGGTGAAGCGGATTTCGCCGGGATCGACGGGAAACGGCGTCAAGGCAAAGGTCATGGCGCAATCTTAGCGACCCGCGAGCCAACGGGCCACGCCGCGCTTGCCGCGTCACCGCAATTCGTCTAGATCATGCCGGCACTTTCAGACGGCACCCGTAGCTCAGCTGGATAGAGCGCTGCCCTCCGAAGGCAGAGGTCACAGGTTCGAATCCTGTCGGGTGCGCCAAT
>CALZIL010000161.1 GCA_945787495.1 uncultured Afifella sp. | reverse complement strand
CAAACATTTCGGCATCGAGGCTCCGGCCGAAGCGCCGATGACCACGCAGGAACGGGCCTATACCTCGCCGATCTGGTACACGCCTGAATAAAGGAAACGCAGCGGCCCGCTTGGGGACGCCACCCATCTCAATTCGACATAGGAGCAAGTCGATGCAACTCCGTGCAATCTTTGCCGCAACTACCATCTTCGCCGCTTCGCCTGCACTCGCACAATTCATCCCGTCCGAAGAGTCGCTATCCGGGCTTTATCCCGGCAAAGCCTACTCGCCGCATGCCAATCGCGGCTTCCCGAGTCGGGTACTTTGGGGTGATACCCATCTTCACACCGGGCTTTCGCCGGATGCCGGTCTATTCGGCAACACGACCAGCCCGGATGAGGCCTATCGCTTTGCGCGCGGCGAACAGGTCATGGCATCCTCCGGGCAGCCGGCGCGGCTTGCCCGCCCGCTCGACTGGTTGGTGCTGACCGAACATTCCGACGCAATGGGAATGATCTCGGATATCTTCGCCGGCGTCCCAGCCATCATGGCGACAGAACAGGGCGCGCGCTGGAACAGGGCATTGAGTGCGGGTGGTGATGAATCGGCTGCTGCTGCACTCGATCTGATCACGACTTTCTCGCAGGGGAACTTGGACCCGGAACTAATCAAGAACTATGTTCCTGGGGCGGCGTCCTATCAGAGTGTCTGGCAGACTATCATCGACGCCGCCGAGCGGTACAACGAACCAGGCCGCTTTACGGCCTTCATAGGATACGAATGGACATCGGTCCCCCTCGGTAACAATATGCACCGCAACGTCGTGTTGCGCGACAACGGTGACAAGGCGTCACTTGTAGAACCAGCCGTGACGATCCCGCCGTTCGGGAGCCCGGACCCGCATCATCTTTATGACTGGCTGGAAGCCTATGAAGAAAAAACGGGGGGGGAAGGCGTTTGCGTTGGCGCATAACGGCAATCTGTCGAACGGGCGGATGTTCCCGACTGCCGAACGATTCGACGGCAGCATGGTCGATGTCCGCTATGTCGAGCGCCGTGCACGATGGGAGCCGCTCTACGAGATCACCCAGATCAAAGGCGACGGCGAGGCGCATCCAGGGCTGAGCCCCGAAGACGAGTTCGCTGACTACGAGACCTGGGATGCCGGCAACCTGGATCTCTCCGAAGGCAAGACGCCTGAGATGCTGAAAGGCGACTATGCTCGCGAGGCGCTAAAGAACGGCTTTGCACTCAAAGCTGAGTTTGGCACCAATCCGTATAAGTTCGGCTTCTCCGGCGCCACCGACAGTCATACGTCACTCTCCACGGCCGATGAAGACAACTACTTCGGTAAGGCCACAAATGCTGAACCGTCACCTAAGCGGATGGAGCATCCGTTCACCAAAACAGAGAATGGCACCTTTGAGGGTTATCAACTGGTTGCCTCCGGCTACACCGCCGTTTGGGCGATGGAGAACACGCGCGCGTCACTTTGGGATGCCATGGTGCGCCGGGAAACCTACGCCACAACGGGCCCGCGGATGATAGTGCGGTTCTTTGGAGGTTGGGACTATACCGATGATGATCTGAATAGTCGGCAGCCGGCCTTCCGCGGCTACGAAAAGGGTGTTCCGATGGGTGGAGATCTTCGTCCGGGAGATGGTGGCGCGCCATCTTTCATGATCTACGCTTTGCGTGACCCGATCGGCGCCAATTTGGATCGCATTCAGATCGTTAAAGGCTGGAGGGATGGCGACGGCAGCCTTCATGAAAAGGTCTACGATGTTGCGTGGTCGGGCGACCGCGAACCCGGATCGGATGGCAAGCTCCCCGCGGTTGGCAACACGGTCGACATTGAGAACGCCAACTGGCTGAACACAATCGGCGCGTCTGAACTCGGCACCGTGTGGGCCGATCCCGATTTCAATGCGGACCAGGCGGCTTTCTACTATGCCCGCGTACTTGAAATCCCGACACCCCGTTGGGTTGTGTATGATGCCTTCCGCTTCGGCGTCGAGATCCCGGAAGGCGCGGAGAAAACCGGTCAGGAAAGGGCCTATACCTCGCCGATCTGGTACACGCCGAGAAGTTGACCAATGTGGCCATTGTGTCGCTTGACGGTCCGACTACCCGTCGAGCGGTCGTGCTCAACAATTTGTCATATTGGCGCTGTACCGATTGCGCTTGTCAGCGTTTGATATTGAACCTGCTTCAAAAACAGAAGGAAAATTCAGGATGAGATTTCGAGCCAATATATATCTACCCACCGTATCAGCGGTTGCCGGGATGCTCGTGGCGGCATCTGCAGCAACCGCGCAGGAATCAACGCCCAATTTCCTGATGATTTGGGGCGACGACGTCGGTTACTGGAATATCAGCGCCTATAATCAGGGCATGATGGGCTACAAGACGCCCAACATCGACAGCATTGCCAGGGACGGAATGCTGTTCACAGATGCCTATGGCGAGCAATCGTGCACCGCGGGGCGCGCGTCCTTCGTTACTGGCCAGAGCGGCCAGAGCGGCTTCCGCACCGGGCTCCTGAAAGTCGGCTTGCCCGGCGCCAAGGAGGGCATGCAGAAGGAAGACCCGACGATCGCCGAATATCTGAAGTCCAAGGGTTATGCGACGGCCCAGTACGGCAAGAACCACTTCGGCGATCTTGACGAACACCTGCCGACCAATCACGGCTTCGACGAGTTTTTTGGCAATCTTTACCACCTGAACGCCGAGGAGGAGCCGGAGAACGAAGACTATCCGAAGGACTCGGCGTTCAAGGAGAAATTCGGCCCCCGGGGCGTCATTAAAGCCAATGCCGATGGCTCAATTGAAGATACCGGTCCGCTGACCAAGAAGCGGATGGAGACGGTCGACGAGGAAACGCTGGCCGGCGCGATCGATTTCATGGAACGTCAGGTCGCGCAGAACAAACCCTTCTTCTTGTGGTGGAACGCGACGCGGATGCACATCTGGACGCGGCTTAAGCCTGAAAGCGCAGGTGCGACCGGGTATGGCGTATACGCCGATGGCATGGTGGAACATGACGGCCATGTCGGACAACTGCTCGATAAGGTCGACGAACTCGGCATCGAGGACTCCACGGTCGTCATGTATTCGACCGATAACGGTGCCGAAGTGTTTTCCTGGCCCGATGGCGGTACGATCCCGTTCCGCGGCGAGAAGAACGACAATTGGGAAGGCGGCTTCCGCGTCCCACTTGCCGTCAAATGGCCTGGCGTGATCGAACCCGGATCTGTCTCCAATGACATCATCTCGCACCTCGACTGGTTCCCGACGATTGCCGCCGCGCTCGGCGACACGGACCTGAAGGAGCGGATGAAGGAAGGCCCGGTCTTCGGCAATGACAACACCAAGGTCCACCTCGACGGCTATAATTTCCTGCCGCGCTGGAAGGGCGAGGTGGATCAAGGTCCGAGGCGGGAATTCTTCTACTTCTCCGATACAGGCGATCTGTTGAATCTGCGCTATAATAAATGGAAGGTCGTTTTCGCAGAGCAAAGGGCAGAGGGATTCGAAGTTTGGCAGGAACCGTTTATCCCGTTGCGCCTGCCAAAGTTATTTGATCTCCGCGCTGATCCGTTTGAGCGCGCCGATCATGAGTCCATCGGATATGCGCGGTGGCGGGTCGATCGCGCATATGCCCTGGTGCCGGCACAGACGTTTGTCGGGCAGTTCCTGAGCACTTTTGTGGACTACCCTCCACGCCAGGAACCGGGAAGCTTCTCGCTCGATCAGGTGCTGAGACAATTGCAAACCGGCGGGACCGGCAGCAATTGACGCAGGTCAAGGCGGGCTTTCGGGCCCGCCTCCTAAGACAACGAAAAACATATCCTGTTGGACCGCGGTTGAAAGTGGCCGGAATAAATTGGGCTGCTGGATGACAGTTCCGCTCAGTTGAAGATTGGGGATTGGCCACAAAGCCAGATCGCCGAACCGGTTGTGGAGTTAACGGCAGAATTTGGCGCGGAGTAGTGATGATGAAACCGATGAGATCTCTGGCAATTGCGGTTGCGGCACAGCATTTCCTGATCAGCACCGTTGTGGCCTGGCCGGCGATTACCACGGCCAATGTCAATCTCAGAAAAGGGCCGAGTACCAATCAGCCGATCTTACGCACCGTGCGGGATGGTTCGCCTATCGAAGTCGAGCAATGCGACGATTCCGGCTCCTGGTGTGCGGTCACGATCAACCAGGTCACCGGTTTCATGAGCGGCCGTTACCTTAAGGAGACCGATTCTCCGCGCGGCTGGCCGCGCGACTACACGACAGCGGCCGGAGCGATCATTCGGCTCCATCAGCCGCAGATCACCGAATGGCAAAATTATGAATCGATCAAAGGTCTGGTCGCGGCGGAATATCGCAAGGACAAAGACGCCGAGCCGGCCTTTGGCGTCATCGAACTCGGTGCCGATACCTATGCCGATCAGGATTCCGGCGAGGTCGTTGCCGCCAATATCAAGGTGACCAATCTCAATTTTTCAACCTTGGACCGCGGCGAACTATCGGATATCGCCTTGCGCATTGGCCAGGCCATTCCGACCGACCCGATCACCCTGTCGCTGGCGCGTGTCACTGCCAGCCTGGCCTCCTTTCAGCAGCTCCAAGATGTGGAGGGGCTCAAAGCCGAGGCGCCGCCGATTTTCATCAGTCAATCCGATGCCATTCTGGTTCAGACGGACGGTGAACCAGTCACGGCACCTGTGACGAATGTCGACGGCCTTTCCTTCGTCATCAACACCAACTGGGACATCCTTAAAATTGATGACACCGGCGAATGGCTGTTGCGAGACGAAAAATCCTGGCTGACTGCAAAAGACCTCAAGGGACCCTGGCAGTCTGCTGAAACGCTGCCCGATCTTCTCAGCCAACTTCCCGCCGATGACAATTGGAAGGATGCGCGCGAAGCGGTACCGGGAGAGCCGTTTGAAGACGATGCAGTCCCAGCGGTTTTCTATTCCGACAAGCCGGCTGAATTGATCATCACCGAAGGCCCACCGGCTCGCGTACCGGTTCCCGGCACGGAATTGCAATGGATCGGCAATACTGAGAGCGATCTGTTTTTTCATGTTGGCGACCGCAATTGGTATTTCCTGATGTCAGGGCGATGGTTCCGTGCTGGAAGCCTTGATGGCCCCTGGAGTTTTGCTACCCCTGACTTGCCGAGCGACTTTCGCAAGATTCCTGACGATACGCTTTACTACACTGTGCGATCGTCGGTTCCCGGCACATCGGAAAGTGACGAAGCGCGCTTGCTAGCGAATATTCCACAGATGGCGCGTGTCGAAACCGGATCTGTCAGCGTCGATGTCGATTATGCCGGTGAACCGGTATTCGAGCTCATTGACGGCACGGCGATGACCTACGCGGCCAACGCCAGTGAAACGGTCATCCGCGTTGGCGATAAATATTATGTCGTCAAAGACGGCGTCTGGTTCGTCGGCGACAGCCCGGAAGGCCCGTTTGAAGTCGCGACATCGGTTCCCGATGTTGTCTACACGATCCCGGCATCCTCACCAGTGCACAATGTCACTTATGTACGCGTCTATGAAACAGCGCCGGGAGCCGTGTGGTTTGGATACACCATGGGCTATCTGTGGGGCTACCTCGCCTGGAATACGTTCGTTTATGGCTCAGGCTGGTATCATCCACCTTACTGGTACTATCCGCCAGGCCGTTACCCGATCTATTACCCGAGACCGATCAGCTATGGCTTTGGCGGTTATTATGATCCGGCGCGGGGCGCATTCGGGCGCTATGGCTACGCTTACGGGCCCTATCGGGGCATTGGCGTTGGCAGCCGGTACAATCCAAGAACCGGGACTTATGTCCGTGCCGGTCGCATCTCCGGACCCGCTGGCAGCCGCGGATTTGTCTCTGCCTATAATCCGCGCACGGATACACGAGCAATCGCCCGCGGCGGCAGCAATGTCTATGGCTCCTGGGGCTCGGCAGGCGTCAAGCGTGGCTCAGAATGGGCGCGCGCCCGTGGTTTCCAAGGTGATAGTGGCGCGGCTGGATTGCGCTGGCAATCATCGACGGGACGGCAAGGCGCAGTTATCAGAGGGCCCGGTAATGACATCTATGCCGGCCGCGACGGTAATGTCTACCGGCGCAAGGACGGTCAGTGGCAGAAATATGACGGTGGCAACTGGTCCGGTGTCCAACCGCCCGATCGGGCAGATTTGAGGCGTGTCAGCGGCGATGGAGATCGCGCCGCCCGGCGTGATGATGTCAGGCAAAGAAGTGCGCAACGGCAGGACGGCCCACGTGCTCAAGATCGCCAGCGACCGCAAACGGCAGACCGTCGGCCGGCAACACAACGGCAAGGCGTCCAAAGGCAGCGCTCGGCCCAAACAAAGGCTCAAGCAAAACGAAGGAAGGCGCCTTCCAACGTCGGCAATTCATACCGAAACAGACAGGTGGGTAACAAACGCTCTATTCAGCAGCGGCAAGTCCAACAGCGCCGACCGCAGCAAACGCGTCAGGTTCAAAGATCAAGGCCGCAGCGATCCAGCCCGAGCAGGCAGACTTACCGCAGGCCATCAGGTGGTGGGCGCGGTGGTCGCCGTCGATAGATTTGGCGGCCACTGAATTGTAATTCGCGGCGGCGCGCGGATTTACCGCGGCCCGATATTCAACAGTTGCACCCGGCGATTGACGCCGGCATCGGGGTTTGACTGATCGCGGAGCTGTTCTTCTCCAAGGCCGAGAGCGACAAGTCGGCCCGGTGGAATCCGGAAGGTTGAGATCAGCATGTCGCGCACCGCGTTCGCGCGCCTCTGACTGAGCTTGAGATTGTAGTCGCGTTTGCCCTTGGCATCGGTATGGCCGACCACGGCGAAATCATTGCTCAAAAGCAACGGATGGTGCAGCGCATCGGCGATCACCCCGATGGTTTCCCATGACGCCGGCCGGATCCAGTCGGAATCGAAGTCGAACTGGATCTCCACCGTCAGGTTGGGCAGCGTCGAAAGCGCCTGGAGCACCGGTGGCGGGCTGGCGGCGTTTTCCGTGCCTTCGACCTGAATGCGCTTTTCAACATCCCGGCGCAACGCATCCAGATTCAGATTGGCGGCGCGCGCGGCCTGACCGGTACCCCCCAGGCTGTTGAGAATATCGCCTTCACTGATCCTTCCCTGCGCAAGCGAAATTGACGTGCCAATCAACAGCGCAAAAGCGGAACCGAGGAGCTTTTTACAAAGATCCGTCATCTAATTGATCTCCCGAACATCGATATGATTTTAATTCCAAGGCCAGTCAGCGCTGGCCGGTCATTGATTGCCAATCCTACCGCCAGCCGGCGTCAGTGATTGCCTGATTGCATTTGTTGGAAACCTTGCGGACATTGTCATTGCGTATCAGACAGCGAAGAATGCGGGCGCGGCCTTCCCGGAAGTTGGCGCACAACCGCTTCGCGTCGGCCTCACAGATCTGCGGCGCCGCCTCCTGAGCCGCCGCTCGCGTGGTAAGAAGGGCAAAGGCAGCGACGTACGTCGCGGCGCATCCGGCTGAGATATTGTTCTTTGCCAGACAAGAACTGATGGCGCCGCCGCCTGGCTTGACCCCCTTGCAGTGCTTTTCAATGTCGGCGCCGCAGGCCGCCGTCAGACCACGGATCGCTTCGCCGTAGCCAATCGTTTGTGCAACCGTCGGCGAGCCAACTAAAATTGATGCCACCATGGCACATGCAATGGCTAAAACTCGTGTCATTTCAATCCCCTAACCTGTTCAATCCAGTTCCAATCCCGACGACGAATTTTCTCAGAACACATTGGTTCGTCGATCAAAACGACATTATTGTGTCATGTTCTACAGGGATGAGATTTCGTCAAAAACTGTATGCGCCTCAAAACCGTCGGCCCAACCGCAATCGGCCTCTCGTTTCGCCGTTTTCGTCCGTCCAGAGCTCGCGGTTGATCACCCGTTTTTCGGTTTGATATTGCCAACGTGTCACTTCGCCACGATCGCCGTCGAGGAAATCCTCAGTTGTCACTGTTGGAAGGCTGGGAGCATTTCCGGGCAGATAGTGGCGGTCACGCGGATGCACAAAAATCTCGGCAAATTCATCGACGGTTTGCGCGTTGCTAACCCCTGGCCACGATAGGCAGGCAGCAAACCAGGCAAAAATGACAACTCTTATCATCATCACGAATAAGCTTCCGATACAGGCTCAGGAACCACCCGTTTCATCATTCAAGGAGCACGCAGTCAATGGTGGCGAATTGTGCGAGCACAATCTACGTGGCGCAACGCGTCGGTGACGTCAATTGCCGAATGACATACCATCATGGCAGCTTTTTCTCACATGCTGGAATCGGATCCGTTACCGGATTGCATCCAAAATCGCCCGAACCTCTTGTCCTGCTCTATATGCCGGATACTTGGCTTGAAGAGCCTTCGCAATTTCCGCGGCCTGAGCCAACTCGCCAATCTGTGTGTAGGCAATTGCCAGCACTTCCAGAATTTCCGGAAGAAGCAATCCGAGTGCGCGCGTCTGCTCCAACTCCACCACGGCCAATTCCGGCTGGTTGGCTGCCAAATGAAGACGTGCAATGTCAAGTGGAATGGACGCTTCCCGGGGTTCGAGCGCCTGTGCTTGTTTCAATGCTTCAAGGCCACGGTCGAATAGGCTTTGTTCGAGAAACGCATTGCCGAGAGATTGCTTCAATATGGCCGTGTCGGGATTTTTCTCGATCGCCGATTGCAAGACTGTTGCTGCGGATTTTGGGCCATCCTGTGCAAAGGCAATGCGCCCAAGCGTCATCCACGCATTGATCAGCTGAGGGTCCAGCCGTAGCGCTGTTTCAAACGCCGCTTTTGCCGCAGGCAGATTGCGCCGAATGAGCGCGAGCCCGCCGAGCTGGAGATGGGTTTCCGGAAAATCGAGGCGGCCTTGCAGGGTGCGCTGATAGTCGCTGCGGGCATCGGTAACAATCTGCAATTGTTCCTGATCCAGACCTTGCAATGGTAAATCCATGGTCGCTCGCGCCGCCTCCTGGCGCACGAGCCGGATGTCGTCGTTCATAAAGCCAGCGACAAACCGCCCCCGCAGACCCGATGGCGCCGAAGCAAGTGCTCGGACCGCCGCCGCACGGACTAATGGCTCCGTGTCGCGCAGAAGCGGCAGCAGTTCTCGCGCAACGGCTTCATCCATGCGCTGCGCCAAACGGGCAACAGCTGTTGCCTGGACAATCCCAGCGGCTTCTTGATTTTTTGCAAGTTCAACCAGGCGCTCAGACGTTCCGGGATCGTCGAACGACTCGGCCGCTTTCAGAACTTCACCAAAATGGGATGATCCGGAGCGGCCGTTCGGGAACCATTCCGACACCCGATCAGACGCC
>CALZIL010000160.1 GCA_945787495.1 uncultured Afifella sp. | reverse complement strand
AGGCCAACGGCCGACGTCGTCACCACCGGCGCCTCGTCCGACGCCCGAAATCGGCCGTTTCCGCTTGCGACTATCCCCAAATTATCCAGAGGAAATCCACCAGTTATCCACAGCAGTCACTGGCAATTTTCCACAGCTTATCCACTGGTTATCCCCTGTCGCGAGCAGCCAGCAGCGCCGCTTGGCTGACTTTTGACCAAGGTTGCAATTGCGCCCGCGCGGCCCGGTAGCTGGCGATGATCGCAGCTTCCGTCTCGCCCTTATCTGAAAGCTCGTCAAAGACCTCGTCAGCCGCCTTTTGCGCGCCCGCCAGGACATCGGCCGGCCAGGCTCGCAGCATGACGCCCTTTTCCGCCTGCAGCCGTTGCAGCGAGACGGCGTTCATCCATTGCGCCTCGCCGAGCGCCCGGATGTTTTCCGCCGCGCAGGCCTGGCCGACGATCGCTTTCAGATCGTCCGGCAGGCCGTTCCATGCCGTTAGCGAAATCAATGCCTCGCCGGTGCCGTTGGGTTCATGGAAGCCGGGCCAGTAATAATATTTCGCCGCCTGCCAGAAGCCTGAGGCAAGATCGGACCACGGCCCCAGGAATTCCGCCGCGTCGATCGTTCCGGCCTTGAGCGTATCGTCCAGCGAGGCAATTTCGCGCTTGAACCAGCCGCCCATCTGGAAGCCGGTATTGCCGGCCATCAAGGGCTTTATTCCGAACGGCTCATAAAGCCCGTCCCACAGCGCCTGGCCGCCGCCATGGTCGATCCAGGTAATATGCTCCAGCGGCGTCAGGCCGAACGGCGCGGCGGTGAAAAGCGGCGCGACGGGCGTCTTGCCGGCCCAGAACAAAGCGGCTGTATGGGCCATCTGCGCGGTGCCGGTGGCGACCGCGTCGAAGACCTGCAGCGCCGGGACGATCTCGCCGGCCGATTTGAGGCGGATCGTCAGCCTGCCCTCCGATGCCCGCGCGATGCCGTCGGCAATGCGCTGGGCGGTGATGCCCGGTCCCGGCAGGTTGCGCGGCCATGAGGTAACCAGCAGCCATTCGATCCGGCCTTGCGAAAGCGCCGGCGTGGCAAGCGTCGAAGCGCTCGCCACAGCTGCTGCCCCGGTCCCGGCAAGGACCGCCCGGCGGCTTGGATGTGTCATGACGGATCTCCGTTATCTGCCCACAGGGCATGGAAATGGTGGACCGGACCGTGGCCTGACCCGATCGAGAGCTGGTCCGCTGCTGCAATGGCGGCCTGGATATAGGCTTTTGCCGTAGCAACGGCGTCAGCCAGGGCAACGCCCTTGGCAAGGCTTGCTGCGATCGCCGAGGATAGGGTGCAACCGGTACCGTGGGTATTCTGTGTGGCGATACGCGGCGCGGAGAACCAGCGCGGACCGGCGTCGTTCAGTAAGAGATCGTCCGCCTCGGCACCGCCGCCATGGCCGCCTTTCAAAAGAACCGCCGAGGACCCAAGGCCAAGCAGTGCCTCTGCCTGTCGCTCCATCGTCGCGCGGTCCGCCGCCACGTTGCTGCCAGTGAGTCGCGCCGCCTCGTGCAGATTGGGCGTGATCAGGTCGGCCTTTGGCACAAGAACCGACAACAGCACCTCGACCGCATCATCGGCGATCAGCGGGTCGCCGGATGCCGCCACCATCACCGGATCGAGGACGACCGGGCCGGCATCATGGGCGTCAAGACCGGCCGCCACCGTCTCGATGATGGCCGGCTGCGACAGCATACCGATCTTGGTTGCCTTGACGGCAAGGTCGCCATAGACCGCATCGATCTGCGCCTTGACGAAATCCGCCGGCACGTTGTGGACCGCGCTGACGCCGCGCGTGTTCTGCGCCGTCAGCGCCGTCAGCACGCTGGCGCCATAAACGCCGAGCGCAGAAAACGTCTTCAAATCGGCCTGGATGCCGGCGCCGCCACCGGAATCCGATCCGGCGATCGTGACCGCGATTGCGGTCATGCCGGCGACCTCCGCTGGTACTCGATCAGCTGCCTGAGACATCGCGCCTCGTCCTCGACGTCTTCGGCCATGCAGATCGCCGAAATGACGGCAACGCCATCGGCGCCGGCGGCGATCACTTCGGCGACATTGCTTTCATTGATCCCAGCAATCGCGCCGACCGCAAGGCCGGGCTTGCGCGCCCGGATAATCGCGGCACGGTCCGCCCAGCCGTTCAGGCCGATGGATGCCGGATTGTCCTTGGAAGCCGTGTCGAAGACACCGCCGATGAAGACGTAATCGACACTGGCCAGTGGCGTTGTTCCGGCATCCTCCGGCGTCTTGACGCTCATTCCGATAATGGCGTGATCGCCGAGGATGGCGCGGGCATCTTCCGGGTGCATATCGTCCTGGCCCAGATGCACGCCTTCCGCATCCACTGCCTGCGCCACATCGACCCGGTCATTGATGATCAGCGGCACCGGGCTGCCCCACAAAGCCGTCTTGAGGTCGCGGGCGTGCTCGACCATTGCCCGTGTCGAGGCTGTCTTGTCGCGGTACTGGATGACGCTGGCGCCGCCGGCCATGGCATGCTGCGCCACCGCGTCGATCGGCCGGCCGCCGCAATGCATCGGATCGACGATGCCGTAAAGCGTTATGTCGACAGGGTTCATCGACCTTTCTCCAATTCGGCAAAAGATGCCGCGTCGAGGGTAAAAAGCGCATCAAGAAAGGCCGGCACAAAACTGCCCGGGCCGGCAGCACGAGACCCGGCAAGCGAACCCGCCGCGCCAAAAACGTGAACTGCCGCGCAAACGCCGCTGAAGCGATTGTCGGATACGGCAATGAAGGCTGCAATCACCGCCCCGAGCGCACAACCCATGGCGGTGACCTGCCGCATCAGCGGATCGCCGAGAGCGACGTCGCAGGCCGCATGCGGCCCGGAAATCCGGTCGATCTCTCCGGTCTGAGCAACAATCGTGCCAACCCGCCGCGCCGCGTCCAGATTGCCGGCGCCCAAAGCAGCGGCCTCGGCTTCATTCAGCCTGAGCGCCGCCGGCTGGCGTGCCAGCAGTTCGTCGGCAAAGGCGGCGCGCGCCGCTGACCGGTCGGCAAAGACGGGATCGAGGATCCAGGGCAAACCGCGCGCCTCGGCGGCACCGATCGCCGCCATCATGGCGGCGCGCATTGCCGCATCGAGCGTGCCCAGATTGACCAGAAGCGCATCCGCATTTTCCACGAATGCGCCAACTTCCGGCGCTTCATGCGACATCGACGGGACGGCGCCGATCGCCAGCAGCACATTGGCGGTGAAGGCGCGGGCAACAGAATTGGTCAGGCAGTGCACCCGCGGACCCTTGCCGCGCACGGCGTCCAGAACAGCAACCGTGTGGGCAGCGTCAGGGCGCATCGACAAGGCTCCGCGCAAAGGCTGGCAGCCACTTCGTTGGTCTGTAGGATATGAGACTGGATATTGGCCGGTTCGCCATCCCATCCCTCCGCCGGTATGAGCCGGATCAGGTTCGAGGGGTTGGCACCTCGCCTCTCAGCCGCGTCCGATGATCGCAGCACCCCCTGAGACAGCCCTCACCTAGTCGTCTTTGGCGGCAATTGCAACGCCGGGCAGCGCTTGCCCCCACCTCGGCCATTGCCCCGGCCCTTGCCCTTACCGGCCGCTTCCGCTTCACTCCGCCGGCGATCGGCCCGGCGAAGACCTGCGAGGCGTGCCATGAAACCGTTTTTTGTTCTGATCAAAACCGAACTCGGCAAGGCTTATGAGGTGGCGACGGCGCTCGCCGATGCAGAAATCGCCTCTGAAATCTATTCCACCGCCGGCGATTATGACCTGCTCGTCAAATTCTACCTGGCCGAGGGCGAGGATATCGGCCACTTCGTCAATGAGCAGGTTCACAAAATACCGGATATTCATGACACAAAAACAATCATTACATTCAAAGCATTTTGACTGTTTTCTGATGTAATTATTGCAGATACAGATTGGCCGTTGGCCTGCTCAAGCCGCGCCGTCCGGATAGGTCAGCGCAACCAGTTCCGCCTCGACAATCTCGCGCAAATCGGAAGGAATCAGCTCAATGCCCAGCATGCGGCAAAGGAAGATCCCTTCCATCGCCGCCCTGATGACAATGCCACGCTCGGGCGCAATGCCGGAGCGGTTGATCCAGTCCTGGATTTCCACCTCGCGCTCGCGCACCGATTCGACGAATTGCGGCCGGTAGTGAGTCGAGGCCAAAAGCGCCCGCGCAATGCGGGAAACATCGCCATCGCCGTCACGTTCAAATCCGGTGCGCACGTAGGCCCTGAGCCAGCAGCCGGGGCTCTCGTCATCGCCGCAGGCTTGCACGACCGCGTCATGGAACGACGATACCAGCCGGTCGACCATCGCCGTGACGAGGCTTTCCAGGTCGGGAAAATGCTCGTTTACCACGGCCGGTGGCAGACCGGCCGCCGCGGCGGCATCGTCCAGCGTCAAGCGGTCGGCGCCGCCCTCCTGAACAAGCATCGCGGCCGACTCCAGAATGAATTCCCGCGTTTTGACGTCGTCCATGGCAAGGCCATCCGTGTGTTGTGAGGCCGATTAGGTAGCGCCGCCGCGGCTGCACGGCAACGAGGCCCACAATCAGCTCTGAAATCGACCTGACGCTGCCTGGATCGCCTCCCAGACGCGCAGCGGCGTCACCGGCATGTCGATATGGGTGATGCCATATTCCCGCACCAGCGCATCGACCACCGCATTCATCACCGCCGGGCACGAGCCGATCGATCCGGCCTCCCCGGCGCCTTTGATGCCGAGCGCATTCCAGGTCGAGGGGACGTTTCGCGTCTCGAAATGAAAGAACGGCAGATCGGCCGCCCGCGGCATGGTGTAGTCCTGGAAGGAGGCGGTCAGCAGCTGGCCGTCGGCATCATAGACCGTATGTTCCAGGAGCGCCTGACCGATGCCCTGCGCGACGCCGCCATGCACCTGACCGGCCAGCAGCAGAGGATTCACGACAACGCCGAAATCGTCGACGATCGTGTAACCGACGATTTCCGTGAACCCGGTCTCGGGATCGATCTCCACCTCACAGACATGCGTGCCGTTGGGATAAGTCGCCTCCTTCTGCGTAAATTCACCGACCGCCGTTAGCTTGTCGCGGTCCGGTGATGCGGCCGCCAGCGCGGCCAAAGGGACATGCCGGTCCGTGCCGACAATACGCGCCGATCCGTCGACCAGTTCGATATCGGCGGCGGCTGTTTCAAGCTGGTCGGCCGCCAGCTCCTTGAGTTGTTCGGCAAGCGTCCGCGCCGCCTTGTCGACAGACGGTACGCCGAGCGGAATGGATCGCGATCCGCCGGTGCCGCCGCCTGACGGCAACTTGTCAGTATCGCCCTGGACGACGCGGATGCGGTCATAATCGAGACCGAGCGGCCCGGCGACGAACTGCGCATAGGCCGTCTGATGCCCCTGCCCGTTCGACTGCGTGCCGATATGCAGGGTGACGCTGCCGTCGTCTTCCAAAACGGCCTTGGCCGGCTCCGATCCTTCAAAGGCGCAGGCTTCGACATAGGTGGCAAAGCCGAAGCCGCGCAGTCTGCCGCGCGCCTCGGCCTGCGCCGCCCGGGCGGCAAAGCCGTCGGCATCGCTCACCGCCATCGCCTTGTCCATGTGACCGGCGAAATCGCCCGTGTCATAGGTGCGCTTCATCGCCGTCGTATAGGGCATCTGATCGGGCTTGATGAAATTGCGGCGACGGATCTCGGTCCGCGACAGACCGGTAATCCGCGCCGCCTCGTCGATAAGCCGTTCGACGAGATAGGCCGCCTCCGGCCGCCCGGCGCCGCGATAGGCATCGACCGGCGCGGTATTGGTGTAAACGCCCTTGCAGGTCGCATGCACGACGCCGATGTCATAGACGCCGGTCGTCATCGACAGGCCGAGCCAGGGAATGAACGGCGCGAACTGCGACAGATAGCAGCCCATATCGGCGATCAGCTTGACCGTCATTGCGGTGATGCGGCCATCGCCATCAAGCGCCATGGCGGCCTCGGCGATATTGTCGCGCCCGTGCGCGTCGACCAGGAAATGCTCTGAGCGGTCCGACGCCCAGCGCACCGGCCGGCCAAGCGTCCTGGCGGCTTTCGCCACCAGCGGATATTCCGGATAGCCGAACGCCTTGGTGCCGAAACCGCCGCCGACATCGGGCGTGATGACCCGGATCTTTTCGGCCGGATGATTGAGCACGCCGGCCAGCACGTCGCGCATGGCGTGCACGCCCTGCGTGCCCATGGTCAAGGTGAAGTGATCGGTATCGGCGTCATATTCGGCGACGATCGCCCGCGGCTCCATATAGTTGCAGACCAGCCGGTTATTGACGATTGTCAGCTTTGCAACCTTGTCGGCGGCGGCGAATGCCGTATCGGCCGCCGCCGCGTCACCCAGCTCATATTCAAAGGCGATATTGGATCCCTTGTCGGACCACACCAGCGGTGCGTCCGGTTCCAGCGCCGCCATGGCACCGATTGCCGCCGGCAGCGGATCGTAATCCACGCCGATCAGGTCGCCCGCCACCTTGGCCGCGTTGAGATCGTCGGCGACGATGAACGCAATGCCGTCACCAACACGGCGAACGACATCCTCGCACAACAGGTAATAGGGCGGCACGTCGATCGGCGAGCCGTCTTTCTGCTCGCCCATGCCCTGGCACGGCAGCGTCCCGAGATCGCCGATATCGGCCGCCGTCCAGACCAGATGGACACCCGGCGCGGCGCGCGCCTCGTCAAGATCGCCAACGCTGATGCGGGCATGGCCGGCTGCGGATCTGATCACATAGCCGACCAGTGCGCCTTCCGGCATCACGTCCGTCGTAAAGCGTCCTTTGCCGGTGATCAGCGGTGTATCTTCAAGGCGGCGCGCGGCGGCGCCCATCCCGAATTTGGGCGGAGCGGATTCGTTCATGTCGGAAAGCGTCCCGGTTCTGGTGACAAACTGAAACTGGGCGTCAATCTAACGCAGCCTTGGCGAAATGAAACCCACGTCGATCCATTCGCTATAATCAGCGGTTTCGCTGGTTTCGCGCGCCCAATCGACTCATGCGCTTGACGGCGACCATCGGCGGGCTTCATGTGCGGCCATGACCGACCTGCCGGAAGCCGACTTGCCACACCCCCCGTCAGAATCTCCGTCAGAATTGCCGCCAGACTCACCAAACTCCGTGAACCTGATCAGCAAGTTTTCCGCCCTTTCCGGCAATGTTCGCGGCGCGATCTGGATCCTGATGGCGGCGATGTTCTTTTCCGTCGTGGTGGCGCTGATCAAGATGATCGGCTTACGCCTGCCGGTTCTTGAGATTCTAATGGTGCGCCAGGCCGTTATGCTCGTAGTGACGCTGCCGGCAATCGTCCGATATTTCCCGCACGGCCTCATGACCCGCAAACCGTGGCATCATGCGGCGCGCATCTGTTGCGCGCTGATTGCCATGTTTGGCGGCTTTACCGCCGTCGTTCATCTGCCTTCATCACGATTTTCGCGATTGTCTTTTTGAAGGAAATCGTCGGCATAAGGCGCTGGTCGGCAATCATTGTTGGCTTTGCCGGCGTTCTCATCATGCTGCGACCGGACGCCGACGGCGTCAACATTTACGGCGTTATGGCCGTTATCGGCGCCGCGGCCGCCGGCCTTGTCATGATCCTCATCCGCTATCTGTCGCGCTTCGACAAGCCTGTGACGATCCTCATCTACCAGACGGTCTTTGTCGGCCTTCTGGCGCTTCCCTTTGCGCTGTATCAATGGGTCTGGCCGACACAGCGTGAAGCGCTGATTCTCCTGGCCATCGGTCTCGTGTCGCTGCTCGGCCAGATGTGCAACATCCGCGCCTTCGCCGCCGGCGAGGCAACGGCCATCGCCGCGCTCGACTATACAAGGCTCTTGTGGGCCGCGATCATCGGCTTCATCGTCTTTTCCGAAACGCCCACGGCAACGACATTGATTGGCGCGACGGTTATCATCAGCGCGTCGATTTATACCGTCTGGCGCGAAGCCAAGCGCGGCCAGCGATTGGCCCGCTCGCAGGCCGCCCGCGGCGATACGACCTGACGGCAAATGGCGGCGATATGCCGAACGCCGGGTTCGGTCCGATCGCTGAAATCATACATCTGTCTGTAAGCTTCTATTAACGCTACTTCTCCAGTCAAATTTAATTCCGCTTCTTTAACCTCATGGAAATATTGCCGTTTCGGCCGTTCTGCCGTCGGCATGCATGTGCGTATCAACACGTGAGTGAGTTATGCGTAATCGGACGCCGCAAGGCGCTGAAAAAAATTTGGCCAAGGCCGGCCGTGGCCCTGTTAATCCGGACCGGCGCCAGGCCTTGAAGACCGTCGGCCGCTTTGCCGTCTATGTTTCGCCGGCAATGACCGTTCTGCTCAAGGGCCAGCTCGCCGATGCTCACCACAAGCCGACGCACGATGGCGGTGGCGGCCTTGGTCGCTGCCGCAAAAAGCCATGGCTGTCCATCTGCTGAGCGGAATGCCGATCGCTTCATCACCAACTCAAATTCTCTCTTTTCGCACTTGACCAATCCCAGCCGCGTCGGACTATTGGTCCATGCCCGCTACGGCGGTACTGGCATCGATCTCGGCCAAATCGAAACCACGCTGTGGAACGAGATCATTACCCTGGCAAGCGCCCACGCTGTTCTTCCGGCTCTTGCCAGCGCCGCCCGTAACCTGCCCGGTGGTCTTGATGCAGCCGGCGATGCCGGTGTCTTTCTGGCTGAAATCGAAGACGCCAATGACCGGCGTAACAGCCGTATCAAGGACCAGCTGCTGGCTATCGGCGCCGCCTTAGACAAGGCTGGCATCCCAGTAGTGGCCCTGAAAGGTGCTGCATTTTCGCTCAACGATCCCGCCGGCGCTGCTGGCTGGCGCTTTTCGCAAGATCTCGACATTCTCGTTCCGGCCGCCGCGGTTGAGCTGGCCGCAAATATCCTCGCCGGCATGGATTATGCCCATCCCGGCCCGCCCTATCGCCCGGTCGACTGGCATCATTATCCGGCGCTTATCCACGCCGACGGCGAGACGGTCGTGGAAATCCATCGCCGCCTGTTGCCACAGCCCAATTTTCCCCTGTTGCCGGCTGAACGCGTCCTGGATAATGCCCAGCCGGCACTCTCCGATACGACCGTCAAGGTACCACGCCGTGATGATCGCCTCATCCATCTGATTGTTCACGCCCAGTGCAATTCCCTGCGCTACAAGCGGCGCTTCATCCTGTTACGCGACGTCTGCGATCTGATGGAGTTGGTGACCGATACTGACGATCCGGAGCGCCTCGATTGGGAGCCAATTCGGGCCGGTTTCGCCGAGGTCAGTCTAGAGCCCGAGCTGGCCGGTTTTCTGGCCGCGGCCGAACACGTCATGGCGCCGCTATTCAAAGCTCCGCCTTGGGCAGAAGACGGTCGGTCGTGGGCGATAAGTGCGCTTTCCGGCCTATCGGGGTCCTGGCGAGTCAGGCTGCGTTATGCCGGCGAGCGGTTGGTCTATTTCAGCCGGGAGCTGGCACTTAACTCGCATCGCCGCCGCCTCGCCTGGTCGATGTTGACGGACGCGCAACTGCGCCGCAATTTCATAAATAATATCGCCGCGCAATGGCGCAATATGCGCTGACAGCTGGCCGCGACAAACTCCACGCCGATAGCGCATTTGTGGAGGATCATGGGCCTGCAACCAACGACGCCCCTCATTTATCAAGGTCGTGATATAGGGGGAGAGAAAGGGGGAGGTTTATTTCTTTTTTCGAAAAACAACCCCAAGCAAAGTATGACTCCATTCGCAAAATATTCACCCGCCTTCGCTAAAATGCCGAAGAATCAATAGATTACTGGAAGTGAGGGAAGCAATTGGCCAAACGACCAAAAACGGATAAACAGCCGCTGCCGACGTCTCTTCCAGTTGAATCAGACAAGATCATCGCAGAAGCTACCGGCACCGAAGAGCCGTATTTACAACAGCAGCTGATCAACCAAGTCTGTGATGCAATTTGGTTGCCTAAAAATCTGGGTGAAAAGGAGCGGGCAATACGCGTTAATTCGGCAATCTCAATGCTTCAAAGCATTAAGCCAGCTGATGGAGTTGAAGGAATGTTGGCGACTCAGATGGTTGCGACACATAACGCCGCAATGGAATGCCTATTTCGCGCAATGATCCCAGAAATTTCAATCCAAGGACGGGATCAGAGTCTAAAGCATGCCACCAAGCTTCTCTCCATCTTCTCGCGGCAGATCGAAGTCTTGAACAAGCATCGAGGCAAGGGGCAGCAGAAGATGACTATTGAACATGTCAACGTTGAGTCAGGGGGGCAGGCAATGGTTGGACACATTGAAGCCGGAAAAGCAGATGGGGCTCCTAAAAAGGGGAGCTAACCGAGGATCGAAGCAATCCTGGCGGGCCAATCAATATGGATCTTAAGGCTGGTCAGACGAAGCCCCGGCAAAAAACCTGGACCCGAAGGATGCCTGGAAACCACAAGCGCAATGTCGATCCAATGCTTTCCAGCCCGCGATGTGGCGCCAGAACACGACGCGGTCACCCCTGTAAATCGCCCGCGGTTCTTGGCAAGAAACGATGTCGCATGCATGGCGGAGCACCAGGATCGGGTGCTCCTGTAAAAAATCAAAATGCACTAAAGCATGGTCTTTACACAGCGAAGGCGATCAAAGAGCGGAAAGCTCTAAGGCAGCTTATACGCGATGCCAAAGCCCTAATCGAAGAACTCGACTAGGGTACCTCACCTCGGCCATGGCGGTTCTGGTCCGCAGCCGTACCGCGCTGGTGAACCATTCATGCAACAGCGGACAGGACGGCCAGGGTGATGCCCATTCTTGTGTCCCATGGACGGTTCTGGACCGCAGCAATGCCGTGCTGGCGAGCCACATGTGCAATTCCAGCGCCGATGGTCGGGGCAACGCCCATGCCCGTAGTCCCGCTTATAATACCGGGTACCAATCCAGAATCGGGCGGCGACGTTGACCGGGCCGGCATATGATCCAAATTACTACCTGACAGGCCGCCCGGCGTTGCTCATCCCCTAGCGGGAAAGGACATAGATAGTCTGACGCCAGGACCAGCCGACTCGTCACCATCAATGAAAATAACGCCCGCCTTTTCGAGTGCTCCTTGAATACGCCATGCAGAATCGGTTGACGCCTGGAGCAAGCCTTCGCCCCCTTCAATTCTCTTAACAGTCGAAACTGCAACGCCTGAGTTTTCTGCAAGCGTCACCTGCTTCCAACTCAACAGGGCTCGAGCAGCGCGGATTTGTTCAACGTAAAGCATAAAGCATTTTTCGATGCAAGAGAATTGTTGACTTGAAGTTCGTATTATGAGACGTTAGGACCAACATGTCGCAAGCAACTCGGTTACGGCTACAGAGCGGCACCACTTCGTGTTTGGTTACAGG
>CALZIL010000159.1 GCA_945787495.1 uncultured Afifella sp. | reverse complement strand
GCGTTCGAAGGGTCAGTTTTGTGTTTAAAACCGCCTGCTCAGCGATCGTCAATTGACCGCCGCAGATCGCCAAGGCGAACATTCGGCACAGTTTATCGAACTACAAGCAGTTCGGATCTCGAAATAGGCGGCTGCCGGTATTGGGTAAGTGTGGCATCGCCGGAACCCACTTACTGCCGTAAAGTGTGGGCCACAGATGCCCGCACAGCCACGCAACGGTTTTGCCATGCGTTTCATCGCCCTGATCGTCTGTCTTGCACTTGCTGCGCCGGTCACCCGCTTGCAGGCGGTAGCGCAGGAACGTACCGACGTGGAACTGGTGTTTCTGGCCGATGCCTCGGGCTCCATCGACGATGCCGAGATTCTATTCCAGCGGCAAGGTTATGCGGCCGCAATCACCGATCCGCAGATTCTCTCGGTGATACGCAGCGGAGCCTACGGGAAGATTGCACTCACCTATGTTGAGTGGGGCAGCACGGAGTCACAGGAAGTCGTCGTTCCATGGACGGTGATCGGTGACGAAGCTTCGGCAGAGGCGTTCGCGAAACGTTTGATGGCGGAGCCGCGGCGGGCATTTGGCCGCAATGCGATCGGCAATGCGATTGCCTTTGCACAGGCATTGATTGAGACCAACGATGTCGAAGGTTTCCGCAAGGTGATCGACCTGTCCGCCGACAGCGTAAGCAGCTGGGGCGGCGTCCTAGGCGGCATCCCCATAGAGATCGCCAGACAGAATGCCATAGACGCCGGTATCATCATCAATGGTCTAGCTGTGCTGTGCCGGGCCTGCAGCGGCCGTCCGGTCAGCTATGATCTTGAGCAAGCCTTTGCGGAGACGATCATCGGCGGGCCGGGCAGCTTCGTGGTCACCGCCGACGGACGTGATCAGTTTGCCGAAGCTGTGCGACGCAAGCTGATACTGGAACTGGCGGAGCGCGGTTCCGGCGGCCCGCGCCGAGAGAATGCTCGTAACAGCAAAGTGTTGGCCGCAGTCGAGGACTGAATCTGCTCAGAATGTGTCACATTGGCCGGCGGCACCGGCCGGTTCTACATCGCGGACCACGAGCGCAGGAAAGCAGGCATCAGACGTCCGTTAAGCCCCCGAAAGCGGAAGTCGCCATCCATGAGGCTGATGTCCGTCAAGTGCCAAATCCGGACATTCCGGCGGCATTCGATGATTGCGACCACAAGCTGATCGCCGAACTGCGGCCGCCGCCTGATCCAGCGCCCGCGGAAGACGCTGGGCTTTGAAACCCCAGCAGAACGTTTTAACGCCTGTGTTGCATCGACCGGTTGAGGTCACACCCCAAGAGCGGAAGTCAGCCTGAGCCGTCACGATGTCCGTTCGGTGCCAAAAAGCGACCTTCAACCTGCCTGGCAAACAAGTCATACGGCACCGGCGTTGAACCCGCTTCATGCTTGGTATGGACTGAGTTCATACACCGCGTTGGCAGCTGTCGCAGCTTTCACGTGTCGCGGATAATGGGTCGCGCGCGTTAATCGCCGCAGGCGTCGAACCCGCCGCGCCGCTCGCTCGATCGTTAAGCCCCGCGATATGAGCGCCGCTTCGAATTCCTCGTGTGCTTTTACGCGTGCCTTGAAAAATGCCATCTGGACCCGGCTATAAACGCTGACGGCGCCATCGCCTGTGGTTTCGACGGCCAGGAAGTTCACCTCCGGATGGCGGGCGTTGACGATCGTCTGGATGCCATCGGAGATTGCTGAAGATGGCATGCAGCCGAACGGCTTTATACTGATTGCCATGTGCGATTTCTCCTTGGCTGTGGTCGTCAGCACTTCGCCGATCTCCAAATGCCCCTCACCTCCGCGCAGCTCATTAGGATAGAAGCGATGACTTACCGAAGCGAGTTCGTCCATCGAAGGCAAATCATATCCTTCGAGCCCGATAGCGCACGCATAAGTGTCGAACCAGCGCCGAAGAAGCCAAGCAGCGACGCGAAGCAGTAGCAGCGTGCCGACAGGGTTTTTGTTTTCGCGCGGATGAGCGTCCTGAGTGCGGCGGCGCAGCATCATCCGCTCGCGAATATCATACTCCGCGCACCAGATGTTATAGAACCCCCAGACCGTCACAGGGGAAACCTCACACTCGGCCCCTTCCGATTCCAAAAACCTCTGTAGGCGATAGTTGCCTTCACCCTCTGTTGTCATAGCCCAAAATTCACCGATGAAGGCGACCTTTGGCTTCGACCGAAGCCGGTTGACCTCAATTTTTGCGAACAGAGCACGGCAGCGGCGTAGCGCAAGGAGAACACTGCGGCCTTGCGCGAAGGCTCCACGAAGGATCTTAGTGGCGCGCGAAAGAGCAGCGTCCGTTGCGCCGGCGACGACTTCATAAGGCCGGGTCCGGTAGCCCATAACGTTCAGGACATCGGCCGCCATGATCGCTTTAAAAAAGGTGATGTAAAACTTTGCGTCAAGGTCGATCCCAGCATCGTCGCCGAACTGCGACGGTCCGCGTTCCTGATTGATATCAAGCACTCTGAAACCACCGAAACCAGCGTCCCGGAGCGCCTTTCGGTATTCGGTCAAATACATGCCAAAGCGGCAAGGTCCACAGCTTGAGATTGTGACAAACACATAGTCGCGCACGATTTCGTCGGTATGCAGGCCCTCCACGTCGCGCAAATTCGTGAGATAGCGAAGCAGATTGCCGATCATGAAATATGCCGGGTTGCACTGACCACGGTTGGTGAACTCCTTTCCGAGTTGCAGTGACTCCCTATCCGGACAGCACAAGGCTTTTGCCCGGTAGCCGAGACGGACCAGAGCGCTCTCGATGAGCGCGTCATGAATATCCGTCAAATTACCAAGCAAGATCGTGATCCGGCGTCGATCGGCACGGCTGAAGGTGCGTGGATTAGGATCACGCCACATTGGAGATGCAGCAGGCAATTCCGCGGACTTGCCAATAATCGGATGCACTTTGCTTTTCAGCCGATTGCTCCCATGACTTAGCCGTATCTCCTTCTCCCCCCCGGCCGAAACCATTGCGCCGGCCGAAACTTCCGGCGAGAGCCTGGGCCGTCTCGCAGCGCCGGAAAGGTTCTTGCGATAGCGATCAAGCGTGTAGGCATACGTTTTCACGCGAATGGCGATCGAGCCGCCAGGCTTGTTGTCATCAAGATCGTGCAGCGCCATGTAGGGTGTCCGGCTTGCGCCGATGATACTGTCGATGAGGCCGTAAATCGGAGCGTCATGGCCGCATTTGAAGCTGGAGAGATCCAGGACCGCGACATTGGGGTGGCGCGCAGCAAATTGCGCAGCCCAGACCTTTTGCACGCTGTTGGCGGAGTAGTTCTCGGGCCATACGTTGCGAATGTCGAAGACGTCGGCGATCTCTCCGGCGTCCAGATCTTCGGTGAAGATGCGTGACAGATACGCGGGGTCTTTTGGCAGTGAGCGGATCGATAAGATTGGATAGCCCAGCGCTTGGAATTCCTCGAGCACGGCTTGATTGAGGCCCCGGTCATTGTGATATGGCCGCCCCAGCATAAGGAGCACGACACCATTCTGGCGCTCTGCCTCCTCAAGAAGGGTTCGGCCGCGGCGTTGGAGATCGGCGTCGATTGCCTTCATCGCGGCCCAGCCCTGTTCCACCGCCCAGTCGCTCTCATCTTCACTTATGGATAGTCGTTCGCCCCAGGTCTCATAAAGCTGTCGACGCAATAGATGAGGGATCTCAAAATTTGCAATGTCGCCTACAAATTCTAGACCGTTGGCTTCGAAGTGATCCTTCTCTTTGGTGAAAGCAGCGAGAACGACAGCCGGCGTCCCGGCGACTACCGGGCAATTGGCATTGGCGACCGTGTGCCGGACAAACGTCGGAGTCTCGGTGATTGCGGGAAACCAGATGTAGTCAAGCGGCTTTCGCGAACTCCTGCCGTAGAGGAGATGGTGGATATGGGCCAGCGCCACCTTGGATGGATAACATGGATCGACCGATCCGTATTTTGCACCCGCCTGCCAAAGCTCCTCTGTGGTCTCGTTTGAAAACACAATATTGCGCGAAGGCAGGCCAAGCGTCTCAAGATAGGCGCGCAGAAACGGCGCCACCGTAAAATTGCCCAAAACGCGTGGAATGCCAATTCGCATTTTGGCGCGTCGGTTCCAGGCTTCGGGCGGACTACGCCGAATTCCGCGCCGATGATTGCATCGCTGAACAGAACCGAACCCGAACACCGAACGTTTGATAGCAACGTCTTTAATCAGCGTGCCTTCCCGTGGCGGAGCATCCGGTTCGTAATGGCGGCGGAAGACGATGTCCGCCTCATGCTCGACCAGGTTGGGATGGTGCTCCTTCAATCGCCGGCGCTCCTGCGCAATACGCTGCACCTGCTCTTTTGACTCCGCCGTTCCCCTTTCGCATGAGAATCCCGCGATGTAGCGCGTTGTGGCTCCATCCGGCGTCCGAGTGTCAATAAAGGTGCGCGGACATTGGTTAGCGCAGAATGTGCACCGCGTGGCCTCGTCCGTGCGCGTCGTGTAGGCGATGTCAATCGCTGCATCCAGGCCGATGAATTTCGAGAAGCCACTGTGTTTGACAATGCGCATTGCCTCCAGCGCAGCTCCAATAGCGCCGGCCTCGCCGCAATGCGGATGAACGATGATCTCAGCGTCTGGAACGCGCTGGCGAATATAATCGACCTGCGCTTTCACGGCGGCAAGATTGCGCTGGGTTCCTCCTTGCAGGACAAATTTTCGGCCAAGGTCAGCAAGGCGGGGAATTTGAACCACGTACTGCCAGATATTCTTTGGTAGAACTATTGCGAGGCCGGCGAAAATCTCTTCACTGCTATAGCCTTCGCGCTGGAAGTTGACGCGGTCGGCATCGAGGAACACAGCGCAGCCATAGGAGAACTTTGGTGAGAGTTCAGCGCGGAATGCGGTCGCCGCGTAGTCGTCAAGGGCAATGCCGAACTGATCGGCCATAGCTTGCAGCAGCATGCCGTTGCCGGCTGAACACTGGTTGGAAAGACGAAAGTCCTTGATCGCCCTGTTTTGCAGAAACAAGACCTTGATGTCTTGTCCGCCAATATCGCAGACGACGTCGACGTCTTCGCCACAATACTGCCAGGCGCTTATCATATGAGCTACTGTTTCGACGATGTTGGCGTCAACATTGAGCGCCGTATCCAGGACATCGGCGGCGTATCCCGTGACACCGAAGCCCAGAATATCCAGTTCACGTGATTGGTTGTCACCGAAAGTCCTGAAACGCTTTAGAATGTCCTTGGCGTCCTGGATCGGGTTGCCGCGGGAGATCAGATACTCTTTGGCGATGAGTTGGCTGCTCTCATCGACAAGCACTGCCTTTGAGGTCGTTGAACCGCCGTCAAAGCCGATATAGCAACGAATCCGGCTGCCACGAGGGACCCGTGGCGGAGCGGATTGAGGAACTTGATAAGTGCGCTTGAAATTGTCGAGGTCATCATCGGACCGCACCAACGGAGGACCGGAGCCTTTTGCCAGACGCGCTTTGCGGCCGTCCGCGATGAAGTCAAGCAGGCTGTCGAGGCCGCTGTAAAGCCCGGCATTCTCCGGTTCCATCATGCCGAAAAATGCAGCACCCCAAGCGGCGTAGAATTGACCGTTTTGCGGCGCGAATATGAGCGCCTCAATGGGCTGATCCGGAACAGTCAAGCCGCGTTCCTGCCAGACCTGACTGATACGCATGCGCCATGATTCACACAGAAACGGAAGAAATGTGTTGGGGCCACCGAGCAGGAGAACCTTGGGGGATAATGTGTTGCCGCGCGCCAAGACAGTAAGGTTCTGCATGACAATCGCGTCGGCGAGGGAGTTTATAACTTCCGCCGATGGAACGCCCGCTTTCACCAAGTTGATGATATCGGTTTCGGCAAATACGCCGCAACGGGCAGCGACGTGGTGCAGGCGAATCGGGTCGAATTGCAGGTCGCGAAGTCCGTCGGGCGGCAATTTGACCCTGAGCAGGCACTTGTCGATCGTTGCCCCGGTTCCCGAGGCGCATTTGTCGTTCATTGAAGTGATGATCTGCCGCTCGCCGGTCTGTGGATTTCTGCGGAATAAAATGATCTTGGCATCCTGTCCGCCGAGCTCAACTACGCTCGATACATCCGGATGCAACCGTTCCACAGCGATTGCGACCGCATTGACCTCTTGCACGAAACGGGCGCCGATAAGCTCAGCAAGCGGACCAGCACCGGAACCGGTGATGCAGGCCCGGATTAACTTATGAGAGACATCGCCGAGCTCCGACTCGGCGGCGGCGATCATCTCCGCAGCTTTTTCGGCCTGTCGCGTCTTATGGCGCTCATAGCGAGACCAGATTATTTCGCCGGAAGAGCCATCAAGAATCACGCATTTTACGGTCGTGGAACCAACATCGACCCCAAAAATGAAGCGACTTTCGGCTCTTCCGATTCGCTCGTCATGCGACTTACTCTCCCACAACATCGCAATAAACCGCTCGATGTTTCGAAAATAAACCTATAGGCACTCTCCTGCTTCAGCCTTGATCTGGCGCAAAAATCCGCGATGCCGGGATTTGCATATTTATAGTTTGCAAGAATTTTTCGGGGTCGAGCCTTCTAGCGTGTAGAAATGTACCGACTCGCGAGACATCCCCGGCCCATGACTATAAACCTGTGGAGTTCGCGAAGTCCGGTTTGGGTCAAAAACGGAAGTCGCGGACGGCACTCGTGATGTCCGTTATACCCCCACAAGCGGAAGTCGCGAGACGCCGGTGCCACTTCCGGTTTGTGCCAATTCCGGACATCGTCAGCATGCCATTTTGACGCCCGCCAGAGCCATTAGGTCCACTGAAGCGCCCTGCTATGGTCTGCTACCTCCAAGAACGGACATTCTG
>CALZIL010000158.1 GCA_945787495.1 uncultured Afifella sp. | reverse complement strand
TTGAGCCTGGCGCAAACGCCGGCGGCATCGCCGCCGCCGACAAGCAACCGCCAACGCCACGTTCCACTTATCCGCGCGGCCAGAATCGCCGTCTCAAACAAATTACGCCCTACCGGACCGCCTCCTGCTGTCACCAGAATTTCACCGGCGCCATCTTGGCTGTCGTCATCGACCGGAACCTGCGACGCCGCGATAAAGCCGGTGTAGTAAAGCATCGCGGCCAAGTCCGGCGTTACCGGCCAGCTCGCCTCAAGCGGGACGACATCGGGGTCCGAATGCACCAGGACGCCATCATAAAAACGTGCCAGCCTCGCCGCAGTCTGTTCTGCCTTGCCGGGTTTTGATGGTGGCGCCAGGATATCGCGGATCGAGGACAGGACGAGCGGCGGGCGTGTCATCTTTTTTGCCGCGGTCAAAGCCGTCTCGAACTCATCGCCCAGGATGCGGCGCCCAAACGGGAAAAGCTCGGTAATCAGGACGTCTGGCGGAGACTCTTCGAAAGCGTTGATGATCGCCTGGCTTCGTTCCGACAACAGGGAAGTGGTCGCCGGATTTCCCGCGCTGTCGAGCAACCGGGTAAAATTGACGCCGTCGGACCGGACCGGCGGCAACTGGACCAGATCGACGCCTGATTTGTCCAGATGCGCCGCGGGCATGCCCCCGGAGATCACCTGCGGCTTGAAACCGCCGGCCCGGCACGCAGAGGCAAGGGTCAGCGCGCGGCTCAGATGCCCTGTGCCGAGCAGATGCGTAACGAGGATCGTGACGCGAGTCATTGGCGGCCTGTTTCGATCAACCGGACAGGCCGATCGTCAAACACCAATGTGCCGTCATCGTTCTTCTCCAGGATGTAGAGGCGATCGCGCTTGACCTGAAACGGCGCTGGGCCGGAAAAATCCCAGCCGGTTGCGTGGGCGAGCAAGACGCGCATGACGCAGATATGGCAGACCACGACATTGGCGCCCTGAACTGAGGCAATCCACGGTTTGATCCGTCGCCAAACCATAAGGGGCGTTTCGCCGCCTGGAGGCTGAAAATCCCAGCCCCAGTCTTCGATATGCCGATAGCCGGAACCTGCATCCGCCAGCAGATCGACGCCGCGAAGGCCTTGCCATTCTCCCCAGTCCATCTCGTTCAGTTCCGGTACAATCTGCGGCGCCCGTCCGCTCACCAGCTGCGCCGTGTCGATCGCCCGGATAAGCGGACTTGAAACCACGTTCGCTTCCGCCATGGCGCCGGGCAGCCGCAATCTGGCAAGGTGGTCGCGGGCTTGCGCGTCCAGTGGCTCGTCGACCTGGCCCTGGATCCGGCCGGCGCGGTTCCACGCCGTATGGCCGTGGCGCAGCAGTGCGATGCGAGGGCGGGTCAGCGGCCTTGCCCTCCCATCAGCGGATCCAGCCCGGCTTTGAGGCTCGTGCGCGCGGCTTCCAGCAAATGGTCCGCCGCAATTTGCGCACGGGCCCTGCGCCCCGCTGTAAGCCGGGCCTCATCGTCCGTCATCAGCGTTTCGATTGCCCTGGCAAATGCCGGTGGGTCTTGCGGTGTGGCGAGCCAGCCTCCATCGCGGACAACGTCTCTGACGCCGGGCCGGTCTTCTGCCAGAACCGGGCATCCTTGCGCCTGCGCCTCAAGATAGACCATGCCAAACGCCTCGCCGATGCCGGGCCAGAGGAGCATATCGGCGTTGGCGAAATGGTCCGCCAACTGCTCCGGCGCGAGTGCCCCTAAAAATATGACACGGTCACTGAAGACCGAAAACAGCGATTCGACCTCCGTCCGTTTCGGTCCGTCGCCGATGATCGTCAGTGTCCAGCCGTCCGGTCGCACCAAAGCGAGCGCGGCGGCCAGCGCCCTGTAACTCTCCAGCTTGTCGCCATCGCGAAACATCGCGCAGGTGAGAAACCGGATTGGACCATCGTTCGCCCGGTGGTTACCGGCAGCTTCCAGGGCTTCCTGGTTCAGGAAAGGCCGGAGCCGGATCAGCTTCTGACCGGGCCGGCGATCACGCTCCAGCGCTTCCCGGTCGCGTGCCGTCATATAGAAAATCACATCGGCGGCGTCACAGGCCGCTTCCGCGGCGGCCGCGAACCGTGCGTAAGGTCCCGTCAGGCGCTTGGCTGCGCGTGTCGCTTCAACCAGCGCATAGGGGATGCCCCAATTGCGGGACAGGACCGGTCCGAGGAGATCGGGCGCTTTGTAATAAGAATGGTAGGTTAGCCACAGCGCCGGCGGTTCCTCTTCTGAAAGCCGCCCGCATTCGACTTTTGCGGTGCGGAAAATCTCGTCCTGTTTTGAGCTGTCGCCCCTGCCGTCGCGGCTACGCAATTCGCTGATGAGACGCACGGTGCCGAGGCCGGCGCCGGAGAGCGCCGCCATAACGGCGCGCGCCATGGTCCGGTCTCCCGATGGCACGGGATCGGTCGGCGGCTTCATCGGAGCATAAAACGCGATGCCGGGCATTGCGGTCCCGATCCTAGGCGAGCGCCGCGCGCAATCGCGTGGCAAGTCTGTCGATGCCCCGATCCATTCCAAAATCGGCGACAAGCCTGGCGCGGGCGGCCTTTGCCATCGCCGCACGGCCTTCAGGATCGCCGATTATTTTCGCCAGCGCATCGGACAATTTGGCTGCATCCTGCTCTACCAGAACACCATGCTTGCCGTTTTCGATGAATTCGGGAATCGCCGAAACATCCGTCGCGATGATCGGCAGGTCCTGGCTGGCCGCCTCCATGAGCACATTTGGCAGGCCGTCGCGGTCACCATCCGCTGCAATCCGGCTTGGCAGCACGAAGATGTCTGCTTCACGCATTGCCGCCACCACCTCGCTCTGGTCGCAGGCGCCACGCCATTCGATGCGATCGGCGATCGCAAGCTTTTGCGCTTGCGCCGATAGCGACGCCAGCAGTTCGCCACCACCGACATGCATGAACCGCCAGTTCAACGACGACGGCAGCGCCGCCAGCGCGGCAAGAAGCAAGTCATAGCCTTTTTTCTCCACCAGCCGCCCAACGGAGACAAGATTGACCGTTTCGCCTGAGCCATCGCGCCGGGGCCGAAGCTGTGGCGGCTCGGGAAAACGGGTAAGATCAAGGCCGTGATAGACGAGGTCCAGCCGTGCGGGGTCCGGTGACAATTCGCGAAGATGCGCCGCGCCGAGCGCCGTGCAGGTCGCGCCGAACTCGGCGTCCGCCAGCTTTTCGCGTTTCTCCCATTCAGGCGAAATCCAGATGTCCTTGGCGTGAGCGGAAAAACCCCAGTGGATGCCCCGCAAAAGGCTCGCATAGCGCGTCACGGAAGACGGTGTGTGCAGGAAATGGGCGTAAAGAAATTTCAGCTCTGCAGGCGCTTCGCGCGCCAGCACCATCGCCTGACCGAAACGGCGAATACGGTTTGGCGTCGGATCTCTCGCAAGATCCCGCAGCCAAATTTTCGCAACCTTGCCGAAATTGGGCAGCCGGATCGCATGCAGCGTGGCTTTCAGCAAGCGCAATGGCTCCTGGTAGAGATATTCGGGCAGGTAATGGACCTTTGCCCGCAATGCATCGTGAAGGTCGTGGCGTTTTTTATCGGTCGGCCGGCGCAGCGACCAGACTTCGAAATCAATGCCGTGGTGCTCAAGCGCCACGAATTCCTGGGCGATGAAGGTTTCAGAAAGGCGCGGCCACCCTTTCAGAACGATCCCGAGCTCTTTTGGCGACGACAATCCGTCATTCATTGATATGCGTGCACTTTAAGAATCGGCTTTGCCAGGGCGATGATTTTTTCCAGCCCGTCCAGCATTCCCGGGCGCGCGCGGCTCGATGGCCGGGGCTGGTGAACGAGGGCGCGGATCGCCTCTGCCATGACTTCCGGTCCGGCGCCGTCGCGTTGGCGGTCGAGCATCCTGACCAACCCGAGACGCTCTGCGGCGGAGGCCCGGATATATTGCTCCATGCGTGGCTTTCGGCGTGGGGCGATGACCGCCCGGCAGTCAAAAGACAGGATTTCGCAAAACGTATTGTAGCCACCCATCGCGACTACGCCCTGCGCGTCCTGCAACAGGGCCTCGATGCGCGAATCAAACCCGATCGCCGAGACACGGGGCTCCAGGGCGGCGACGCGCTGTTCGAATTCCAGGCGTTTTTCACCATTCAAGAACGGTCCGTAGACAATGAGCGCGTCAGGCTGCAGCGCCGGATCGGTCTCATAGGCTTTCAACACCCATTCAACCAGGGCTTCGCCGTCGCCGCCGCCACCGGGCGTCACAAGAATGTAAGGCTGTTCCGGTTGTATCGCCGGCGTTTCTTCCGGCACAGCGCGGCGCAGATAGCCCGTATAGTGCACCCGCCGCCTGAGATCGGCCGAAATTTCAAGCCCCTGCAAGGGATCGTAGACGCTCTCGTCGCCATAGATCCATATCTGGTCATAAAACTTTTCGGCCGCCTCCAATGCTCCCTTGCGCTGCCATTCCGGTCCCACGGCATCGAGTGCGTCCAGAATATCACGGATGCCGAGCACCAGTTTGGCATGACCGGCGTCTTTCATGATCCCAAGCGTCTTCATCAACTCGCCGCGAAAACCGGTCGGTTCCTTGTCGACGATGACCATGTCGGGATCGAAGTCCAATGCGGCGGCCTCGATGACACCGGCGCGCAGGGCGGTTGTCTGCTCGATGTCCATGCTCAGGGATTCAGATGCATATTGGCCGTCGGGTGTTTTCACCACGCCCGGCATGCGGATGTGGTCGACGCCGGGCGGAAAGGTAAAACGTCCGGCGACGGGCGATCCGGTCAGGATCAGTGCCGACAATCCGTCAAATGAGGATGCAAGCGCCTCCGCGATTGCGCGCGAGCGTCTCAGATGGCCCAACCCGAAGGTGTCGTGGCTGTAAAGGAGTACGCGCGGGGGGCGGTGGCTCCGCAGATTTACATCACGCATCAATTGATCCCGCACTCACCGCCGCCGCGCATCGTTTTGTTATCTGCGGATGCCCGGTTGACCAATAGACGGACATAGGTCGTTTGTGAATAGCTGCGGCCGTCGGCCTTTTTCACGCCAATGTCGTGCCGGTTGCCATCACCCGGCGCTATGAATGCGGCGGGCCCGGGACATGGCTTGCGTTTGCGCAAGCATTCAATTCTGCTTCATTGCGCTTGACGGGAGTTTTGATGAGCAACGCGAAGACGGAAGCCGAGCGGATCGCTGCCTCGGGACGGACGCCGCAAGAGCATGCGGAGATCGCCCGCGCGCTCAAAACCGACCCGAAAGGGGAACGGTCAGTCACGCTTGATTTTGAGAATGGCAGTTTTGACGGCTGGAGCGTTCGGCGCCTGCCGCGGCCAAAGTCAGCGCTCATCCAGAGCCAGATCGTTCGTGTCGGCAGCAAGGCCTGCCGTTTCGAAATCGACAAGGGCGACTATGTCTCACAAGGCGCGCGCGCCGAATTACGTGACTGGTACAACGCGCCGCTGGAAGCGGAAACCTGGTATGGATT
The DNA here is from genome assembly GCA_945787495.1 of uncultured Afifella sp. GTDB lineage: Bacteria > Pseudomonadota > Alphaproteobacteria > Rhizobiales > Afifellaceae > CALZIL01. Next base: position 1,460 of record CALZIL010000158.1, on the reverse strand, counting down.
TTCAACCTATTTGCCGCACAGTTTCGTTCCGCCAGAGGGCGTCGGTGTCGTTCTTGCGCAATGGCATGATCAGGCGGAACTGGGCGATCCTTCCGGCAAGCCGCCCTTCGCGATCCGCTATCTTGACGGCGTGCTTCGCTTTACCGGGGCCTTCTCGGAAGTCGCGTCGGACGATCCCGATCAGCGTCATCTGTTCCACGAAATTACCGATATTGCGCACGATGTCTGGTTTGATTTCATTTTCCGCATCCACTGGTCGAAAACGGCAAATTCCCGCATCGACGCCTATCTGGACGGAAAATCCCTGTTCCGGTTTGAAGGGCCGTTGGGCTACCGCAACCAGATAAAGGGGCCGTATTTCAAGCTTGGCGTCTATGCCAGCGGCGAGATCGATGCCCCGCTTGCCGTCTATCATGACAATTACAGCCGGGGCGCCAGCTATGAAGACGTCGATCCCAGCGTTCTTCATGACGGATCGGACGATCCATCATGACGCCGGCAAACCCTGAACGATCCGTCGCCATTGTGTCCCTGTCCGGCGCGCACGGTGATCCCGGTCCCCGTAACGGCGCCTTTGAGACGGTGCGATATTTGAGCGTGCCGGATGGCGATGCTCTTGACTCGCCGGCCGCGCGCCTTGCGGCTGCAGAACTGGCACAACAGGCCGGCTGTGGCTGGATGATCGCGCTGCAAGCCGGCGAAGCCTTGGCGGACGACGCCTTGGAGCTTGTCGCGCCCACCCTCGATTTGTTTGACGCCATATTCGGCGCGGCGCATCTGCGTGGCAGCAAGGACGCCGTTGCAAGGCTCAGCCGGCTTGCTTTCGACAGCGCCGACCGGCTGCCGCATGCCCTTTTGAACTGGTGGGTGCCCGACAGCCATCTCGTGCGGACAGATGTGGCAGTGCGAATACTCAACGATGTCGCTGCCCGTGGCGCAGGCAATTGGGCGATCGACTATCTGTTCGAAATCTGGGCGAATGCGCGCTGCCTGAAGTCCGCCCAGGCCTTGCTGGTTCTGGCTGACGCACCGGCGCCGCGCGGCGCTAGCGTAAGGCAAGAGATTATCCGGCGGCTGGCCGAAACACCGGTGTTCCTGCCGATCGTCTACGGCGGCGCCGTCTATCACCTGCCTTACACCGGACAGAATGCCGGGATTGAGCGTGAGCAGACGCGCGGCCTGTTTTTCGAGGCCTTTGAGCTTGAAGAACTGCGCAAGCGGATCGAGCCGGGCGCACGGGTCGTCGATGTTGGCGCCAATACCGGCAATCACACGATCTTTTTTGCCGGACCAATGAAAGCTGCGATGGTGACGCCGCTGGAACCCCTGCCAGGCGCCGGCGCGGTTTTGCGCCGGACGGTCGAGCGCAATGGTCTCAAAAATGTCGATCTGTCGCGGCTTGGCACGGGCATCGCCGATCACGCCGGCCGCGCGCGGCTGGTGTCTTCAGAGCGCGGCGG
>CALZIL010000157.1 GCA_945787495.1 uncultured Afifella sp. | reverse complement strand
GACGGGCTGATTTGGCCCACCGGAGGCCGGCTTTTGGCGCCCGCTGAGCTTCGTTGCGGTCCGCTTGTGGTCGGCCAGACCACGGCGCGAACCGCGCCTTGTCAGCAGACGCCAAAAGCCGGTCAAATGATTCAATTTGACCTCATCTCGCTCTAGCGACGCGCACAGAATTCGTCGAACGCCGCCCAGAACGGATCGCGAAAAATGTCCCGTTCCATCAGGATCTCATGCCGGCTGCCCGGCAGGCGGACCGATGCGACCATTTTCATGCGGATCGCGAAATTCTCGATTGTCCGGTTGGAGACGACCTTATCGGCGCCGGCCATCGCGATCAGCACCGGAACCGGGATTTGCCGGGCAAAGTCTTCCGTCTGAAAAATCTTGAAGGCGCGCGTCGCCGCGTTCACCCAACCGATCGTCGCCGAACCGATCCCGAGCGCCGGCACCGCATCGATAACGGCAGCCTGGCGGGCATAACGGCGCGGATCGCTTGTGACGATATTGCCGGCGAAAGGTACTGATGAAAGGGCCGTCGCGCCGCCGCCCGGAACATAAAACTCCGCCAGCCCCAGATAGCACAAAAATCCGGTCAGACCGCCGAGCCACCTGGAAAACCGGCCGTCAATACCAAGAAACGGCGCAGAAAGGACCATCCGGTCGATCCGTGTCCGTGCCTTGTGGGCATAAAGCAGGGCGACGGCGCCACCGGTCGAATGGGCGAGGATCGTATAGGGCGGCGGACAGTCCGGCAAAACGATCTCACTCATTACGGCGTCCAGATCGAGGACATAATGGGAAAAATCGTCAACATGACCTTTGCGCCGATCTTTCAGCAGCCGGTCCGAGCCGCCCTGGCCGCGCCAGTCGAACGCCGCCACGGCAAAGCCGCGCCTGGTCAGTTCTTCCACCGTTTCGAAATATTTTTCGATAAATTCCGTTCGTCCATGCAGCAGGACGACCGTGCCGCGCACCGGATGCCGCGCCGCCGGCCAGTGGGCGGCGCGCAAAGTAATGCCATCCCTGGTCTTGACCGGACTGCACACAGCGCCAGATGGCAACGGATTGACGGGCAGATCGATCAGCTCAATCAAGGGGCGCAACCTTGCGGGGATTCGGCGCACCGGCAATAGGCGGTGGGCAGCACCAACGCAAGGCTGCCAACCGATAAGCTGGCCGGAAAAGCAGAAACCGGCAGTCTCAGAGCGGTCCGAAAGAACAGAATCCGGCGGTCTCGAACCTGCCCGAAAAAGCAGAAACCGGCGGTCTCAGACCGCCGGCCCTGTCGGGTACCGGAGGGGGCGTTATCGGCACCCGAAGCAATCGGCAGGCCAGCGACCGTGGGAGGGTCGGCCGCCAGCCCGCCAAATCAATCAGTAGTGCCGGCGGATCCGGTGGATCCTGACGATCCGGGCATCCCGTGAGCGGATGGTCAGGGCAACCCGCCTACCGCGCGGTCCCGTTGCCCTTGCCCTGTAAAACCGGCCTTCACGGTCAGTGAAACGGATTTCGTGAAAACCGCGGTGCCGCAGTGACCTGCGAACCTGGCGCGGCGTCATGCGGTAGCGGGCGTAGTCCCAGCGTCGATCGTCCCAGCGCCGATTGTCCCAGCGGCGATCGTCCCAGCGGCGGAAATTTCGGCTATGGGCCGGCTGGTAATGGTCGCCGGAGCGGAATGTCAGGCCGCCATGCTGGCCATGGATGCCGAACGAGAACGAATCGGCCTGGGCCGGTGCGGTGGTGACAAGAGCCGTCAGCGCGACAACACCGGCGGCGAGGGTTTTTTGAATGAACATGCTGCGTCCTCCTGTTTCGCGTCATCTGCAAGACGGCGTCCGTTTGGACATTTGTCCGTTTGCGATGACGCGAATTTAGGAGAACGCGCCTGAACGGCATTGGAAGGCGCCGTTCATCTATTATTCACGTTATCCGGACGGCGCATTCAATGCCTGTCCGGCGAAAAGGGAAGTCAGTAAACGGCGATCGGATCGCGCCTGTCGGCCGGGTCGAACCGCTCCCCCTGCAACGCCGTAACCGGCCGCGCAGGTTTTGATGCAATCGCAACAGGTTCGACGACCGGATCAGGTTCGGCAATGACCGGAAGTTTCGGCGCGGTGGCGATTTCGACCGCCGCTTCCGCTTCAGGCGGCGGCGCCTCTGCCCCCGCCTCCGGCAAGGGCGGCGGCATCGGGACTGGTTCGCCGATCGGGTCGATCTCCGACACCGCATTCGGGCGGTCCATGGAATCCGGTCGGTCTATGGAAGACGTCACGATATCTTCGTCCTGCGCGGTTTCGGGCAGCGTGTTTTCCGGCTCAAGACTATCGTCCACCGAGGGCGTAGTGCTCGCCGTCTGTGTCAGACGCTCCGGCGCCGGCCGCGGCAAAGGCGGCACGCGCAAAGCGGCAATCTTGCGCCTCGTTATACGCGAGTCTGGCGGCGCGCGGTCGACCACCGCCGGCGGTCTGTAAGGGCGTACCGACGGACCCGCCTCGATGACCCGCGCCCGCACGATATCGCCGGTCCAGCGGTCAATCGCCAGCCTGACGCGCACGCCGCCGGGGTCGAAGGCGGTGACGCCATAAACGTTCTGAAAAACATCGAACTGACCAATTCCGGAAAATCCGATTCCCCTGAGTCGCTGCCGCACCTGTGCGACCGGATAACCGTCATGCTGGCGCAAACGGCCACGCCAGGGCCGTTCGGGAACGGGTGCAAAAAACGGTTCGACAAAAAAACCGCCGAATCGTTTGTGATCGGCATGTGCCGGAACCGCAAGCAAAGCTGTCAGGATCACTGCCGCAGCGGCAGAGCGAAGTGGTTTCATGGGTCGGAACCCCGCAATAACAGCCCCCTCAGGCCAGTCACGATTATAGCGGGAAAATGGCGAATATGGGATCACCCATCACAATCCATGACGAAATCATTTTTCTCATTTATTTCAATATGATAGCGACACTTGAAAAACCCCTCCCCGGTCACCAAATATGTTCCGCGGGTGCCTTTCGGGCCCGCAGGCCGGTGACGATCCGCCAGAAATGGGGATGAGCAGCCGGTCGCCAACGCAAGTCGCTCACAAACAGAGGACATGAGACAATGCGTCATTATGATTTAAGCCCGCTTTACCGCTCCACCGTTGGCTTTGACCGGCTTTTCAACATGCTGGATTCCTCCGGCGTGGAGACCAATGGTCAGACCTATCCGCCTTACAATATCGAACGGACCGGCGAGAACGCCTATCGCGTGACCATGGCCGTTGCCGGTTTCGGCAAGGACGAAATCGATATTGAAGCCAGAGAAAACGTTCTGACCGTCAAGGCCGCGAAGCCGGAAGACAAGGCCGACGAAAAGCGCGAAATGCTCTACCAGGGCATCGCCGCGCGCGCCTTTGAGCGCCGTTTCCAGATCGCCGACCATGTACAGGTGACCGGCGCCAGCCTGGAAAACGGTCTGCTCCATATCGATCTGGTGCGCGAATTGCCCGAAGCCATGAAGCCGCGCAAGATCGCCATCGGCGGCGGCACCAAGCAGATCGACGCCAAGGCGGCCTGAGGTAAACTGACTGGGGCAAACCCAGGCAAAGACCGCCTGTTTGCCGTAAACAGTGAGCGCCCCGGTTTTCCGGGGCGTTCTCAGTCTGCAAGAACCGTCAGAAATCGGTCGACATCGTCAGTTGTCGTGACAAAGCTGGTGATAAGCCGGAAAACGTCCTCGCCGTCCGACAGGCCAAGCGTGGCTTTTTCGCTGATATTCCATTCGTAGAAAGCAGCGCCGGCGGCGCGCAGTTGCTTGGCTGACTCTTTTGGGAAAATAGCAAAGACCTCATTGGCCGGCGTCGGCCAGGCCAGCCGCACCCGGTTGCTTGCTTCCAGCCCTGCACGTAACCGGTCGGCCATGGCATTGGCGTGACCGGCAAGGTCAAGCCACAGATCATCGGCGAGATAGGCCTCAAACTGCGCCGCCAAGAACCGCGACTTGGAAAACAGATGCCCAGCGCGCATCCGCAGATACGGCAATTGCGCGGCAAGATCGGGGTTGAACACCACCAGCGCCTCAGCGGCGATGCAACCGTTCTTGGTGCCGCCGAAAGACAGCAGGTCGATACCCGCCTTCCAGGTCATTTGCGCCGGCGTAACGCCCAGATGGACCAGGGCATTGGCAAACCGGGCGCCGTCCATATGCACCGCAAGGCCGTGCTCATGGGCAATATCGCTGATCGCGCGAATATGGTCGATGGCGTAGACGGTACCGGCTTCGCTCGCCTGCGTCAGGCTGACGGCCGTCAACTGGCCGGCATGGACCTTGTCGCGCGGAAATGTGTCGATCACCGCCGCTATGTTCTCAGGCCGCATCTTGCCATTGTCGCCGGCAATCAGACGCAACCTTGTGCCATCGCCCTGCAGGGCGATGCCGCCGCATTCGTCGATTTCGATATGGCTGTCGGTATGACAGAGCACGATGCCACCCGGCTTGCTGGCGGCGGCCAGTGCGAGACCATTTGCCGCGGTGCCTGTGCCGACCAGGAACATTGCCACATCTTGCTCGAAAACCTCGCAGAACTGCCTTTCGACCCGGCCATCCGTGTCGCTGCTCCCATAGGCGCCGCCATAATGCCTGGCCTCACGGGCCAGGGCATCGATGATCTGCGGGGCCGCTCCGGCCCAGTTGTCGCTGGAAAAGTTCATGAGCGCTCTAAAGCGCGTTGGCCCAAAGAAGGCAAGGCAAGACGGCAAACCGTTGATACTGAGGAAAAAGTGGCCCGCCCCGCTGCCCTGGGGGCGACAAGTGACAGCCGGGCGGGCCTTCGGCTCAAGCCTGCACCGGGCGTGCAGGTGCTGCCTGCCCATAATATGGTGATTGTGACGCTCACTTCAAAATCACTCTGTGGTGACGCAAATCCCACACCGCTAAATCCGGCGCACAATCCGGCCCGGCGGCGAGACGGATCGCAGACGTTTTGGGCGGCGCGGACCTTTCGCCAAGCGCCATTTCGCCCTAAAAGAGCGGCCGGACTTGCCGTTGGGCGATAAATTTGGCATGTTCCGGTCAAATTAGGACAGTATATCTGTCCTAATTGAACAAATTGAACGGGGACCGCTGACCCGGCAGGATCCTTGGGTTAAAATGCAACGGGTCCATCGACGGCGCGAAGGCGCCGTGCAGCCAGGCTGAAAAAGCCGGTTTCAGCAATTTGAGCGCGGGTCGCATGACCCATGGCTCGAGCCGCATCGGCAGGTGCGACCCGAACGGGGCCAATGGCCCCAAAACCGACACGGCGCCTTAAATGCCGGCGGATCAAAGGCAGAACGCGTGGGGAGCAAAACGGCATGGCAGAGCGGGTGACAGCAAAGGATTTGCGAAACCAGCGCCGGCGCGATGCGGCGAAGGCGGCCGGCCGCGCTGCGGCGGCCACGCAATATCCGCCTGTCAAAACCGCCTCGGCCGGCCTTTATGATCGCCGCAACGACCACGATGCCTGCGGCGTCGGCTTTATCGCCCATATGAAGGGCCAGGCCTCGCATTCTATCGTTTCCGACGGATTGCAGATTTTGGAAAACCTGACCCATCGCGGCGCCGTCGGCGCCGATCCGCTGGTCGGAGACGGCGCCGGCATGCTGGTGCAGATCCCGCACGATTTTTACGCCGCCGAATGCGCCGAAATCGGCTTCGACCTGCCTGAGGCCGGTGAGTATGCCGTTGGCTTCGTGTTCATGCCGTCCGATCCGGAAATCCGCGCCCATTGCGAAGAAATCGTGGAAACGGTGATCGCCGAGGAAGGCCAGACGGTCCTCGGCTGGCGCACGGTTCCGGTCGACAATTCCGGCCTTTCCAAAATTGTCACCGATGTCGAACCTGTGCACCGGCTGATCTTTATCGGCCGCGGCGAGGTGCCTGCCGGCGACGATTTCGAACGCCGCATCTTCATCCTGCGCAAGGTCATTTCCAACCGCATCCATGCCGAGACCGACGGCCGTGACAACGGCTTCTACATCGTCTCCTTGTCGTCGCGCACGATCGTCTACAAGGGCATGTTCCTCGCCTACCAGCTTGGCGCCTATTACCGCGACCTCAATGACGAACGCTTCACCTCGGCGCTGGCGCTCGTCCACCAGCGGTTTTCCACCAACACCTTTCCGTCCTGGAAGCTGGCCCATCCCTATCGCATGGTCGCCCATAACGGCGAAATCAACACGCTACGCGGCAACGTCAACTGGATGGCGGCGCGTCAGGCCTCGGTCGCGTCACCGCTCTACGGCGAGGACATCGAAAAGCTGTGGCCGATTTCCTATGAGGGCCAGTCCGACACGGCGTGTTTCGACAATGCGCTGGAATTCCTGTCCCAGGGCGGTTACGAGCTGGCCCACGCGGCGATGACGCTGGTGCCGGAGGCCTGGGCCGGCAATCCTCTGATGGACGCCGATCGCAAGGCGTTTTACGAATATCACGCCGCCCTGATGGAGCCGTGGGACGGCCCTGCCGCCGTTGCCTTTACCGACGGCCGGCAGATCGGCGCCACGCTCGATCGCAACGGCCTGCGCCCGGCCCGATTCATCGTCACGTCCGACGATCTGGTCATCATGGCGTCCGAAGCCGGCGTGCTGCCGGTGCCGGAAGAAAAGATCGTCACCAAATGGCGGCTGCAGCCCGGCCGCATGCTGCTGATCGATCTGGCAGAAGGCCGGATCATCAAGGATGAGGAACTCAAAGCGCGCCTGTCCTCGGCCCATCCCTATGCAAAGTGGCTGGCCAGGACCCAGATCGTCCTGGAGGATCTGCCCAACGTTGCTGTTGATGGCGCCGATGGCCGTCACCGGCCAGGAGCCAATCGGCTCAATGGGCACCGATACGCCGGTCGCGGTTCTCTCCGACAAGCCGAAGCTGCTCTACAATTATTTCAAGCAGAATTTCGCCCAGGTCACCAATCCGCCGATCGACCCGATCCGCGAAGATGCGGTGATGAGCCTGGTCTCGTTCATCGGGCCGCGGCCGAACCTGTTCGATGTGGAAGGGCTGTCTGAACGCCGCCGGCTGGAAGTGCGCCAGCCGATCCTCACCAATGCCGATCTGGAAAAGATTCGCGCTATCGGCGACATGGCCGACAACGCATTCCAGACCAAGACGCTGGACGTCACCTACAACGCCGGAAAAGGCGCGGAAGGCATGGACGGGGCCATTTCCCGACTGTGCGAGCGTGCCGAAAAGGCGGTTCTTGACGGCTACAACATCACCATCCTGTCCGACCGGCTGGTCGGTTCGGACCGCGTCGCCATTCCGGCGCTGCTGGCGACTGCGGCGGTCCATCATCATCTAATCCGCAAGGGCTTGCGCACCTCAGTCGGCATTGTGGTGGAAACCGGCGAAGCGCGCGAGGTGCATCATTTCTGCGTGTTGGCCGGCTATGGCGCCGAGGCGATCAATCCCTATCTGGCCTTCGAGACGGTCGCCGACATGCATGCCAGGGGCGAGTTTCCCGACGTCGTCGATGCTCGTGAGGTTGTGGAACGGTTCATCAAATCGGTTGGCAAGGGCATTTTGAAAGTGATGTCCAAAATGGGCATCTCCACCTATCAGTCCTATTGCGGCGCGCAGATTTTCGATGCCATCGGCCTGTCGACTCCCTTCGTCCACCGCTTCTTCTTCGGCACGGCGACAGTTATCGAAGGCGTCGGCCTGGACGAAATCGCCGAGGAAACAGTGCGCCGTCATGCATCGGCCTTTAGCGCCGATCCGGTGTTGAAATCGGCCCTCGATATTGGCGGCGAATATGCCTTCCGCATCCGCGGCGAGGATCACGTCTGGTCACCCGATGCGATAGCCAGCCTGCAACACGCCGTGCGCGGCAAGGGCTATGCGAGCTTTCGCGAATTTTCAGCCCACGTGAACGGCGAGACGCGCAGGCGCCTGACCATTCGCGGCCTGTTCAATATCCATGACGCTGGCACGATCGGCGTCGATCCGGTTCCTCTGGAGGAGGTCGAACCGGCGGCCGAGATCGTCAAGCGGTTTTCCACCGGCGCCATGAGTTTCGGCTCCATTTCCCGTGAAGCGCATCAAACGCTGGCGATCGCCATGAACCGCATCGGCGGCAGATCCAACACCGGCGAAGGCGGCGAGGAGGCCGAGCGCTT
>CALZIL010000156.1 GCA_945787495.1 uncultured Afifella sp. | reverse complement strand
TCCCTTCTTAAAGCAATGCTTGTTGAACGGCCTCAATGAGATTGATTTATCTCTGGAATTCAGGGGCGAGATGGATGCCTTCGAGGCAGCGCACCGGGCACGCTTTGCCTGGTTGGCGCCGCCCACTTAAGGCTAAGGGTCAAAGCGTGACGCTCTGACCCACATCCTCGGCCTCGGCGCGGTCGAGCACCATCTTGGCCATGGCCAGATCGCAAACCGCCATGCCCTGGATGACCGCCAGGATCCGCTCTTTCTCGCTGCGCCGGCCGGGCTTGGCGGCGATGGCCACCTCGCCGATATCGGCATCGATACGCGCCAGCAGCGCCTCTTTGCTGATGGCCTCCGATTTGACCCAGGCGTGCAGGTCACCCTGGGCGAGCGCGTAGTCGATATCATCGACGATCAGCCGGTCTATTTCATCCAGCACGCCGAAGGCGACTTCGGGCACGCCCCCCATGGAGAGCAGCAATGCGCCTTCCTTCAGCCAGCCCGGCAGAAGAAAGGCTTCTTTCGCCTTGGTGATGGTGACGACGACGTCGGCGCCGCGCACGGCATGCTCTATCGAGGACGCGGCCGTCAGTTGTGTTTGGCCGAGCGCGGCTCCGAAGTCCTTGACCAGCGCCTTGGCGCTGTCACCGGACCCCGAAGCGATACGCAATTCATCCAAAGGCAAAGCGTGGGTCAGGGTCAGCACGAATTCGCGGCCGATCTTTCCCGCGCCGATCAGCGCGGCGGTCCTGGTCCCGGGACGGGCCAGCCAGCGCGCCGCCAGGGCGCCCGTGGTGGCCGTGCGCCTCCGATGCAGCCAATCTTCCGCGACCAAGGCGATGGGCTGGCCGCCGTCAAAGTCGGTGAGCCAGCAATAGTAATAGCCGGGCGTCGCCAGACGTGCCCCGGCCACACCCATGCTGGCGAGGTGGGCGCCCTTCAAACGGCACGCGGCAGGCTTGTCGCGCGGCAGGCTCATGAAGGCCGAGGAGGGGTGGGAAAGGACGTCGCGCACCTCGCCAAAGTAGCGAAAGGCCGCCTCGCACGCCTCAAAGCCGCCTTCCAGGTCGTTCTCGGCCAATGCGCGCACTTCGGTCTCGTTCAAAATTCGCATTCTTTACGTTCCTTTTGTCGGTCAGCCGCGCCAGTCAGCCACCGTGACGCGCGGCGAAGTCCAGCCAGTCGTCCTGTTCCACCGCATCATCGCGGGCCGGTAGCGGCGCCAGCAGCGCATCGACAGCGGCGCTGTCACCATCGGCGCGGATTGCCTCCACGACATGCTGCATGGCCTGGATCGTCGCGCGCTGCAGGTCGGAGGGAATAATCACCAGCGCGTAGCCGAGCGCGCCGAGCCGCTCAAGCGGCGTCGCCGGCGTGCGGCCGCCACGGAACATGTTGATCATCAGCGGGCCGGGCAGGCGCTCGGGAATGGCTTCGATCTGCTCGGGCGTCTCCGGCGCCTCGATGAAAAGAATATCGGCGCCGGCCGCCTTGTAGGCCGTCGCCCGGTCCATGGCCGCCTCGAAGCCTTCCACGGCGATGGCATCGCTGCGCGCGGCAATCAGGAAATCGGCGTCGCGGCGCGCTTCCACCGCCGCCTCGATCTTGCCAGCCATTTCCGCCACTGCCGCCAGGTTCTTGCCGGCCAGATGGCCGCAGCGCTTGGGAAACCCCTGATCCTCGATGTGCACGCCTGCAACACCGGCGGCCTCGAAGCTGCGCACGGTGCGGCGCACATGCAGCGCCGTGCCGTGGCCGGTGTCGGCATCGGCGAGGACCGGAATGCAAGCCGCCTCGACGATCTGCGCCAGCCGCTGCGCCATCTCGCTCATGGTGACAAGGCCGAGATCCGGCAGACCCATGCTGCGCGCAATAGCCCCGCCGCTGGCGTAGAGCGCCGAAAAGCCGGCGCGCCGCGCAATGGCGGCGGAAAGGCCGTCATAGACACCCGGCGCGACCAAAGGTGCGCTCTCTGCCATCAGGCGTTTCAAGCTGGCTCCCGGCACCGGCATGGCGCTCCCCCTCGTTTCGCAGAACAGAATTTCTCGGCGAATTCTGTCTACAATACATTATCTGCCATCGGGGCAATCGGCGAAATTTTCCCGGCAAACAGGCATAAATCCGGAGACTTTGCGCCGAATTTCGCTTTCTATCCCGCCAAGCTGCGGCATTTTGTTGACAATCTGACCCCTCGCCGACCATCTTGTCTCAGCCGGCGGTTGGGCCTTCACTTCACCATTGCCTAACCGTGGCCGAGTTTACAGCCGACCCGTAAAAGAGGCCGGCGTCACACAGATCTTTTTGGGAGGAATTTATGTACAACTGCTTCAAGACCGCCCGACGTGGTTTCATGCTGGTTGCCGCCGGCGCCGTGCTGACACTCACCGGGGCCGCCCAGGCACAGGAAGAGTTCCCGAGTAAGCCTATAGAGGTGGTCATCCATTCAAGCTATGGCGGCGGCACCGACGTCACGGCGCGAATGATGTCGATCCGTTCGCGGCGCAATCTTAAGACCGACATGACGATAATAGCCAAGCGCGGCGGCTCCGGCGCGGCGGCGCACGAATATGCCATGGGCAAGGATCGGGACGGCCACACGCTGCTGGCTTTAACCCAGAGCCACCTTTACACCATCGCGCTCGGCAAATCGCCGCTGACCATCGACGATGTCGTCGGCGTGGCGCGGGCGATGGAAGACCCGACCTTCATCACCGTGGCTGCCGACAGCCCCTATAAGACGATTGAGGATCTAGTCGCCGCATCGAAGGACACGCCGCTCAACTGGGGCGTCGCGCAGATCGGCGGTACCGAGCATATCGGCCTGTTCCAGTTCGCCAAGGCGGCCGGCATCAAGTTCAAGGTGGTGCCTTTCGGCGGCGGTGGCACAATGGTTCAGTCGCTGATGTCGGGCGCCGTCGTCGGGGCGCTGCCCAATGTCAGCGAGGCCCGCCAGCAGATCGAAGACGGCGCCCTGCGGGCGCTCGCGGTGATGGCCGAAAAAAGACTTGCGGACTATCCCGATGTGCCGACCACATATGAGAAGGGCTACGAGGTGAAGACCTCGACGACCCGCGGCTATTGGGTGCTCAAGGGCACACCGCCGGAGCGCATCAAGATCCTCTCCGATGCCCTGGTCAAGTCCATGAAGCACCAGGTGTTCGCCAATTATCTGATGAGTTCGGGCCTCGATCCGGTCGATAGCGTCGCCGGCCACGAGGTGTGGGACAAGCAGATCAAGGAAGAGTACGCGACTGCGGTTGAGTCGCTCAAAGCGCTTGACCTGATTAAATAGCTGCGCTGATGCCGCGTGAAAATGCGGTGGGCGGGGCGAAGGCCGCCTAACGCGCGACGCGTGCAGTTGGATCGACAGTAAGGCGGCGGCGGGTTTGCCCGCTGCCGCGATCCGGTCAGCACCGGCGTGTTCATGCGCGCACATGCTTTCAGCAAAGCAGCGGCTCGATGACCGGCGCTCGCCGTATTATCAAGGGGGTAAACATGGCCAAGACCAAAGGGGACGGACGACGCGGCGGCTCATTGTTGGCGGGCGACGGGCAGGACGGATTGATCCACCGGACCGACCTCATCGTGGCGTTTATCGTCATCGCGATCTGCGGCTTTTTCTATTACGTCACCACGACCTTCGAGGAGGTCTCCAACCTGCTGGCGCAGAATGTTCCGCCGGAATTCTTTCCGCGCTGGGTCCTGATCATCATCGTCGTTCTGGCGCTCGGCCTTCCTTTCGAGCATGTCGTCCATAGCAAGCGCGGCGGCAATATCGATTCCGAACGCAGCGAGCGCGTCAAGCAAATGCCGTATCTCACCGCCGGTCTGCTTTTCGTCTTCATTGCGGCGATGCCCTATATCGGCACACTGTTATCGACCGTCGGGATTTGTCTTGCACTGCCGCTGTTGTGGGGTGCGCGGCGCTGGCGGCTGATCATACCCTTCGCGCTGATCTTTCCGACGATCGTCGCCTATGTCTTCGATCGCATCCTGCTCGTCCAGTATGAGCCGGGCCTGTTCGGAATCACCTTTTAAAATCTCGGTATAAGGCGGAACAATCGCAATGGAACCGGTCATCGAAGGCCTCAGCCTCGTCCTCGATCTCAACAATATCGTGCTGATTTTCGGCGGCGTTCTGATCGGCGTGGTGGTCGGCGCCCTGCCGGGCTTGAGCTCGCCGATGGCGGTGGCGCTGCTGTTGCCGTTCACCCTGTCGCTGGAACCGGTGCCGGCGATTTGCATGATGGCGGCACTTTATTGCGCTGGCACCTTCGGCGGCTCGATTACCGCCATCCTCATCAACGCGCCGGGCGCGCCGCCGGCCGTGGCGACCGCATTTGACGGCTATCCCATGGCCAAACGCGGCGAAGCCGGCCGGGCGCTCGGCCTTGCCACCTTCTCCAGCGTCTTCGGCGGCGTGTTCAGCCTGGTCGTGTTCCTGTTCGCAGCCCCCTTTCTGGCCAAGGTGGCGCTGAAATTCCGTCCGCCGGAATATTTCGCGCTCGCCATCTTCGCTTTATCGATGCTCGCCTCGATCAGCGGCAAGTCATCCCTGCGCAACCTGATTTCGGGCGGCTTCGGCGTGCTGATCGGTACCATCGGCATTCATCTGACAACCGGCGTGGAACGCTTTACCTTCGGCATTCACGAGCTGACGGAGGGTATCAACTTCATCCCGGTTCTGATCGGCCTGTTCGCCATGAGCGAGCTTTTGAACCAGTCGCAGGCGCTCGATGTCGCCTATGAGCGAATCCGCACCGGCGTCGTCAAGCTGCCTTCGCGCGCCGATCTGAAGCTCGTCTGGCCGACCATTCTGCGCTCTTCGGGCATCGGCACCTTCATCGGCATCCTGCCCGCCGAAGGTTCAACCGTTGCCGCGATCATGGGCTACAACGAGGCCAAGCGCTGGTCGAAGAGGAAAGAGGAATTCGGCAGCGGAACTCCGGAAGGAATTTCCGGGCCCGAGGCTGCAAATAATGCGGCGACCGGCGGCGCCATGGTGCCGACCCTGGCGCTCGGCATACCCGGCAGCGGCACGACGGCACTGATCCTGGCCGCCTTGATCATCCACGGTTTCCGGCCCGGCCCCTATCTCATTCGCGAGACGCCGGAATTCGTCTACGCCATTTTCGGCGCCATGCTGCTCGCCAATATCATGTTTTTGGCCATCGGCCTGATCGGCGCCAAGACCTTTTCCATGATCACCCTCATTCCGCGCGCAATATTGTGGCCGGCGGTGTTCACCTTTTCCATCGTCGGCGCCTATGCCGGCTCCGGTTCGATCTTCGACATCTGGGTCATGTTCATCGCCGGTGTGGCCGGCTTCATCATGCTGCGGCATGGCTTCGGTCTGGCACCGCTGGTCATGGGGCTCATCCTCGGCAAGCTCGTGGAGGAGTCCTTCTCCCAGTCGATGATCATGTATGACAACAAGTTCCTTGGCCTGTTTGAAAGTCCGATCGTCACGCTCTTATTCGTCCTCACCTTCATCAGCCTGTTATGGCCGTTCATGGGGCCGATCATGAAGATGGCGTTCTCCCATCCGCGCTCCCGGGGCGAGGGTGAGTGATCACACTCGCCTGGCGGGCGTGAATTTGCCGATCGGCGTTTCTTTCATGCAAAGAACCGCGTGAGTCGCTTCATTGGCGTTTCGAGCGGCGGGCATCGACCATCTTACAGACAAGGAAGAACGCCTGGCGCAACCCTTCCGCATTGGCGATTCCTTTGCCTACGATGTCGAAAGCGGTGCCGCTGGCCGGCGTCGTGATGGGAACCGGGAGGCCGCCGGAGACGGTGACGCCACGCGAAAACCCCATCAGCTTCATCGCGATCTGTCCCTGGTCGTGGTACATGGTGACGACCGCGTCGAAATTCCCGTCCCGCGCTTTTACAAAAATCGTATCGGCGGCGAACGGCCCGTGCGCATCGATGCCCTCGGCTCTGGCGGTTTCTATTGTCGGCGCGATGATGTCGATTTCTTCGCGGCCGAACATGCCGCCGTCGCCGGCGTGCGGATTAAGCGCCGCAACGGCGATCCGGGGCTTGTCAAACCCTGCCGAACCCAAGGTGTTGTGGGCCAGACGGATTGCACGAAGGATGCGTTCGGGGGTGATATGGGCGCAGACTTCGCTAAGAGGAATGTGCGAAGTCGTGCGGGTTGTCCATAGGCCGTCCAGGACGTTGTGCTCGCAGAAGGGGCCGTTGAAACCAAGCTCGCGGGCAAAGAAAATATGCTCGTCAGCGACCGGACAGCCGCCCAGTTTCAAAGCGTATTTGTTGAGCGGCGCAAAGCAGAATCCTTCTATGCGATCGGTTTTCGCCAGTTCCAAAGCGACGCTCAGCGATTGCAGACAGCAGCGTCCGCCGGCGGCCGTGGCCTTGCCTGGCGTGATCTCGTCGGGCCTGATTGAGGGCACGTCCAGGAAGGGCAGCGCGTTTTGGTTCCAATCGGCTTCGGCAATGTCGCCGATCGTGCGGATCAAAACGGTTTTTCCGGCAACCCTTTCGGCCATCCGGAAGACCCGTTCGTCGCCGATAACGACGATTTCGGCGCGTTCGCGCACCTTCTCTTCGTCAAGAAGCTTTACTGCGATTTCCGGTCCGACGCCGTTGGGGTCGCCAAGAACAACGCCGATCCGGGGTTTCATAATGTCCTCCTCCTCCAGAGTTTAATGGTTAGGGCCTCAACAAGTGTGCTGCGTGTGACCGTTGTGTTGGTCATGTGCAGGTTTCTCCCAGTGTGATCCTCCTCCCCTGATTTGATCGGGGGATCGGACCGGAGGATGACGGTAAAAGAGAAGTCGGAGTGATTTGGTGTGACGGTAAAAGAGAAGTCGGAGTGATTTGGTGTGGGCACTCTCATTGTTGTCCAGCATTGCCGCTGTCTTGCGTCAGGTACCAATCGAGGATCTGTTCGCCGGTCCACATCACGACACCGGGCTTCGCCATGATGTGCTCGTATATCTTCTGCAGATATTTGATGCGATGCGGGGCGCCGGTGAGATAGGGATGCATGCTGATGGCCATGACGCGGGTGACGGATTCGCTTTCGGCGTAGAGCTGTTCGAACTGGTCGACGGTGCGTTTGAGCATGGCATCGGAGGGCTGGTTCTGCAGCGCGAAGATGGGGATGTCATTGGTCTCCACGCTATAGGGAACCGAGACCATGGAACCGCTTTTCGTGGCGATCCGGCAGGGCTGGTCGTCGAGCACCCAATCGGCGACATATTCGATACCCTCTTCGGCCAGGATGTCGATGGTGTCGTCGGTCTCCGTCAGGCCGGGGCTTTCCCAGCCACGCGGCGCCTTGCCGGTAAAGGTGGCGATGGCCTCCATGGTCCGGCGGATGGCGGCGCGCTGGTCGTCGAGTTTGTGCATGGGAGCCTGCTTAAAACCGTGGCCCATAAACTCCCAGCCCGCCTCCAGCGCCGCCTCGGCGATGCGCGGGTAGCTCTCGCAGACAATGCCGTTCACGGCCATGGTCGGGACGACGCCGAGCCGCGTCAGGCATTCGTGGATGCGCCAGAAGCCGACCCTCATGCCGTATTCGTGCCAGGACCAGTTGGGCAAATCAGGCAGCAGCGGCTGGCCCATCGGCGGCGGCAGGACGGCGCGGGGCATGGCGCGGGTGCAATCCCAGTGCTCGACATTGACGATGGTCCACACCGCCATGCGCGCACCGCCGGGAAGTTTCAACAGCGGCCGGTCGATGATGGCTGAATAGGGGACGCGGTCCTTGAATGTCGTCATCTCCACACTCTCCAAGTGTCCGCCACGATGTGTTCCATCTCGGCCGTGACAATAACGGGTTTCCTGGCCGTCCGCCAATGGCTGCAAGGCGGAGGCAGAATGGAGATTTTGGCCGATATGACGTAGAGTGTTGAAACGGAAATGGCAGGAGAAGATCATGCCGAGGCTGCGGTATATCGAGGAAAACGAGAAGACGGACGAGGCTCGCGAGCTGATCGCCCAGGCCGAAGAGAGGGGCGCGCCCGACCCACGGGTGGTCTCCATCATGGTCCGCAACCCGAAGGCCGGCATGGCCTGGGTCCGCTACTGGAACGCACTGCTCTACGATGGCCTGCTGCCCCACACGCTGAAAGAGCTTTGCCGCATCCGCATATCGGTGGCGCACCGCTGCGGATACTGCTCGACCGTGCGCTCCAAGGTGGCGCAGGCCGAGGGGCTTGCCGAGGACAAGGTTGCGCAACTGGAGGAATTTGAAAACAGCGACGCCTTTAGCGCGCGCGAGAAGGCGGCCTTGCGTTACGCGAGCGCCTTCAAGACCGGTGATGACGGCGTCGATTCAGACGAGGTCTACGACGAGCTTCGGCAACATTTCAGCGAAGAAGAGATCGTCGAACTCGGCCTTTTCTGCGCCGAAACGGACGGTGCAGGAAAGTTTGTCCGCTCGCTCCAGGTTCTGAGCTGGGATGAGGCCTGCCAGATCAATCCCTTACTCGGCGCCATCGATACGAAGGACGCGGCGGAATAGCCGCGCCGGCTCATCCGATCGTCAATGCCGCGCGGCCGGTCACCTCACCCTTC
>CALZIL010000155.1 GCA_945787495.1 uncultured Afifella sp. | reverse complement strand
ACGAATGCATCGCAGCCGTGTCAGCTGCCTTTGATGCCGGTTACCGGCATATCGATACGGCGGCGATGTATGCAAACGAACGCGAGGTCGGCGAGGCGATCGGCAATCACACTGTGCCGCGCAACGAGATTTTTCTGACCACCAAGATCTGGCACAGCGATCTTGATCATGACGCGATGATTGCCTCGGCCGAAACGAGCCTTGCGCAACTGGGCGTCGATCAGGTCGATCTGCTTTTGATCCACTGGCCGAGCGCGGAAATCCCGATCGCTGAACAGGTCGGCAACCTTTGCGCTGCCAAGCGGCGCGGGTTCGCCCGCCATATCGGCGTATCCAACTTTCCCTCGCGCATGGTCGACGAGGCGGTTGCGGCGGCGGATGAGCCGCTGGTCGTCAATCAGATCGAGTATCACCCGTTTCAGGACCAGAGCGCCGTTCTGGCAACCTGCCGCCGTTACGGCATGGCGCTGACGGCCTATTCGCCGATCGCCCGCGGCAGGGTGTCGGACAATCCGATCATTCAGGCGATCGCCAGCGAGAAGGGCAAAAGCGAGGCGCAGATCGCGCTGCGCTGGCTTATCCAGCAACCGGGTGTCGTCGCCATTCCCAAATCCGCCGATCCGGCCCGCATCCGGGCCAATATTGCCATTGCTGACTTCGTCCTCACCGATGAGGAGATGGCACGCATCTCGGCGCTCGGCAGCCGCGATGGCAGGACAGTCAATTTCGCCAGGGCGCCGGATTGGGACTGAGCCGAGGCGAATCCGGTTAATGAAGTTGTCGTGAGGTGACGCCAACGCCATTGACCGCTAGCGTATTGCTATTGCCGGTTATAGGGAGAATAGGCCGATGGTTGAACTGACCCCGCAACAGGAAGAAAGCTGCTCCAATCCGCCGGCGGATTATTCCGATCTGAAGGCGCTGTTCCTGAACTGCACGCTGAAAAAGACCGGAAATTTGTCGCACACCGAGCATCTCATGGATGTTTCGATGGAAATCATGCGGCGCAACGGGGTCCGCGTCGATTATTTGCGGCCTGTCGACTTCACGCTGCCGTTCGGCGTCTATCCGGACATGACCGAGCATGGCTGGGACAAGGACGACTGGCCGGCCATCCAGGAAAAGGTCATGGCCGCCGACATCCTGGTTGTCGGCACGCCGATCTGGCTGGGCGAGGAATCGTCGGTCTGCCGGGTGACGATCGAACGGCTCTACGGCAATTCGTCGATCCTCAACGACGCCGGCCAATATGCCTATTACGGGCGCACCGGCGGCTGCATCGTCACCGGCAATGAAGACGGCGTCAAACAATGCGCCATGACGGTGCTCTATGCGCTGCAGCATCTGGGATATTCGATCCCTCCCCAGGCCGATGCCGGCTGGATCGGCGAGGCTGGTCCGGGGGCGTCCTATGCCGATGAAGGGTCGGGCGGCCCGCAGAACGACTTCACCCAGCGCAACACCACCTTCATGACGTGGAACCTTTTACATATGGCCCGCATGCTCAAGGATGCCGGCGGCATCCCGGCCCATGGCAATCAGCGCGCCGCCTGGGCGGCCGGCTGCCGCTTCGATTATCCCAATCCGGAATACCGCTAGCGTCCGAGCCGGGCGACGGCGAAGCCGGCAAGTACCAAAGCGAGGGCGATCAGCACAGTCAGCGAGACCGTCTCGCCCAGAAGCAGGGTGGAAATCGCAATGCCGGCGACCGGGACCATATAGGCGGCAAGCGCCATGAAGCTGTAGCCGACCGTACGCGCCAGATGATACCGCATGACATAGGCAAGGCCGGTAGGCACGACGCCTAGCCAGATGACGGCGAACAGGACAGGACCGCGCTCGGCTCCGGACATCAGGCCGACCGGCGGCAGGCCGAAGACCACGGCAACTGGCACCAGCAGGATCAGGGCGCAGGCGAGGTTGCCGGCGGCCATTGCCTCCATGCCGGCATCGCGGACCGAACGGAGCATCGCGCCGGATGCAACATAACAAAGATTGGCGGCAAACACCGCGAGCTGGGCTGCAAGGTCGCGTCCGAAACCGCTGACCGCTTCCATGCCGATTACCGTCAGCACACCTGAAAAGCCGAGTGCCACGCCGATCAGCTTGGGCTTCGTCATGCGGTCGTCATGGGTCGTCACATGGCTGATCAGCAGCGCAAAAAACGGCCCCGACCCCATCAGCAAAGCGGTGATGCCGGCGTCAATATGCTGTTGGGCCCAGGAAATCAGAAAAAACGGCACAACCGTATTGAGCGACGCCATGACGGCAAGCAGGGCCCAGGTCCGGGCCGAGCGCGGAAATGCGATCCGCCGGATCATCATCCAGGCCAGGAGGACGGCAAGACCCAGCGCAACCCGCAGCATGACGACATGGATCGGCTGATAGGCCGAAACGGCGACCTTGATGGCCGGGAACGCCGACCCCCACAGGATGCCAAGCAGGGCGACCAGCGCGATATCGGCAAGTGTCGGCGATCTGATCGGCTGAGCGTGAGAGGCGGTGGGGGCGGTCATGAACGAAGTCCTGCGAGAAAGGAGCGAACCAGCATAGCCACGGCCCAGGATCAGGGTGCTCGTATATCAGCTGCGCGTCACCTGCAAACTGGAGGCTTGCGGGGTGGCGTTCCAAATGGGATCGTTGGCGGTCTGCAGCCCAGTCCGGGTTGATGGCAAGCCGATGGAGAGGTCATTGGAGCCGGCCACGACCGCCGAAGTCTCGACACTGATCACGAGTGCGGAGAATCTCGTCGTCAATTTTTCCGATTTTATCAGTCGGCCCTGGATCCTCATCCAGATCGGCATCGTCCTTGCCCTGGTGTTGTTCTCCATACTGGCCGGGAAATTTGTTGAAGGCAGGTTTGAACCGCTAATCCGCAAGATCGTCGGCCGGCCAAGGCTGCTCAGGTTCCTGGCCCTTGTTCTGCGCCGTTCCCGGTGGATCGTGCTGGCATTGAGCCTGTGGGTGTCGGTCGTGCTGGTCCGCGCATTCACCTGGCCAAGCCGCAGCTATCTCATCTCGATCGTGGCCTCGCTCGTCACGGCTTGGATCGTCATCGCGGTCGGCTCGCGGCTCATCCGCAACCGGCTGTTGGCCAAAACGGTGGCCTATGCCGCCTGGATTTTCGTCGCGCTGCAGATCACAGGTTATTACGATATTGTCGTCGGTAGCCTCGATGCGGCCGCCGTCACGGCCGGCAATATCCGTGTTTCCCTGCTTGCCGTCGTCCAGGCCACGGTGATGCTTGGCGTGTTGCTGTGCCTGGCGATCGCCGGTGGCAATTTCGCCGAAAAACGCCTCAATGCCTTGCCGGAACTGACGCCGACCGTCCGTGTCCTGCTCGGCAAGCTCATCAGGATCACGCTGGTCGTCATTGCGGTGGCGGTTGCGCTCAATGCCATCGGCATCGATCTGACGGCCTTTGCGGTGTTTTCCGGCGCGCTCGGCATTGGCATCGGCTTCGGACTGCAAAAGGTCGTTTCCAATTTCATCAGCGGCATCATCATCCTGCTCGACAGGTCGATCAAACCCGGCGACACGATCTCGCTTGGCGACACCTTCGGCTGGATTCGCTCGCTGCGGGCGCGGTTCGTCTCCGTCGTCACCCGCGATGGGCGCGAATTCCTGATCCCGAACGAGGACTTCATCACCCAGCAGGTGGTGAACTGGTCCTTCACCGACCAGTTGATCCGGCTCGATGTGCCGTTCGGCGTCAGTTACAATTCCGATCCGCATGAGGTGCGCCGGCTGGCGGCCGAGGCCGCGGGAACCATCGAACGCGTCAAGGATCACCCCAAGGCGGTCTGCCATCTGGTTGCATTTGGCGATTCGTCGCTCGATTTCGTGCTGCGCTTCTGGGTCAGCGATCCGCAAAACGGTCTCACCAATGTCCGCGGCGCCGTTCTTTTGGCCTGTTGGGACGCGTTCAAGGCAGCCGGTATCGGCATTCCGTTCCCGCACCGCGAAATCATCATGAGGACGCCGGTGGAGGTCACAAAACAACCCGAACCGCCGGCGGCTCCGGCGTAGGCCGGGGGAGAACAGCGGTGGATGCCGGTGTTAACCGTATTCCACAGCTTTTCCGTTATTCGCGCCGTGCATGGCTGCAACGAATATGCCGCAGTTGCGAAACCCCTAACAAAACACTAACTTCCGCGCGCTGATCGCGACGCTGAACGAATCTGTTACGGTTCGCCGGCGAAAAAACGGGACTTGGGATTCACTTGATGTCCAATTCGAACGAACCATCCTGCTGGCGTGCGGCGGTGCTTACTTTCGCCGTGCTGGCTGGATTTGTACTTGTGATCGGTCTGATCGCGGGTGGTGATACGACTTCCGTCGCTCTTCGCTGACGCGACGGTCCTTGTCGAAAAAAATGCGGGGTCATCGGATCCCGCATTTTCTTTTGGCGACACACCCGACTATCGTGGGTCTCATGCCGCAGACGATAAGCAAGGGCTACAAGGCGCTGGTCGCCGAAGCGGAAGCCGGCATCGAAACGCTCAGTCCCGATGCCGCGATCGCGTTGCACGACGACCCTGACGTAGTCTTCATCGATCTGCGCGACATCCGCGAATTGCAGCGCGTGGGCCGTATGCCCGGCGCCCACCATTGTCCGCGCGGCATGCTGGAATTCTGGATCGATCCGGACAGTCCCTATCACCGCGAGATTTTTGCGCAGGAGAAAAAGTTTGTCTTCTTCTGTGCCGCCGGCTGGCGATCGGCGCTTGCCGCCAAGACGGCGGCGGATATGGGGCTGCAACCGGTCGCCCATATTGCCGAAGGTTTTGACGGCTGGAAGGAAACCGGCGGGCCGGTTGATCTGCCGGAGGATAAGCACCGAGATGCGTGACTTTACGTAATTTTATAGGTTCTCAGGATACGATATATCCATGACGCCAGTTATCTTAAGAGCCTGTTATGAAAAGTATTTACCTTAAGATAGTATTTGTGGTCTGGGCTGTCATTGGCGGTCTTGTCTTCTTCTACGCTTTTCCCGATACTGGATTCACCCTCGATGAGCGGCGCTATCAAATTGCGCCGATCCAGGTCAGCGACGGTATGGACGTCGCTGATATTTCCGTATTGGCCGGTTCTGGCCAGGTGTTCTACGCTTGGATGCCGTTGGATAAGACTGGCGGCATCAACCACAGCTATTTCTGCGAGTCGCTGGCGCGGTGTTTCGTGATTTCATGGATCACCAAGGGGCCGCAGGCCGGTCAGATCGACGTCTATCATGCAGATTTGCGGCGATTGCCTGCGAAAAGTGAAGATGCTTTCGCGGCGAACGTATTCCGCACGGTCGGCTTCACTAAAATGGGCGAGGAAGACGCGCAAGGCGTTCTGGCGGCCTACGCCTCGGGCAACGCCTTCGGTAGCGGCGTCGGCTTTGCGGTCTCCGCCGTGATCTCAATGTTTTTGCTGTTCTATTTCTTCGCTTACCGGTTTGAGCATATTATTTCATTCGTCTTCATGTCATCGGCCGTCGCCCTGACTGTGATTATATACGGCTATGCCGTGTTCTTTCTGCCGAGCGCGGTCATTAGCCTGGCGGTTTTCCATATCTTCGTCCTGGCATCATTGTGCTTCGGCGGCTTGGCGCTGGCGCTTATCTGGCATTTGAGCCAGCGGCCGGCAGCGGTGTCCCCACTTGATCGCATTCATATCGGCTCGTAGCCAGGGGGCAGGCAATGAGACTATTCATCGGAACGGCGTTGCTTATTCTGGCGACTTTTTTTGTCGAGCCGGACCCGATGCGATCGCCGCTGGGGCATTATCCGGAAATGGACTATAGCGGCGCTATCTATACGCTCTGGTATGAATACGAAGTCGAAGAACAAGATGATCAATATTTGCCGGAAGACGGCGAGGTCTATTTTGCGCTGCTTAATGAGAATGGCGAATTGGCGAGCCAGGAAGTAACAACGAAACGCGGGAATTCATTTGTCTTCGACTGCCCTGATATATCGGCATGCCGTGTGGTCACGGATGTCGATTACAAGACGCATGAAGGAACTTACTGGCAACTCGATGGCAGAATGGCCGATACTGGCCTGCTGACCGGGCGCTTTCGACGCTACAGCGGCACAAACGCCTATCAAATCGCTTATACTGCACGACACAAACAGGACTTGAGTTTCTTGATCGGGATAATGGCCATATCGGTCATCATATGGATCTTATTTGTCAGTTTTTACGATCTCTTCAGAATATTTATGTCGAACGGAAAATATATCAAATCGATTGTTTCTGGTATTTTGGCAATTATAATGTTAATTTCAGTATTATTTATATATTTCGGCGGATGGATTACGGTACATTTGGCGACCGAGAATGTTCAATTCGGCACCATTACAAATACGTCGTTCGTATTTCTCCTGTTTATGCTCCTGAGCATTTGGCTATTCCTGAAGTGGCGGCCGGAATAAACTTTCACGGATTGCCGGAAACGGGCGGATCGCTTTATGTAGGGCAAGTCTGACGATTCCGGGAAAGCGATTTGGCGGTTCTTGACACGAAACTTTGCGATCCGCCGACGGACGCGGAGAATGTTAGCGCTTGGGCAGCCCTGATCGAGGACTACCTGGCGCGGCGGGCAAAGGCGGCTGAGGGTGGCTCGGAGCGAGCCCGCAAGCGCCATACGGATCGCGGCAAGCTGTTGCCGCGCCAGCGCGTGACGCAACTCATCGATCCCGGTTCGCCGTTTGTCGAATTGTCGCCGCTGGCGGCCGACGGCCTGTATGGCGAGGCCATTCATGGCGCCGGCCTAATCACCGGCATCGGTCGGGTTGCCGGGCGGCTGGCGATGATCGTGTGCAACGATGCCACCATCAAGGGCGGCACCTATCTGCCGATGACGGTGAAGAAGCATTTGCGCGCCCAAGAGATCGCCCAGGCCAACCGGCTGCCGTGCATCTATCTGGTCGATTCGGGCGGCGCCAACCTGCCGCATCAGACCGAGGTCTTTCCCGACCGTGATCATTTCGGCCGG
>CALZIL010000154.1:9563-12755 GCA_945787495.1 uncultured Afifella sp. | reverse complement strand
GCGCATGACCTTGTGCACGCAGCTGCAGTCTTCCGTCTTTTTCTTGATCTTTATCGGCCTTCTGGGCCAGCGGATACACGGGGCGTCCTCCGTGCATATCACCGCTACGAGGTCATCGATTTCGAACGCCTCCCGCATATGACGTTCGCCATCACCATCGCTGCTTTCGGGGTTTGACTGGCCGCCCCTGCTGTTATTGCTCTGACCGCCAACAGCTGACGCGGCGAAAGCCTGGTTGGCGCCAATCGTCATGGCGAGCGCCAGGAGGAAAAGGGTCGTGAACTTGCGCATTACTGTCTCCATCGGTTTGCGACGGTCGTGAAAACCGTCCTGCATCCGTTGAACGCGCAGTGTTCAGATTCGGTTCATACTTTTTTAACCCTAACCGGCCCGGCTGGCGGAATGACCAAAGCCGCGATACCGAAATGGCCGCTAGAACTGCAAGGCCGCCTGCGCGCCGATGGTTGCGATCAGGAAGTTGCTGCGCGCCAGGCCGGCGACATCGGCGTGCAGGCTCAGCGAGAAATTTTCGGCCAACATGGCGTTGAGCCCGCCGGCAAGGCGCAGGTCGAGTTCGTTGAGGTCCGGATCGGGAAAACCAGGCAGCGTCGCGCCGGAATCGTGGAATGTCCACTCGGCCGTCAGGCTGGCCCAGGGTTCCAGCGAGCGCATGTCGTCCAGAATCGTGGTGTAGCCGACCTCCAGGCCGGCGCTGGCCATGGCGGTGGCGATCGTCTGCGCCGGATTGAGAATCGATGCATCCTGATCCTCGTGTGACCAGGCAATACCCACGGCCGGCGAATAACGCCAGGCATCGCGATACCAGTAGCCGGTCAGATTGCCGGCTGCCTGCCAGCGTTCAGAATCGAAACCGGCGGTGACAAGCCCCAGTCCAGTGTCGTTGTCGAAATGCTTCCAGACCACCATGGCGTCGGCGACCCAGTGATCGCTCAAAGCCGTGCCGCCATAAACGCCGATGCCGTAGCCGGTGCTGTCGAAGGTGCCGGGGCCGAAGGTGGTATCGAAATCGGAGGCTTCGAAATTCAGGAGAACGCCGAGGACAGAGCGATCCCCGATCTTGCGGTCAAGGCCGAGCGAAACCGTTGCCAAATAGCCGTCATAGCCAGCGACCGGGTTGTCCCGATCGGCAAAGGCGACGGTTGCATCGGTCCACATGTTCCACAGCAGAGCGGCCTGATTGGTGCTGGCGAATTCGCCGGTGACCGCGGACGCGCCGCCGAGCGCGGTAAAAGCGTCCGCCGCCGGATCGGCGATACCTTCGGCGGAATATTGCAGCACCATGGCATTGAGCCCCGTTGGCGCATCCGGAGCAAGCCGGTCGTTAACGGCGTTGCTGACCGCTTCAGCGGTCTGGCGAGTGGAATCGATCATCGCCTGCGGCGTGACATAGATTGGCGCGACGCTGCCGCGCTTGACGGCGACAGCAAGTTGCTGCTGCGCCGCGGCGGATGCCGCGAATCCAGCAGCCATCGCGGCGGCAACGCCCAAGGCCACTGCAATACGAGACACAATCGGGCTGCCGGAAAATCGTTTGGCGCGAACAGCCGCCGCACTTTTCAAAACTGTAGTAAAAGACCGCATTAAGACGCCCACCACACACTTTTTAGCTCAGCGTTTTGACGCAAATTGTCCGCCAAAACGCCGCGACATTAGCATGTTCGGCGGCCAGTTCACCCCCTTGACGCCAACGCAGCGCCGATTCGGGCGCTCTGTTTCCTTTAGGGCACAGTGCGGTCGGCTCAGGCGGTTGTGTGGTGTTTTCAGATTTGCGGCGAAAGCGTCCGCCTGCCGGTCGCCTCAGCGAACGATTTGACCAAAGTCGCGCAGCACCATGGTCACACCGGCGATCTTGCGAATTTTGTGACCGGATTCGAGCCGATCGTCTTTGGTGGCGCGAACAGGTGTCTCGTTGCCGCGCTTGTCGGCAAAAGGCAAAGCGGCGGCGTCGGCGGGAGAATTGTAGTTAGTGCCCGCCGCCACGATCATCATCGTGGCCAGAATCAGCGCCAGCGCCACTGCAAGTTTTGTTGAGTTCCGCATTTTGTTCGTCCCCTCCAAAAATGTGATTTGTTTTCTGTCAGCGGCGCGCCTGACCGCATTACGTCTACGTAGTTATATTACGTTAACGTAATCAAGGAAAAGATTCCGAAAGATAGCGTGATTTGACGGATCAGGACGGAAACAAAAGATAAAATTGGCCTCTGGTATACATATATCCCAGGAGTTGGACCAGCCAAAAATAACGCTGACGTAAAGATTAAATGGCGACTCGACGCTGTGAACGACGCATAACGTTGCCCGTCGCGGTCAGAGCTTGCCGGATTGATGATGCCGTCAGCGAACAATTTGACCAAAGTCGCGCAGAACCACGCTCACACCGGCGATCCTGCGGATTTCGGGGCGGCCGTCGAGCCGATCGCCTTTTGTCGCACGAACGGGTGTCTCAATGCCGGGGGTGACGGCGAAAGGCAATGCGGCGGCGCTGGCGGGAGAATTGTAGTCGATGCCGGCCGCTGCGATCATGATCGCGTCGAGGATCAGCGCCATGGCGATTGCGTATGTCGTTGATTTGGTCATCGTATCCGTCCCTTTGTTCGGCCGGCGCGTTGGCGTTGCGCCCTCATACCGATTGGACGCGGCAAGTGCGGATATGGTTCATGAATGGTTGCCAAGGCGCGGCGCGGCGCTCAAAAAGCCCGGAAAACTGCGACATTTACGAGTGGCGGTTGCAGCGTTAATCGCGCTGCAAACACGCTACCGCTGATCTATGGCCTGCCGGATGGTTCCTGCCTTATGATCGTTTTCCAAAGCGTTTGAACCATTTGCGGTCACGGCGCGTCACACAAACGATGGCGATCAGCACATGACGTCGGACGGCCAGGACCGCGAGCTTCTCGCTCGCATCGCAAAAAAGGACGCAACGGCCGTCCAGGCGCTGTTTGCCCGCCATCAGACGCGGATCTTTCGCTTCATCCTGCGGTTCGTCCGCAACGAGGCAATCGCTGAGGAGCTTTGCAATGAGGTGTTTCTGGAAGTGTGGCGCAAGGCAGGGAGCTATCGCGGCCAGTCGGCCGCTACGACATGGCTCATGTCAATCGCCCGCAACAAGGCCCTCAGCCTCTTGCGCAAGCGCTCCGATGAGGAACTCGACGACGATTACGCCGAGGCCCT
>CALZIL010000154.1:0-9491 GCA_945787495.1 uncultured Afifella sp. | reverse complement strand
CTCGTCTATTATCACGAGATGTCGGTGAACGAAGTGAGCGAGACACTGAACATTCCCGTCAACACGGTTAAGACGCGGATGTTCTATGCGCGCAAGCAGCTCTCCGAGCTGTTCAAAAGCGCCGGAATAGATCGAGGTTGGCCATGAGCGACACGGCATTGAAGAACGGTCATGACGAGGACATGGAGCTGCTGCTCCCCTGGTATGCGACCGGCAGATTATCGGACAGCGAAAAGCGCCAGGTGGAAGCCTGGCTGGACGGCAATCCGGAGGCGCAGAGCCATCTGGAGATCGTTCGCGAAGAAATGGCGCTGACCATTGAATCCAACGAAAGCCTGGGAGTTGCCAGCGCCGGCGCCCTGCACCGCCTGATGAATGCCGTTGAAGCGGAAGGCGATGCGCGGCCGCAGGCCGGTCCGCAGCAGGGCAGTTTCATGGAGCGGATTGCCGGCTTTCTTGGCGGGTTTTCGCCGCGCGTCTATGCTACGGCGCTGGCCGCCTGCCTGATGCTGCTCATCGCCCAGGCCGGCATTATCGGCGCGCTTTTGACCTCCGCGCCCGATGCGACGTTCCAGACAGCAACCGGCGGTGGACCGGCAACGACAGAATCAGGCATTATCGCGCTGGTAGCGTTCCAGGATGCTGCGTCAGCGAGTGACATTGGCGCGCTGATGAACGATAATGATGCAGAGATCGTCGGAGGACCGGCCGAGGGCGGGCTTTACCGGGTCCGTTTTCCGCTAACCGCCGATCCGGATACCGTCGTGGATCAGCTCCGCGCCGCCGGCGATGTCGTCAAGTTTGTCGCCCTGAGCCAGTGATTGTGGCAACCGGTGTGACAAGGAGTTTTGGCATGGACAAGCTTCGATACGCCCTCAGCGTTCTTGCCGGCCTGGCGTTTATTGTTGCAGCCGGTGCGGTCGCGACGGCGCCAGAAGCCGCAGCGCAAAATATCAGCGGCGTACCGAATATCCAGCCGCCGCGGATCGTCACGCCGCGGCTGCTGCCACGCGTTGTCAAGCCCGATCGCGTGCTGCCGACCGAACAGGGCGGATCGGATGCCACGCAGCCGACGACCGGCGGCAAGACGCCAGGCACAAAACAGGCGACAAATCCAAATCCGCCGACAAAGAAACTCCGGGTTGTTTCACGGCGGGCGCCGAACGCCCGTCCGCTGTTCTTCCCCGGCGATCTTGACGGCCATCCGCTCGTGCTGTTCCTGGCCGGGCCCTATGATACCGACACGGTCCTGGTGCAACTGGCGGCCGGCGCAGGCACCGAGCTTGTCGAAGAGATTGCACTGGCTCACAATTTAGAAGTCGCGGGGCAGTTGTCGCCGTCGCTATTGGGAGTGCAATTCGTCCGGTACCGGCTGCTGGCCGGGCAATCGGTGCATGCGGCCGTCGCGGCGCTTACCTTATATCCGGGCGTCGCCGCCGCCCAGCCGAATTACAGCTATGGACTGACCGGCGCCACCTCTGCCACCTCGATCCAGTATGCACCGAGCAAAATCCGCGTGGATGAGGCGCACCAGATCGCCAAGGGCCGTGACGTGCTGGTTGCCGTCATCGATTCCGGCATCGATGCCGAGCACCCGGAGTTGAAGACGTCAGTGGCGGAGAATTTCGACGCGATCGAATTCGATCCGGCGGACGAAATGCGGCATGGTACGGCGATGGCGGCGGTGATTGCCGCCAATTCCCAGCTTTTGGGCATTGCACCTTCCGTCAGGCTTCTTTCGGCGCGCGCCTTTGGCGTGCCGAAGGGCGGCAGCAAGGCAATGGCGACGACCTTTGCCATTCTGAAATCAATGCAATGGTCATACGAGCGCGGCGCCCGGGTCTTCAATCTGAGCTTTGCCGGACCGCGCGATCCGGCGCTGATGAAAGGGCTGGACGCGCTCGCCGCCCGTGACGTGGTCATGGTTGCGGCGGCCGGCAATGCCGGTCCGGATACACCGCCGGCCTATCCCGGCGCCCATTCCGACGTGATCGCCGTGACTGCAACCGACAAAACCGACGTGCTGTTCGCCATGGCCAATAACGGCAAATATGTCGCGCTCGCCGCGCCTGGTGTCGATGTGATGACGGCAACGCCCGGCAATCGTTATGAGCTGATGTCGGGTACCTCGGTAGCTGCTGCCCATGTCACCGGCGTTGTCGCCCTGATGATGGAAAAGGATTCCAGCCTGAAGCCGGCAATGGTGCGCCAGACGCTGTCCGACTCGGCCATCGATCTGGGGCCGGAAGGACCCGATGCCGATTATGGTGCCGGCCTGGTCGACGCTCTCGGCGCATTGAAGCAAACCGGCCGGAGCCGCATCGTCGCCGCCGAGTAGCGGGTTCAGCCAGCAATCCGTCAGTCCGGCGCAACAGCGCCGGGAGTTCGGTCTATTGCGCTAAAAGCCATTCATGCGCCGGCTCGTTGTGGAACCGCCAGACGCGTTTGGGACCGGCCATGACGTTGAGATAATAAAGATCATAGCCATGAATGGCGGCGCAGGGATGGTAGCCATAGGGCACCAGCGTCACGTCGCCGTCTGTCACCGTCATTGTCTCGTCAAGACCGCGGTCATCCGTATAGACGCGCTGGAATGCAAAGCCCTGCGGCGGATCAAGCCGGTGGTAATAGACTTCTTCGAGCTGCGATTCATGCGGCAGGTTGTCGGTATCGTGCTTGTGCGAGGGATAGGACGAGGTGCAGCCGCCCGGCGTGACGACCTCCACGACAAGCAGGCTGTCGGCCGGCTCGTTCTCGGAAATGATGTTGGTCACATGGCGGGTGTTGCTGTCCTTGCCGCGGGTTTCGGTTGAAACGTCATCGGGGCCGATAACCCGCGGCGGGTGGCCGCCGGTGCTGCCTGGCGCGGAGCAGGCGGCGATTTCCGCATCGCTCTCCGCAGTGATTGACCAAGATGATCCGGCCGGCACATAAAGCGACCATGGCCTGCCGCCAAACGGGTTGGCGCGTTCGCCAAGCGTGCCGAATTGCGCGCCATCGGCGTTCGCCCGGCCCCGTCCGGAGATAAAAACCAGACAGACTTCGCGGTCGCCGGTCTCAGCTGACGCGATTTCGCCCGGCCGCAGGCGATAAAGGTCGAAGCCGACATAGGTCCAGCCGGCGGTCTGCGGCGAAACATGAATTGTGCGCTTATCGGTATCGGGTGAAGAGGGCTTGATCAGAAGTTTCGACATGGCGCTTTCTCATCCGGCGTTTCATGCTCGTCAATATAGCGCAGCGGCCACACGGTGTCCTAAGCGGCGGTACCGCCACGCAAACGCTGCCAAGCTTCGGCCAGCCGGCCGAACCGGCCGGCCATATCGGCGATCGCCGCACCGTCGTCAATATCGCCGGCGAGCCATTTCTTCGCGGCATTGCCGAACACAGTCCGGCCGATGGCGAAACCCCTGACAAGCGGAATATCGGCGCAGGCGGCAAAGCCCTCAAGCAACGCATCTTCCGGCGCATCAAGACCGAGAAGGACAATGCCGCGGCACCAGGGATCGTTGGCTGTGACAACTTTTTCGATCGCCTGCCAGGCGCCGGGCGAAGCCTGTGGTTCCAGCTTCCACCAATCGGGTTTGATGCCAAGCGCGTAAAGCTCCGCCAGCACCCGGGCGGTGGTGTCATCGACAAGCGGTCCGTTTTTTGACGCGATGATTTCGATCAGCAGTTCTCGGCCGGCCCGCCGTGCCGCGTCGTAAAGCGTCTTCAGCTTGCCGGCCTGTTCGGCCTTGAGCGCGGCGTCGTCGTCGGGATGGTAGAACGCCAGGCACTTGACGGTGTGGGTGAGCGGCCATTCCCTGATCCGCCCGCCAATGTCCTGCGAAACTTCAAAACGCAGCGGCCGGGAACCGGGTTCCTCGACCGGCCGGCCGATCCACAGCCCCTGTTCGGCAGCCAGATCCATCGCCTTGCGGCCAAAGGTATCGTCGAGCAGGACGCCATAACCGGGCCGGCTGTCGGCGATCCGGGCGGCAGCTTCCACTGCCAGCGTCTTGAAGGCCGAAATGCGCTCATGGGTTGCGCCGGCCTTATCGGCCATGGCCAGCATCTGGGCGCGATGATCGATGGCCAGCGCCATCAGGCCAGGCGGTTGCGGGCGACGGGTCGTCGCCCAGTGGATATGGTTGATCTCCGCATCCTGCCGCAAGGCGTGGTGAGGGCTGCCGTTCTCAAGGAAATACTGCAGCTCCTCCCAGGTTGGGCTTTCCGGCGAGCACAGCAGCCTGGAAACGGCAAAGGCGCCGCAGGCATTGGCCCAGGTGGCGCAGGTGGCAGGCGGTTCGTCGCGCAGCCAGCCGCGCAGGAAGCCCGACATGAAGGCATCGCCGGCGCCCAGGACATTATAGACCTCGACCGGGAAGCCGGCGCCGACAATGCCGTCCTCGATTCGCTCTGGAATGGCGCCGGGATAGACGACGCAACCCATTGGGCCGCGTTTGAGGACGATCATCGCGCCGGACAGGTCACGGATCACGCGCAGGGCGGCCAGCGTGTCCTCCTCGCCGGCGGCAATATGGATTTCCTCCTCGGTGCCGACGATGAGGTCGCAATCGGCAAGCACGGATTTGAGACGATCGGAGACCCCCCGGGAGGCGATATAGCGCTCCTCGCCGGCGGCGTGGCCGGCCAGGCCCCAGAGATTGGGCCGGTAGTCGATGTCGAAGGCGACCTTGCGGCCGGCTTCCCTGGCGATGCGGATCGCCTTGCGCTGTGCCTTGTCGGTATTGGCTTGTGAAAAATGCGTGCCGGAGACGAGAACGGCGTTTGCCGAGGACACAAAGCCGGCGTCGATGTCGTCCTCGCTGAGCGCCATGTCGGCGCAATTTTCGCGGTAGAAAATCAGCGGAAACGTCTCGTCATTTTCCACCGACAACAGAACCAGCGCCGTGAGCCGCTCAGGGTCGGTGACGATGCCGTCCGTGGCGACGTTCTCGCGCGCCATCTGCTCCAGGATGTAGCGCCCCATCTGTTCATCGCCGACGCGGGTGATCAGGCCGGAGCGCAAGCCGAGCCGGGCCGTGCCGATGGCGATATTGGACGGGCAGCCGCCGACCGATTTGGCAAAGGTGGCGATATCCTCCAGCCGCGAGCCGATCTGCTGGCCGTAAAGATCGACGGAAGACCGGCCGATGGTGATGACATCAAGGCGCGTTGCTGCAGAGTCTGTGTTTTCCGATTGGCTGGTCATTGGCATCTCCGCGGCATGCCGAGCCTATACCTTGCCGTTGAAGAACCGCCAATCCCGGACGGCGGTGCCAATCCCCCGCACAAGCCAATATCAATTGGCCGTTGCTTTTGCCCAGGTTTCGATACCATAGTTTTGAGAGTCCGAACCTGGGTCCGCTCAGCGCGGCAAATTGGGGAGAGATTCCATTCGCCTGATCATCAGGCGGAATCAGATGGGTGAAGCGTTCAATCGGAGCGACAGCTCAAAGTTGTTCACAGTGTCAGGGAGAAAAGCATGAGGAAGCTTCTTTTGGGTCTGGCGGGGGCATTCGCCCTGTCAGTCGGTGCCGCACAGGCGCAGGATACCAGCATTATCGTGGTCAGCCATGGTCAGGCATCCGATCCGTTCTGGTCGGTTGTCAAGAACGGCACGGCTCAGGCGGCGGAAGACTATGGCGTCAAGGTCGATTACCGGGCGCCGGAAACCTTTGACATGGTGGCGATGGCGCAGCTCATCGACGCCGCCGTCAACCAGGAACCCGATGGTCTGATCGTTTCCATTCCCGATGCGGATGCGTTGGGCCCGTCGATCGAAAAGGCGGTGGCCGCGGGCATTTCCGTTATTTCGATGAATTCCGGCTCGGACGTGTCGAAAGGCCTCGGCGCGCTCCTGCATGTCGGCCAGGAAGAATATGACGCCGGCAAGATCGCCGGTGAAAAACTCGGTTCCATGGGCGGCAAGAAGGGCCTTTGCATCAACCACGAAGTCGGCAATGTGGCGCTCGATGCCCGCTGTCAGGGCTTTGCCGACGGTTTCGGCGGCCCGGTGACAGTGCTGCCGACGACCAATGATCCTTCGGAAATCAAGTCCAAGGTCAAGGCGGCGCTGGATTCCGATGGCGATATCGACACCGTCATGGCGCTCGGCGCTTCGCTCGCCGGCGAGCCGGCGGTGGCCGCAGTCGATGAAACCGGCAAGGCCGGTTCCGTCAGTGTCGGATCGTTCGACCTTTCGGCGAGCTTCCTGCAGTCGGTCGCCGACGGCAAGGCCGCCTTCGCCATCGACCAGCAGCAATATCTGCAAGGCTATCTGCCGGTAGCGTTTCTGGCCCTGCAATCAAAATTCGGCCTGATGCCGGGCGGCAATGTGCCCTCCGGCCCGAACCTGATTACCTCCGAAAAGGCGGGTCAGGTTGTTGATTTGTCGGCAAAGGGCATTCGCTAAGGCCTGACTTGAGAATGCGGACGGCGCTGGCAACGGCGCCGTCCGGAAGTTGCATTCAACTACTCAAGAATGAATTCGGGGGAGGCCCGTTCGATGACCGATGCTGCTGCCGCTGTCCAGGACGAACGCATCAAGGAAGCGACGCTTGTTCAAAAATTGATGCGCCGGCCGGAACTTGGCGCACTGGCGGGACTGGTCATCGTCACGGTGTTTTTCCTGTTCACCGCAGATTCCTCCATGTTCACGCTGGCCGGGATCATGAATTTCATGTCGCCGGCGGCGCAATTGGGCATCCTGGCCGTCGGCGCCGCGCTGTTGATGATCGGCGGCGAGTTCGATCTCTCGCTCGGCTCGATGATCGCCTTTACCGGACTGTTTTTCGGCGCGGCCGTGGTGACTTGGGGTTTGCCGCTGCCGGTCGCTATCATCATCACGTTGATCTTTGCCGCCGCCGCCGGCGCGGTCAACGGCCAGATCGTCATTCGCACCGGCCTGCCTTCCTTTATCGTCACGCTGGCCTTTCTGTTCATCCTGCGCGTGCCTGGATGGCCGCCAACGACATGATCGATACCTTCAAGAACGGCCGGCCGAAGGTCGAGGGCGTGCCGGTCGAAGTCCTGTGGTTCGTCGCGGTGGCGATCATTGCCACGTGGATCCTGCTGCGCACCCGTGTCGGCAACTGGATCTTCGCTTCCGGCGGCGACGCCAATGCGGCGCGCAATTCCGGCGTGCCGGTGCGGCGCGTCAAAATGGGCCTGTTCATGTTCACCGCCATGTGTGCGGCGCTTGTCGCCATCCTGACCGTTTTGGACAGTGGGTCGACCGATGCGCGGCGCGGCTTCCAGAAAGAGTTCGAGGCGATCATTGCTGCCGTTATCGGCGGTTGTCTGCTGACCGGCGGCTATGGCTCTGCGATCGGCGCGGCGATCGGCGCGGTCATCTTCGGCATGGTGCTGATCGGCCTCAGCTACACGGCGATCGACCAGGACTGGTACCTGGTGTTCCTCGGCGGCATGCTGCTGACGGCGGTGTTGTTCAACAATATCATCCGCAAGCGCGTGACGGGGGAACGCTGATATGAGCACACCCATTATCGAAATGCGCAATATCGAAAAGCATTTCGGCTCGGTGATCGCACTGGCCGGTGTCAGCCTGGAGGTCAATGCCGGCGAAGTGCTGTGCCTGCTTGGCGACAATGGCGCCGGCAAATCGACCTTCATCAAGACGATGTCGGGCGTGCATGCGCCTTCGGCGGGCGAAATGCTGGTGGACGGCAAGCCGGTGCATTTTTCCGGCCCGCGTGAGGCGCTGGATGCCGGTATCGCCACCGTCTATCAGGATCTTGCCGTCATTCCGCTGATGTCGATCACCCGCAATTTCTTCATGGGCCGCGAACCGACAAAGGGATTCGGTCCGTTCAGGCACATCGATTTCAATTATTGCGATGGTGTTGCCCGTGAGGAGATGAAGAAGATCGGCATCGACGTGCGCGACCCGGGCCAGGCAGTCGGCACCTTGTCGGGCGGCGAACGGCAGTGTGTCGCGATTTCGCGGGCGGTCTATTTCGGCGCCAAGGTTCTGATTCTTGACGAGCCGACGTCGGCGCTTGGCGTGCGCCAGACGTCGATGGTTCTCAAATATGTCAACATGGTGCGCAACAAGGGACTGGGCGTCGTCTTCATTTCCCATAATGTCCGCCATGCCATGGCGGTGGGCGACAAGTTCAACGTGCTCAATCGCGGCAGGACACTGGAAACTGCAAACAAGGGCGAGATCACGCCGGAAGAACTGCAGAACCTGATGGCCGGT
The DNA here is from genome assembly GCA_945787495.1 of uncultured Afifella sp. Lineage (GTDB taxonomy): Bacteria > Pseudomonadota > Alphaproteobacteria > Rhizobiales > Afifellaceae > CALZIL01. The sequence goes on along the minus strand of CALZIL010000154.1, from coordinate 1,285 downwards.
GGTCAGGAACTCGCCGATCTGGAATCATCGCTCGGCGGAACGGTCTAGACGGGCTGCCGGCGCAAGACCGGCGGTCCGCACGCAAAACGGCCGTCGCCTTCAGGCGAAATTTTTTCGCCTCACGGCACGTCATGAGTTGATTTATTTTGCTTCTCGCCGTTCATTAGCAGCTTGAGAGCGAGCAATTGCCTCGGCTCCTTAGTACTTGTTCTGAGAGGAAGACCCATGACAACCAAAAAACTGATCAGGGCGGCGCTCATCGGCGTCGGCATGACGGCTCTTATGGCCGGTGCAGCATCCGCCAAAACACTGGTCTATTGCTCCGAAGGTTCGCCGGAAGGGTTCGACCCGGCGCTTTATACGTCCGGCACGACCTTCGACGCCTCGTCGCGCCAGATCTACAACAAGCTTGTGGAATTTGAGCGCGGCACGACAACCATCGGGCCGGCCCTGGCGGAAAGCTGGTCGGTTTCCGACGATGGTCTGGAATATACGTTCAAGCTGCGTTCGGGTGTGAAGTTCCACGCGACCGAATATTTCACGCCGAGCCGCGATCTCAACGCCGACGACGTGGTGTTCTCGTTCGAGCGCCAGCGGCTTGAGGACCATCCCTATTTCAAGGTCTCGGGCGGGACCTGGGAATATTTCGGCGGCATGTCGATGCCGGACCTGATCAAGTCGGTCGAAAAGGTCGACGACCTGACGGTCAAATTCGCGCTCAACCGGCCGGAAGCGCCGATGATCGCCAATCTCGGCATGGATTTCGCCTCGATCCTTTCCAAGGAATACGCCGACAAGATGCTGGAAGCCGGTACGCCGGAGCAACTCAACCAGCAGCCGATCGGCACCGGCCCGTTCAAGTTCCTCGCCTATCAGAAGGATGCCGTCATTCGCTACAAGGCGCATGACGATTACTGGGCCGGCAAGGCGGCGATCGACGATCTGGTCTTTGCCATCACGCCGGACAATTCGGTGCGCTACCAGAAGCTCAAGGCTGGCGAATGCCATGTCATGCCCTATCCGAACCCGGCCGATCTGGAAGCCATGAAGGCCGATTCCGATCTCGTCGTGATGGAGCAGGAAGGCCTGAATGTCGGTTATCTGGCCTACAACACGACAGTTGCGCCGTTTGACAATGCCAAGGTCCGCAAGGCGCTCAACATGGCGATCAACAAGCAGGCCATTCTTGACGCCGTTTTCCAGGGCGCCGGCAAGGTGGCGATCAATCCGATCCCGCCGACGATCTGGTCCTACAAGGCCGATCTGAAGGACGATGCCTACGATC
>CALZIL010000153.1 GCA_945787495.1 uncultured Afifella sp. | reverse complement strand
TTGACGGCAAAACCATGCTTGCCGAAGGCGGCGTGGTACTGGCGGCCTCGCCCGACGTGTTCGGCGATATCGAAAAGCTGGCTTCGGCCTGAGCGCCTCTGGCATCGATGCCGGATGTGCCGATCCTCAGGCGGCAGGTATCAAGACCGGCCCGGGATCCCTGAAACCGACACGGATTTCAGAATTGGCGTGGTGCAGATCATCAACGTCGCCGGATATGGCGAAGATTTCGCCGTGGGCGGTCTCGATCCGGTATTCCATATGGGTGCCGACATAGGTCGCCTTGAGCAACGTGCCGGGGAGCGTCTCCGCAACGGCTTCGGCGTGGAGATCGACGCGCCGCGGCCGGATAGCCAGTTGCGCCGGCCCGGGAGCAAGATTAAGCGCCGGCAGCTGCATGACGATGTCGCCCAGGCGCACCTGCGCCATGTCGCCGGCAACGGATTCGATCTCGCAATCAAGGATGTTCGCCTCGCCGATGAAGTCGGCGACGAAGGCGTCACTGGGCACCTCGTAGAGTTCGCGTGGCGTGCCGATCTGGGCGATCACGGCGTTGTTCATGACAACGATGTCGTCCGACACCGCCAGCGCCTCTTCCTGGTCGTGGGTGACGTAGATGACGGTGAGGCCGAGATTTTGCTGGATCTCGCGGATTTCCTCGCGCACCCGGCGGCGCAGCTTGGCGTCGAGGTTGGACAGCGGTTCGTCGAACAGCAGCACTTGCGGCTCCAGTACCAGCGCCCGGGCGACCGCCACCCGCTGTTGCTGGCCGCCCGATAGTTCGCTCGGCATCCGGTCGCCAAGATCGGCAAGTCCGACGAGATTGAGCGCATCCTGGCTGCGCGCCTGCGCGTCGGGTTTTTTGACACCACTTACTTTCAGGCCATAGGCGACGTTTTCGCCGACAGTCATATGCGGGAACAACGCATAGGACTGGAACACCATGGCGACGTCGCGGTCGGTTGCCGGCAGCTTGGTGACGTCCCGGTCGCCGATGAAGATCTGCCCGCCGGTCGCCATTTCCAGTCCGGCGATCAGCCTCAGCGTCGTCGTCTTGCCGCAGCCGCTGGGGCCCAGAAGCGTGACCAGTTTGCCCGGCTCGATCAGCAACGATATTTGATCGACGGCAACCACATCGCCAAAGGCCTTGGTCACCGCGTCGAAGCGGACCGATGCCGCATTGCTCTTGATCGTCATGTCGCAACCGCTCCGGCTTGTTCCGCGCCGGCGACCGCTGTCCGCCGGCCGAGCTTGCGCCGGCTGATGACGAGCTGCACCAGGCTGACGGCGGCGAGCATGACCAGGATCAGCACCGAGGAATAGGCGATCGCCAGGCCGTAATCACCGTTTTCCACCCGACCGATAATATAGGCGGTCGCCATGTGGTAGTCGGCCGATACCAGGAATATCACGGCGCTGACCGAGGTGATGGCGCGCACGAAGCTGAACACCAGCGCCGCGGCGATGGCCGGGCGCAGCAGCGGCAGGATGACGTTGCGCACGGTCGTGAAACTGTTGGCCCCGAGCGTCAGCGACGCTTCGTCGAGATTCTTGTCAAGCTGGCTCATGGCAGCGACACCGGCGCGCAGGCCGACCGGCATGTTGCGGAACATGAAACAGATGATGAGGATGATGCCTGTGCCGGTCAGTTCCAGCGGCGGGATGTTAAACGCCAGAATGTAGCTGATGCCGATCACCGTGCCAGGAATGGCGAAACTGAGCATGGTGCCGAATTCAAAGGCTTCGCGACCGGCAAAGCGCTGACGGACCAGAAGATAGGCGGTCAACAGGCCAAGGCCGGCGGTCAGCGGCGCGGCGATGGCGGAGATCGAAATCGTCGTCCAGAACGAGTTCCATGCCGCACCGCTCCAGATCAGGCCATGTTCGCCGGTGGTGACGGAAAAGGCGTCGGCATAATGGCGCATGGTGAAGGAATGATCCCGCCCCCAGGTCTCCACGAAACCGCCGAACATCACCATGCAGTAGATCACCAGCATCATGAAGGTCCACGGAATGACAATGGCGAAAATCAGCCAGGTCAGCCGCTTCGGCAGCATGGCATGCAGGCCGGCATCGCCCTTGCCGGTGACGGTGACATAGGATTTCTTTCCGACCCACCGGCGCTGGACGTAGAACGCCGTCAGCGTGAAGGCCAAAAGCACGATGGCCAGCACGGCCGCCCCGCCCTGATCGTTTTGCGCCCCGACAATGGCAAAGAAGATCTCCGTCGACAGCACGCCGTAATTGCCGCCAAGCACGAACGGATTGCCGAAATCGGCCATGCTCTCGATGAAACCGAGCAAAAAGGCGTTGGCCAGACCCGGCCGCATGAGCGGAAAGGACACGGTGGAAAAGGTCGTCCAGGCATCGGCTCGCAGGGTCTGCGCCGCCTCCTCCATCGATGGGCTGACGCCCTCCACCACACCGATCAGGACCAGAAAGGCGATCGGCGTGAAGGCCAGCATCTGCGCCAGCCAGATGCCGGTGAAGCCGTAAATCCAGCGCGTCGGTGGAATGTCGAACGTTGAGGCCATGAACTGGGTCACCACGCCGGCCCGGCCGAACAGCAGGATCATGGCGAGGCCGATGACAAAAGGCGGCGTAATGATCGGCAGCACGGTCAGCACCCGGAACGCCTTACCCATTTTCAGCCGCGCCCGCGTCGTCACCAGCGCAAAGGCAAGGCCAAGCAAGGTCGAACCGATGCCGACCGACACGGCCAGCATGAGCGAGTTCCAGGCGACCCCGCAGCTGACATTTTCGCTCAAACAGCGCAGGCCCCATATCTTGCTGTCGCTGATCTTTTCGGCAAACAGCGAAAAGGCATAGACGCCCTGATTGTCCTGGAAGGCACTGACCAGGATGCGCGAAACCGGAAAGAAGACAAAGGCCGTGATCAGCGCGATGATCAGCCCGATGGAACCGGCGACGAACAGGTCACCGCCGACATAGCCGCGGGCGGCAAAGCCCTGCGTTAAAAGAAACAGAAAGGCCGCGGCAACCAGAACCGCGCCGGCGCCCATACCGAACTGACGCTCGACCGGACCGAACAGCGCCTCCAGCGAGGCATATTCCCAACCGGCGATGCCGATGGTGAAGCCTTGCAGGAGCAGAAAGACGAGGCCGCCGGCGCCGGCGAAGGTCAGCGTGGCTGCAAAAAGCCGGTCCGAAGGGTTGCCGCGCAACACCGGCACGACGGCGGCAAAGAACAGGATCAACGGCGCCAGCCAGATCTTGCCATGGGCGAAGATCTGGATGATTGCCGGGGCATAGTCAGCATCGAGCGGCCAGCCGTCGCGCAACCAGGTAAACGACACGAACGCGTCGTCGGTCGTGTACCAGGGCAGAACAAAAAACCCGATGAGGCCGACAGCAAGCCAGAGGGCGACGAACTTGTTCATCGCCCGCCAGTCCGTGCCGGCCGCATCGGTTTCGTCACGCCGGGTTTCAGCGCGGCAGCGAGCCGACCTCGTCATCCCAGCGCTTCAACAGGCGCTTGCGCTCCGCCGACGACCCGTATTTGGCGAAGTCGTAGTCGATCAGCTTCAGCTTCGTCAGGTCCGGCGACTCATCTGGCGGCGTGGCGCCAGAATTCGACGGCACCTGATAGGCCTTGGCCTCACGGGCGCGGGTCTGGATATCGGCGTTCAGGGCGAAGTCGTAGAACTTCTTGGCGCTCTCCATGTTGCGGGCATTCTTGATGATGCTCATGGAGCCGATCTCGTAACCGGTGCCCTCTGTGGGCGCGACGATCTCGATCGGGAAGCCGTTGACGACCTGGGTCACCATGTCATGCATGAAGGTGATGCCGATCGTGGTTTCGCCGCGGGCCGCCGCCTTGATCGGTGCCGAACCGGACTTGGTGTACTGGTTCACGTTCTTGTGCATCGCCTTCATCAGATCGAAGGCTTCGTCTTCGCCCATGATCTGAACAAGCGTGGCAAGGGTCGTATACGACGTGCCCGATGAATTGGGGTTGGCGATCTGCACCTCGCCCTTGTATTCCGGCTTGGCCAGATCGGCCCAGCTTTCCGGCGCCGGCAGGCCCTTTGCCGCCAGAAGCTCCTTGTTGTAGCCAATGCCGAGCGCGCCGGCATAGATGCCGACGGTCTTCATGCTGGCCGATTTCGCCTGGTTCTGGGCCCAGGGATGCAGTTTGTCGAAGACCGGCGAGGTGTATTCCTCCGTCAGGCCTTCCTCGGCCGCCTGCAAATGCGGATCGCCGGTACCGCCCCACCAGACGTCGCCCTTGGGGTTGCGCGCCTCGGCCTTGATCTGGGCAAAGGTCTCGCCGGAACTCTTGCGGGTCATGGCGACGTCGATGCCGGTTTCCTTTTCAAAGGCTTCCACCATCAGGTTGCACCACTCGATCTGCGGGCTGCAGTAAAGCGTCAGCTTTTCCGCCGCCAGGGCCGGTGTGCCGGCAAGCCATGCCGCGGCGAGACCGCCGACGATAAAGGTAATCTGCTTTTTCATTTTTTCCTCCGGGATTGCGACAACGCCAAACTCAAACGCGTGTCCTGAGGACAGCGTGGTTCACACGTCATGAAAATGCAACAAATCTGTCACATTCGCGCCGGGCAAAATTTTGTGCGCTCGGCGGATTCCGTCTTTGCAGAGCGCCGGAATCGGTGATCATATCAGCACCGGCGCCAAATGGCCGCAACCGGCACGAGGCGACAGGGAGCGCAAGAAGATCAGACGATGAAAGCTGCTGTTTGCCGCCAGTTCGGCGCGCCACTGACAATCGAGGAGGTGACACTGGCACCACCCGGTCCGGGCCAGGTTCAGGTCCGGCTGGCGGCCTGTGCCATCTGTCACAGCGACCTGCTTTACGCCGACGGCGCCTGGGGCGGTGATCTACCGGCGGTTTACGGGCATGAGGCAGCCGGCGTGGTCACGGCCATCGGCGCCGGCGTGACACGGGTCAAGGCCGGCGAGCCGGTCGTCGTCACGCTGATCCGCGCTTGCGGCGCCTGCCCGGCCTGCCAAAACGGCCTGCCGGTGGTCTGTGACGACACGCATTTCAGCGACCGGGCCAGCCCGCTGGCTGATGAGACCGGCCAATTGCTGCTGCAGGGCCTCAAAACCGGCGCCTTTGCCGAGGCGGTGACCGTCGATGCCTCGCAGGTTGTAACGGTGCCGGACGATCTGCCGCTGGACCGCGCCGCGCTGCTGGCCTGCGGCGTCATCACCGGCTTCGGCGCCGTCACAAACACCGCCGGCGTGGAACCGGGATCGGCGGTCGCGGTGATCGGTACCGGCGGCGTCGGCCTCAACACCGTGCAGGGCGCCGCGATCGTCGGAGCCGACCCCGTCATCGCTATCGACATCAACGACGAAAAGCTGGCAACGGCGCGCGCGTTCGGCGCGACCCATGCTGTCAATTCCCGCACAACGGATGCAACCGCAGACGTGCTTGCGGCGACCGGCGGGCGCGGCGCCGATTATGTCTTCATCACCGTCGGCGCAAAACCGGCATTCGACGCCGCCTATGGCATGATGAGCAGTGGCGGCGCCGCAGTGCTGGTCGGCATGCCGGCGGACGGGGTGATGTCGGAGTTCGAGTTGGTCGAACTGGCGTCGCGCAACCAGCGCATTCTCGGATCGAAGATGGGCATGTCGCGCATCGACGTCGATATTCCCCGCCTGGTGGCGCTCTATCGCGACGGCCGGCTGAAGCTCGACGAGCTGATCACCGGGCGCTATCGGCTCGACGAGATCAACGATGCGATCGCCGATGTCCGGGGCGGCGCGGCTTTGCGCAATGTCATCGTCTTCGACGATCCGGCGACGATTCCTGCAGATTGAAAATGAAGATTGCGGCGCTGAAAACCTTTGTCGTTGGCAATCCGCCGCCACATCACGGTGGCCGCTATTTCATCTTTGTGAAACTGACGACCGCCTGCGGCATCGACGGCATCGGTGAGGTTTATGCCGCGACCTTCGGGCCGCAGACGATCGTCGCGATGATCGCGGATGTCTTTGCGCGCCATGTCGAAGGTCGCAATCCGTTGCGCATCGAGGCGCTATGGCGGTCGGTCTACGGCTCGGGCTATTCGCTGCGGCCGGACATCTCGCTGATGGGCGTTCTCTCCGGCCTTGAAATGGCGTGCTGGGACATTGCCGGCAAGGCTGCCGACCGGCCGGTCCATGATCTTCTCGGCGGCAAGGTGCGCGACCGGCTGAGGACCTATACCTACCTCTATCCGCCGCGCGGCGATGTCTATCCCGATGACGAAAATAATGTTTATACCAATGCTGATATGGCGGCGGAGGTCGCGGCGGCCTGTGTCGCCGGCGGCTTTACGGCGGTGAAATTCGACCCTGTCGGCGCCTATACGGTGCATGACGGCCGGCAGCCGACGCTGCAAGAACTCGACCGGTCGGAAGCTTTTGTGAAAACAATCCGCGCGGCCGTCGGCGACCGTGCCGATCTGCTGTTCGGCACCCATGGCCAGTTCAGCGCCTCGGGCGCCATCCGCCTGGCGCGGCGGCTGGAAGCCTATGACCCGTTGTGGTTCGAGGAACCGGTGCCGCCGGAAATGCCGGAAGAGATGGCCAAGGTGGCGCGCGCCACAACGATCCCCGTGGCGACCGGCGAAAGACTGACGACAAAGTATGAATTCGCCCGCGTGCTGGCCACCGGCGCGGCGTCGATCCTGCAGATGAATCTCGGCCGGGTCGGCGGCCTTCTGGAGGCGAAAAAGATCGCCGGCATGGGCGAAGCGCATTATGCGCAGATCGCGCCGCACCTTTATTGCGGGCCGGTGGTCGGCGCCGCCAATATCCAGCTTGCCGCAACGTCGCCGAATTTCCTGATTCTGGAAGGCATCGGCAAATGGGACGGCTTCCACGCCGATATTCTGAAGACCCCTATCCGCTGGCAGGACGGCCATGTGATCGTACCGGACACGCCGGGGCTGGGCGTGGAGCTCAACGAGGCGGTGGCAGAGGCTCACCCCTATGAGGGCAAGCGGCTGCATCTGGAGATGTCGGACGAGCCGCTGTGACAGTGCAAGCGGGAGTATCCTCATGAAAATCGGCTTTATCGGTCTCGGCAATGTCGGCGGCAA
>CALZIL010000152.1 GCA_945787495.1 uncultured Afifella sp. | reverse complement strand
GAACACGAAGCCCGCCCAGACAATCAGGAAGACGCCCATGCCGAGACCTGCGGCGATAACGCCGGGCAGATTGCCGAAGCCGGCGGCCGTGACGATGACGAAGGAACGGATCGAATAAGTGATGCCGAAGAACGGCTGGATTACCCAGATCAGGACGATCAGCGCGCCGGCGGCGCCGCAGATTGCCGCATTGAGCGAGAAGGTGAAGGCATAGACCTTGTCGGTGTTGATACCCATCACGCGGGCGGCACGCGCGTCCTGGGCGGTGGCGCGGATCGCCTGCCCCATGCGTGATTTTTTCATGAACAGGATGACCGAACCGGCAAGGCCGGCAGCGAGCCCGAAGGCTATGAGCTTGGCGATCGGCAGCGTCACCAGTCCGCCGAATAGCTGGAACGAGGCGAAACCCGTTTCGGCCGACTGCGTGTCGGAACCGAACAACAGGTTCAAAAGCTGCTCGATGACGATTGCGACGCCGAAGGTCGCCAGCAGCGATGTGAAAAGATCCTGTTCGATGACGCGACGGATAACGAGCGCGTAAATAACCCGGCCGATCCCCCACAGAACGACGATGGCAACGGGAACCCCGAACAGCGGATGAATACCGTGCTGGCTCATCCACCAGGCGATATAGCCGCCGATCATGACGAAGTCGCCCTGAGCCAGGTTTTTGACGTTCATGACGCCCCAGACGAGAGCAAGGCCATAGGCCGCCAGCGCGAAGACAGAACCGATCAGCAGTCCGTCAATGAGAAGCGCCAGGTTGAAGACGGGTGCTTCGACGAGGATGGAGATATTGCCGAGAAGTTGAGACATATCAGCTCACGATAAGAGTCGGGATTGTACACCCGCATATAAAAACGGGACAGCCACAAGGGCTGTCCCGCGTGATCGTAGACACACGACTTCAGTTCGTTCCGATTGCCCGCGGCCATTGCAGCTTGTGCGAGGCAAAGTCCGACGGCGCGACAACATTGTATTCGCCATTCTGGATCTGGCGCAGAACCATCGGCTTGGCGATATTGTTGCCGGCGGCGGAGAACTTGATACCGCCGTAGAACGTCTTCATGTCGGTCTTGGTAAGCGCCTCGCGAACGGCGTCCTTGTCGAGCGTGCCGGCGCGCTCAAAGGCGTCCTTGAATACGTAGACTGCGGCACTCGCCTGTGCCGTCTGATAAGGCACCTTCTTGTCGGCGTATTGCGGATAGGCAGCTTTGAACTCGGCCTCGAAATTGGCGGCCGTTCCAAACAGCTCATCCTCGTAGGAAAGCGTTTCCGACCATTGCGTGGAGCACAGGAATCCGTTTGCCACATTGCCGAACTTGCCGGTGACATCGGCCGCCTCGCAATGGGTAATGGCGATCATCGGCACTTCGATGTTCATTTCGCCGATCTGCCGGGTCGCTGTCGCCGCGCCCTTGGAATGGCCGGATACGACAAGAAGGTCAGGCTTCAGGGCCTTGACCTTGGTCAGCGTCGCCGACATGTCGGAGAGATCGCGCGGCAGCTTGTCGTCGATGACAACCTTCATGCCGTGTTTCGCGGCATCCTCGGCAACGCCGGCGCGGACATCGAGCGAGAACGGATCGTTCTCGAAAGCCATGGCGATCTTGACCGAGGACGGATCCTTGCCATTGGCCTTGGCGACTTCGGCGGCAAGATCGATAGCCGAGGCCAGATATTGTTCGGAGGTCGACAGCACCGCGAACAGGTATTTATAGCCCTTGTTGAACAGCGACCGCGAAGCGCCTTCCGCTTCGACCATCGGGACCTGGTACTTTTCCGTCACCGGCGCGACAGCCTTGGTCAGGCCCGACGAATACGGGCCAAGCATGAATTGGATGCCGTCCTGGCTGATCAGCCGCTCGACGAGCTGCGCGCCGCGCGCTGGCGTCGATTCGTCGTCATAATATTTGACGTCCAGCATGTAGGTCTTGTCGCCGATCTTCACGCCACCGGCTTCGTTGATCTTCTTGACGGCGAAATCATAGCCCCTGGAGGCATGTTCGCCATTGGTGGAATATTTGCCGGTAAACGAGATCGCCGAACCAAGCGTCAGTGTCTCTTGTGCGGCGGCCAGGCTCGGCAGGCCGAGCGCCAGCGCGGATACTGCTGCTACCGCGGCCGCGCCACGCAAGCGTTTCTTTTCAAAAAACAAACCCATTTGGATATCTCCCTCTTTCAAGTTGATTGCATTGATCTTTTTAGCCCGAAGGCACAATCAGGCGGCATCATATAAGATCATTTCGCGCCCGTCACCCTCTTGCTCATCCCCGCTGCCGCGTCTCTCGGCCGCATGGAGTCTTATATTTCTGCGATGCCCTTGCAGAAAATCTATCCGTTGCTTAGCCGGTTCATCGCGAGACGGCCAAGCAGCGCCACGGCCGAGCCGGCCACCATGATCGCAAAAGCCAGCATCCAGCCGGCATAGGCCGTTTGCCCACCGCCCAGGTCGAGCATCAGGCCGACGGCCGATGGTCCGATGGCGGCGCCCATAAATCCGAAAAACGAATGGGCGGCGAGCGTCGCACCGCGCGCACCCTCTTTTGAAACCTCGACGACACCGGCGGTGAGCGCGCCGGAATCGAGCATGATGAAGATGTTGTAGAGGCAGGCGACCACGGCAAACAGGGCAAATGAGACGAGCGATGCCCCGCCGGCCGCCAATCCGATCACCACGCTCCCGACCATGATCACCATCAGGACCCGGTCCCGGCCGAGCCGCAGAGCCAGCCAGGCGCCGAAGACGGACGAGGCCATGCCAATGAAGGAAAACGTGCCCGCTATCACCGCCGCATGCGACGACGACAGCTGTAGGCCATTATCCTCGGCGACCAGGACGATGAGCAGGAAAATCCAGGTGCGGAAGGCGAACAGTTCGAATGAGTGGCCGGTATAGCCGATGATGTAACCGATCGCCGCGCGGTTTTGCAGCACCGGCCGCAGGTCCAGAGGATGCCTGCCGGTGATCTGAAAAGTCGTTTGCTGAAGCGGTGCGATGAAGGCAAAAACCAGGGCAGCCGCAGCCAGAGGACCGGCCGCCAGCAGCGCAAAAACCCACGGCCAGGTGAAGACGTCGCTGAGCACCCCTGCTGCAAGAAACGACACGCCGGTGCCGATGCTGAAGGTGGCGGTATACCAGGCCACGTAGCGAACCCGCCGTGCGGCATCGAGCCGGCTGTTGAGAATTTGCAGGCCGGGCATATAGGTGCCGGCCAAGCCAATCCCGGCGACCGACCAGGCAGCTGCGGCGCTGTAGAATCCGCCGGCCAGGCCGGCAAACGCAGCCGCCCCCGACGCGGCAGCAAGCGCGGAAAAGACGTAGACGATCCGCGGGTCGAGCATGTCCGTCAGGCTGACCAGAACCAGCACCGCCGATACGTAACCGACGAAGTAAACGCCGCCGATCATGCCGGCCTGTGTATTGGCCAGGCCCCATTCGCCCTGCAAGGCGCCCAGCAGAACCGGCCAGCCGGCAAACGGCAGCATTGAGAGAACCTGGGCGGCACATATGGCGATGAGAAGGTGAAGCGGCCGTTTGATCATCCGGCAAGGCCTGAACGGAGAATCGCCTGCCGGAACGGCGTCACTGCGAATTCGGTGCGCAATTTCTGCTGCGGCATGTCGGCCCCTCCACACCGTTCCAGTTGAACGGCAGGAACCGGAGGCATGTCAATCGAGGCAACCGAATTGGCGATGTGGCGGGAACAGATTCATTCAAACGGCGAAGACGCGCCGGATCAGGTTCCCGTTTCCCAACCTGTATCCGTTCCAACGAGCCGCGAGGCCGCGATTGGTTTTTCGAATTCCAATCCGGCCTTCTTCTTCTTGCGCCACCGGACATGTGCCTTGAGGGTGAGATCTAGGTGCGGGATCCAGATTTCGCAAACCTCAGGCAAGGTCTCAGGATTGTCGGGAATGATATTCGCACCGGTCCGCGATATTTCCTTGATGACGCAATGTTGAGCGGGCCGGCCTTCGATGTCGAGAATCTCCGCCCGGCCAAAAGATGGCAGCCGCGGAGCATTGCGGTCTCGTTGATGCCGTTGCCGCCCAAACATGACTAACCCCCATATGAAACTGTGTTTTCAATCCGATCATGATATGTAGCCGTCATATTCACAAAGATGGGTGAACAGACGGTAAGCACGAACGCCACGGGTTTCTCGTGGCCAAGACCGCCCTCTGTGCGGTCAAGCCCAACCGGCCTCCTTGAATTCAAGACCGCATTTGGTGCCCGCCTGCCAAACGACCGACGCAGTCATCGGCGTCGCCTCGCCGGTAACGCGAAGCATGATCCGCTTTGGCAAACTGGCCGTCATCGGCAGGATGATCCGGGCACCGGTCTCGGAAATATCCTTGACGAGGCATTCCGAAAGCACAGCACCTGTCGCAGCATGAAGATAGGCATAGTACCGGGCTGGAACCCGGTTCTGTGACCGCTGATCGGATTCCCGCGACCGATTGGCGATCTTTTGCCTCAGGAACTGAAGTGGCTTCATTGTTTCTCTGCCGTCTTTAAGTGGTTGGCTGTAAGTGCTTGATCATTATACCGTAATGTAGGTATTCGGTGCATGAATCCTGCAATTTTGGCTAAAAATTTAGATAAATAATCCGTAAACCGATACGACAGTCGACCGTTCGTGACCAATTCTTCTCGCCTGACCGGTAAAAGAAAGGCAAGCGAATTGGCTCACGGTTTTCCTGCAATTTTCCCCAGATCAGGTTGAAAAAACAGGAAAATTCACCGCGCCAGCACAATTATGTGAGCGTGCGTGCGTGAATCCTGATTGGCGCGTATTTGCCCGCCTCCCCATCTCATTGTTGAACAGCGGCACCCGGCATTTGATCCGGATCCGCACAGACCAAGGAGCAAACCATGCGAACCGCAATCGGAACGTTCGGCATTTTGGGGCTTCGCACATCGGCATTGGCCACAGTGATCGCGTTGGGCATTGCTGCCATGAGTCCGGCGATCGCATTGTCAGACGAAGTCGATCAGTCGGCGACAGGTATCGTGGTAACCGGCATTGCCGACATGCCCGATACCACCAGTACCGAGGCCAGGGTCGGTTCCATCGACCATGTCTTTGAGATCGGTCTATCCGACAAGCTTGAAATCAAGGCTGCGGTGGAGACCTTTGTCTGGGGTCTTTCAAACCGGCAGTCGAGTGCGGTCTGGCTGATCGCGCCGGAAGTCGAACAGACGAAATTCGGCTCTAAGGACGCCATCTACGCCTTCTTCAGCCGGGTTCATCCGCCGCTGGTGCAGGCCAAATCGATCGCCTTCGACAGCATAACGACCGCCGTCAACATGCCGATCGCCAACATCTATGTGACCGACACGGCCGGTCTGCAGTGGCGCGCATCCTTTGCCATGGCGCGTGACACTGCCGGTGACTGGAAGATCGTGGGCTGCCACCTGTTACCGGCCCCCGGCGATCTGGTTTGACGCTTTTTCGACCCGTTCACGGCATTATTTGAAAAGGCCCGGCTCTTGCCAGCCGGGCCTTTCTTGCGAGTCCAGCGGCGGCAGATCGCCTGTCGTCCAGCCGGCCCGGACAGCAGCGCAATAATCGTCATAGGCCCCCTCGCCGATGGCGCGCCGGGCACCGTTCATCACATGCTGGTAATAGGCCAAATTGTTCCAGGTCAGCAGCATCGCGCCGAGCGTCTCGCCGGCCTTGACGAGATGATGCAGATAGGCCCGTGAATAGGTCCGGCTCGCCGGGCAATCGGCGGTTTCGTCCAGCGGTCGCGGATCGTCGGCATGGCGGGCATTGCGTAGATTGACCGTGCCGAACCGGGTAAAGGCCTGGCCGTGGCGCCCTGCCCGCGTCGGCATGACGCAATCGAACATGTCGATGCCGCGCTTGACCGAAGCCAGGATATCGTCGGGCGTGCCGACGCCCATCAGATAGCGCGGCCGGTCCTCGTCAAGCGCCGGAACGGTCTCCTCAAGGACCTTGAGCATCACCTCCTGCGGTTCGCCCACCGCCAGCCCGCCGACGGCGTAGCCGTCAAAACCGATTTCGGTCAGCGCCCGCGCCGATTTCAGGCGCAGATCAGCCTTGTCGCCGCCTTGCACGATGCCGAAAAGCGCGCGCCCGCCGCCGGCGTCAAATGCCGCCTTGCTGCGTTCGGCCCAGGCCAGCGACAGCATCATCGCCCGTTCCATTTCCGCCGCCTCGGCCGGCAGCGCGATGCATTCGTCAAGCTGCATGATAATGTCGGCGCCAAGCAGTGTCTGGATTTCCACCGAGCGTTCCGGCGTCAACCGGTGCTGCGAGCCATCGATATGGGAGCGGAAGGTCACGCCGTCCTTGTCGAGCTTGCGCAGCTTGGCCAGGGACATCACCTGAAAACCGCCGGAATCGGTGAGGATCGGATAAGGCCAGTTCATGAAACGGTGCAATCCGCCCAAAGCGGCAACCCGCTCCGCGCCGGGCCGCAGCATCAGATGGTAGGTGTTGCCGAGCACGATATCGGCGCCGAGCTCATGCACCTGGTCCGGATACATCGCCTTGACGGTCGCCTGCGTGCCGACCGGCATGAAGGCCGGCGTCCGGATCGTGCCGCGCGGTGTGGCGATTTCACCGCGCCGCGCCGCGCCGTCGCGCGACAGGATATGAAACTGAAAGCCGCTCATGCGTCCTCCGCACGCGAAAGCAGGCAGGCGTCGCCATAGGAATAAAAGCGGTACTTTTCCGCGATCGCGTGGGTATAGGCGCGGTGCATCGTCGCAAGACCGGAAAACGCCGCAACCAGCATGAACAACGTCGAGCGGGGCAGATGGAAATTCGTCATCAGGATGTCGACGGCGCCGAACCGGTAGCCCGGCGTGATGAAAATATCCGTGCTGCCCGAAAACGGCCGGATCGTGCCATCGGCATCGGCGGCGCTCTCCAGAAGCCGAAGCGACGTCGAGCCAACGGCCACAAGCCTGCCGCCGGCCTGGCGCGCCGCATTCAGCCGCTCAGCGGTCGCTGCGCTGATTTCTCCGGTTTCGGCATGCATGACGTGGCCCGCCGTATCGTCCGTCTTGACCGGCAAAAACGTTCCGGCGCCGACATGCAGGGTGACGAATTCGCTGCCGATGCCATTTTCGCTCAGGGCATCGAA
>CALZIL010000151.1 GCA_945787495.1 uncultured Afifella sp. | reverse complement strand
TGCTGGGCTGGACCGGCGACAATGGCGATCCGGACAATTTCCTCGCCGTGCTGCTTGGCTGTGACGGCGTTGGTGGCTCCAATCGCGCCCAGTGGTGTCACAAGCCGTTTGAGGACGTGATCCAGAAGGCCAAGGTCGTCTCCGACCCGGCCGAACGGACCAAGCTTTATGAAGAGGCGCAGGTCATCTTCAAGGAGCAGGCGCCGTGGGCGACGATCGCCCATTCGGTGGTCTTCAAGCCGATGCGCAAGGAAGTGACGGATTTCAAGATCGATCCGTTCGGCGGCCATATCTTCTATGGCGTTGATCTGGCGATGTGAAGCCGTCAGGCAATCGAAAACACGAGGGGCCGCCGCCGGCGGCCCCTTGCAATTCTCCATACCGGAACCCGGCCATGCCTGAGGACCGCTACGCGTCCCTGAGAGAGGTCATGGCATCGGCCGGCGTCGACGCGGTGGCGCTTGTTCCAGGCTCCAACTTCCGGCGTCTCTTTGCAAAGAATTTTCATATCAACGAGCGGTCGCTGGTCGTCGTCGTGCCAAAATTGGGTGCGCCCGCCGCGGTGGTGCCCTCGCTTGAGGCGGCGTCGTTCGATCTGGTTGGATTTGAAGGCGTCGTGCATCTGTGGCGCGATCACGACGGGCCGGGCAATGCCTTCGTCGCGCTTGGCCGTGACATGGTCTGCAGCCGGGTCGGCGTGGAAGGCCAGTATATGCGGGTGATGGACCAGTTCGGCCTGCAATCGGCCTTTCCCGGTGCGGCCTTTGTCGATCTTCAAAAAGTCATTTCCAACACGCTGCGCCTGCGCAAGACGGCTGGGGAGATCGCCAGGCTGAAGCGCGCCATCGCCATTTCCGAAGACGCGCTGAGCGCCACCCTGGACGAGGTCCGGATCGGTCAGTCGGAGGTCGAGATCGAGGGCATCTTGCTCCGCAACCTGTTTTCATGCGGCGCGGAAGGTCTGGCATTTGAGCCGATTGTCGCCGCGGCCGACAATTCCTACCGGCCACACGCCAAGGCGCGGCGCGATTACCGGATCAAGGCGGGCGACGCGCTGCTTCTCGATTTCGGTGCGATCCATGACGGTTACCTGGCCGACATCACCCGCACGGTCTTTATCGAATATTGCCCTGATGGCGCCCGGGCGTTTTATGAGACGGTGCGGCAAGCCAACCGCGCCGGCCGTGACGCGGCGCGGCCGGGGGTTACCGCGCACCAGCTCGACGATGCGGTGCAAAATATCCTGGAAGCCTCGCCCTATGCTGAATTCATACGCACCAAGACCGGTCACGGGCTTGGCCTCGACGTGCATGAGGACCCCTACATCATGCGCGGCAACCACGAAGTCCTGGAGCCCGGCATGGTGTTTACCGTCGAGCCGGGACTCTATGATCCGTCCGGAATCGGCGTCAGGATAGAAGACGATGTGGTCGTCACCGAGGATGGCGCGGAAACACTGACCGGTTTTTCCAGGGAAATCCGCCTTGTCGGCTGACTTTCCAGTGGCTGCCGATTGGCCATTGCAATGAGTCGCGAAATCGGGCGATCCTGAGGCACAATGCTGCGATTTCTCCTCAACCGGATCGGCCTGCTGATCCCGACCTTCATCGGCGTATCGATCATCGCCTTTTCCTTCATCCGTCTTCTGCCGGGCGATCCAATCCTGCTATTGGCGGGCGAGCGCGGCATGACGGATGAGCGCTATCAGGCCGAAGTTGTGAAATACGGTTTCGACAAGCCGATCTGGCAGCAGTATCTCAATTATCTCGGCGACCTGCTGCAGGGCGATTTCGGCACATCGTTCGTCACCAAGAAACCGGTACTGACGGAGTTTCTGACGCTGTTTCCCGCGACGCTGGAACTTTCGCTCGTGGCGATCGTGCTGGCGGTTGTGCTTGGCGTGCCGGCCGGCATTTTTGCCGCCGTCAAGCGCGGCTCGTTCTTCGACCAGTCCATTATGAGCACGGCGCTGGTCGGCTATTCCATGCCGATCTTCTGGTGGGGACTTCTGCTGATCATATTCTTTTCCGGCATCCTGCAGTGGACGCCGGTTTCCGGGCGCATTTCGCTGCTCTATTTCTTCCCGCCGGTCACCGGCTTCATGCTGGTCGACTCGCTGCTTTCGGGCCAGAAAGGCGCCTTTGCGTCGGCCGTCAGCCACCTCATCCTGCCGGCCATCGTGCTCGCTACGATCCCGCTTGCGGTGATCGCCCGCCAGACCCGCTCGGCGATGCTGGAGGTGCTTGGCGAGGATTATGTGCGCACGGCGCGGGCCAAGGGGCTGCCGCCACGCCGGGTCGTCGGCCTGCATGCCCTGCGCAATGCGCTGATACCGGTGATCACCGTCATCGGCCTGTCGGTCGGTACGCTTCTGGCCGGTGCCATTTTAACCGAAACGATCTTCTCCTGGCCGGGTATCGGCAAGTGGATGGTCGATTCCATCTTCCGGCGCGATTATGAGGTGATCCAGGGTGGACTGATGCTGATCGCCGGTATCGTGATGATCGTCAATCTGATCGTCGACCTGCTTTATGGCCTGATCAATCCACGCATCCGGCATCAGTGAGGCGGCGATGAGCGATACCACAGCCACGATCCCTGTCGACTTTTCCGGCCGCCGCGCCACCCGCGCCATGCTTGCCGAATTCTGGTTCTATTTTTCGGAAAACCGGGGCGCGGTGATCGGGCTCTATGTCTTCCTGACGCTCATCGCCATTGCCTTGCTGGCGCCGCTGATTGCCCCGCATGCACCCAATGAGCAGTTCCGCGACGCGCTGCTGTTGCCGCCATTCTGGCAGGAAGGCGGGCGGGCGTCGTTTCTTCTGGGCACCGATGCCGTCGGCCGCGATATGCTGTCGAGGCTTCTTTATGGGTCGCGATTCTCGCTGTTCATCGGCTTGGTCGTTGTTTCCATCGCGCTTGCCGGCGGCATCACTATCGGTCTCATCGCCGGCTTTTTCCGCGGCTGGGTCGATATTGTCATCATGCGGATCATGGATGTCATCCTGGCGTTTCCCTCGCTGCTTCTGGCGCTGGTTCTGGTCGCCGTGCTCGGGCCGGGCCTGCTCAATGCGATGATCGCCATCGCCATCGTCCTGCAGCCGCATTTCGTCCGGCTGACGCGGGCCCAGGTGATGGCGGAAAAAACCAAGGACTATGTGGTTTCCGCGGGTGTCGCCGGCGCCGGCCCGATCCGGCTGATGACACGGACGATCCTGCCCAACTGCCTGGCGCCGCTGATCGTCCAGGCGACCCTGTCCTTCTCCACCGCCATTCTCGATGCCGCGGCGCTCGGCTTTCTGGGCATGGGCGCGCAACCGCCGACGCCGGAATGGGGCACCATGCTGGCCGATGCGCGCGAATTCATCCTGCGCGCCTGGTGGGTTGTGACACTGCCGGGCCTGGCGATCCTGATCACCGTGCTGGCCATCAACCTGGTCGGTGACGGACTGCGCGACGCGCTTGATCCGAAGTTGAAGCGGAGTTGAAATGGACCCGGCGCTGATTGGCATTTTGGGCGTCGTCGTGGGTGTCGTCCTTTCCAACAGCGCGGCCCGTCTTCTGGACGCAATGCGCCGGCGCGAGCGTGTCCGTGACGTTCAAACCGCGCTCCGGGCGGAGATCCGCAGCGATCTCAATCGTCTCAGTATTATTGACCCGGCCGAGCATCTGGACGCGGTTGTCGAACGCATCGAAGGTTCGGCGCTGAAGGCGGATTCCTACACGCCATTTGTCCCGCGGGAATCGGATTCGATCGTGTTCGATGCGATCGTCAGCGAAATCCATTTGCTGCCGACGGAAACCGTCGACGCCGTCGTGCTATATTTCAAGCAGATGAAGACCATCGCGCAATTCGTCGAAGATCTGCGCGGTGAGCGTTTCCGGACGCTTGAGGTTGATCGAAAAATTGCGATGTACCAGGACTATTTTGAGATGCTGACCTACTCGGCTCAATTGGCCGAAGAGGCGATCAGTGCCCTCGACAACGCTCTGGAGCGGGGTGCGAAATGATCCTCGTCGACGGCGTCAGTAAACCGGCTTCGGTCCTGTCGGGCCGGAAATCGGCTTCGGTGTCGCCGGAGGCTTTGGATGGCCGTTTGCACTCATCGCAGTTCTCCTACACAACTTTATATAGTTTCGCGATGACGAATTTCCAAATGATGAACTGATGGCCCTGTTATCGATCCGCAATCTCTCCGTCACCTTCGAGACGGCAACCGGGCCGCTGAAGGCCGTCGACGGCATGGACCTTGCAGTCGATCCGGGCGACATCGTGGCGATTGTCGGCGAGTCCGGTTCCGGCAAGTCTGTCGCCATGCTGGCCGTCATGGGGCTTTTGCCGGATACGGCAACGGTGACCGCCGACGAGATGTCGTTTGCCGGCCGCGATCTGGCGACGCTTTCTGTGCAGGCGCGCCGGCAGGTGATCGGCAAGGATATTGCCATGATCTTCCAGGAGCCGGTCGCCAGCCTCAATCCGTGTTTCACGGTCGGCTTCCAGATCGGCGAAGCGCTGAAGACCCATCTCGGCCTTGGCCGGGCGGACAGGCAACGCCGGTCGATCGAACTCTTACAGGAGGTCGGGATCCCGGAGCCGGAAAAGCGCCTGTCGGCGTTTCCCCATCAGCTTTCCGGCGGCATGAGCCAGCGTGTCATGATCGCCATGGCGATATCGTGCCAGCCGCAATTGCTGATCGCCGATGAACCGTCGACGGCGCTCGACGTCACCATTCAGGCGCAGATTCTCGATCTCCTGGTCAAGCTGCAGCGCGATACCGGCATGGCTCTGGTGCTGATCACCCACGATATGGGTGTTGTCGCCGAAACGGCGCAGCGGGTCGTGGTGCAATATGCCGGCCAACAGGTCGAACGGCAGCCGGTGGGCGGTCTGTTCGACCATCCGCACCATCCCTATACGGCGGCGCTTCTCGACGCGCTGCCCGACCGGGCAAGCGGCGACCGGCTACCGGCAATCCCCGGCGTCGTGCCGGGCCAGAGCGATCGGCCCGATGGCTGCCTGTTCAATCCGCGCTGCAAATTCGCCGACGAAACCTGCCGTACCGTGGCGCCGCCGCGCCAGTCGGCGGAGCTCGGCGAGGCGCTGTGCCATTATCCGCTGAACCATCGCGAGGCGGCGGCATGAGCGCGATCGTTGAAGCGACCGATCTGGCGCGGCATTACGATGTCAGCCGCGGGCCGTTTCGCGGATCGGCGACGGTGCGGGCGCTGGCCGGGGCGAGCTTTACCGTCGAGGCCGGCACGACGCTCGCCGTCGTCGGTGAATCGGGATGCGGAAAGTCGACGCTGGCCCGGCTGATCACCATGATCGAGCCGCCGACGGGCGGCACCCTGACGATCAACGGCCAATCCGTCGCGGATGAGGCGGCTGGCGACCATGCGCCCGGGCGTCCGGACAAGGCGGTTCTGAAAGCCTTGCGCAAGACGGTGCAGATCGTCTTCCAGGATCCCTACGGCTCGCTCAATCCGCGCCAGAAGGTCGGATCCATCCTGGAGGAACCGCTGGTCATCAACACCAATATGCCGGCGGCGGAGCGCCGCGCCAAGGCGTTCGATATGCTCAAAAGGGTTGGCCTCAGGCCGGAGCATTACGGCCGTTATCCGCATATGTTTTCGGGCGGCCAGCGTCAGCGCATCGCCGTGGCGCGGGCGCTGATGCTGGACCCGAAGATCCTGGTGCTGGACGAGCCGGTTTCGGCGCTCGACGTTTCGATCCAGGCGCAGGTGCTCAATCTGCTTGCCGATCTGCAGGACGAATTCGGCCTGACCTACATCTTCATTAGCCACGATCTGTCAGTCGTGCGCTTTGTGGCTGACCAGGTGATGGTGATGTATCTCGGCCGGCCGGTCGAGATGGCGCCGGTGGAAGCGATCTTCGCAAATCCGCGCCACCCCTATACACGAGCGCTGTTATCGGCAACGCCGGTTGCCGATCCATCGCGGCGGCGCGCCAAGATCAAGCTGGAGGGCGAATTGCCCTCGCCATTCGATCCACCGCCCGGTTGCGCCTTCCATCCGCGTTGCCTCTATGCGCGTGACGTCTGCCGTATCGAGAGTCCGGAACTGGCCAGCGTTGATGGCGCCGATGTCGCCTGTCACGGCATCGCCGAGAACTGGATCGAGGACTGATCGACGACCGGCAAGACAGCCCGAAAGCGCCGTTGCGCGTTAGCCGTGAAACTGGCACATCGTGCCGGAAAACATTCCCGCCCGCCCGAACAGGACGAAAGACGAGAAACCATGACATTCAAAGCGCTGATTATCGACAAGCCGGAGGACGGCGCGGTCACCCAGAGGGTCGAGGAGGTCGGCGAGGACCGGCTGCCGGAGGGCGATGTTACCGTCGCCGTCGACTATTCCACCCTCAATTACAAGGATGGCATGTGCCTGCTTGGCCAAGGCGGGCTGGTGCGCACTTATCCGCATGTGCCGGGCATTGATTTTGCCGGAACGGTCGAGGCTTCCGACGATGACCGCTACCAGCCGGGCGACAAGGTCATCCTGACCGGCTGGCGGGTCGGCGAGGCGCGCTGGGGCGGCTATGCGCAAAAGGCACGGGTCAAGGCCGACTGGCTGGTGCCGCTGCCGGACGGGTTGACGACGCGCCAGGCGATGGCGGTCGGCACGGCGGGGCTGACGGCGATGCTGGCGGTGATGGCGCTGGAGGCCCACGGACTGCAGCCGGATGATGGTCCGGTTCTGGTGACCGGGGCGGCCGGCGGCGTCGGCTCGGTGGCGACGGCCATTCTCGCCAAGCTCGGCTATGAAATTGCCGCTGTCACCGGCCGGCCGGAAGCCGCCGATTACCTGACCTCGCTCGGTGCGACGCAGATCGTGCCGCGCGAGGACATCAACGAGGTCAGCAAGCGGCCGCTGGAATCGGAGATCTGGGCCGGCTGTATCGACGCGGTCGGCGGCGCCATGCTGGCGCGGGTGCTGGGCCAGATGAAATATCGCTGTTCGGTGGCCGCCGTCGGACTTGCCGGCGGCACCGAACTACCGGCGACGGTCATTCCGTTCCTGTTGCGCGGCGTCAACCTGCTCGGCATCGATTCCGTCCTGCAGCCTTACGACAACCGCCTCACCGCCTGGCAGCGGATCGTCACCGATCTGCCGATGGACGCGCTGGAGGCGAT
>CALZIL010000150.1 GCA_945787495.1 uncultured Afifella sp. | reverse complement strand
TTTGGCGGCGGCATCGGAGGACCGGAAGATGTCGACCATGTCGATCGGTTCGCGAATATCGGCGAGCGCGCCATAGACCGTCTGGCCGAGGATTTCCTTGCCGGCCTGGCCGGGATTGACTGGAATGACGCGGTAGCCCTTGGCGAGCAGATATTTCAGCACGAAATAGCTCGGCCGCACGTCCTTGGCCGATGCGCCGACCATGGCGATGGTTTTCACGCCATCAAGAACGGCGCGGATTTCGTCGTCGCTATAGAAGTCGTGCGTCAATCACCGCTCCGCTCGCCGCCCCAGTCCGGCTGGCGCTTGCCTAAAAAGGCGCCGATCCCCTCCTCCGCCTCGTCCATCAGCATGTTGTCGGCGATGGTCTGGGTGGCAAAGAGATAGGCATCAGCGAGGTCCATATTGAGCTGCCGGTAGAACGCTTTCTTGCCGAGCGCCAGGACACGGGCCGGGCGAGCCAGCAGCCGGTCGATGATCTTATCGGTCTCGGCGTGAAGCTGCTCAGGCTCGACGACACAGTTGACGAGGCCGTTTTCGCGGGCCCGTTCCACGTCGATAATCTCGCCGGTCATCAGCATTTCAAGCGCTACCTTTCGCGGCACATTGCGCGACAGGGCGACCATGGGCGTGGAGCAGAACAGGCCGAAATCGACACCATTGGCGCCAAAGCTGGCGCGGTTTGAGGCAATCGCCATGTCGCAGGACGCGACAAGCTGGCAGCCGGCCGCCGTCGCCAGACCGTCGATCTCGGCGATCACCGGCTTGGACAGGGCGCGAAGGTCGCTCATGATCACGGCAGAACGCCCGAAAACCGACTTGAAATAGGCATGTCCGCCATCGGCGTCACTGCGATGGGCCGTCAACTGCTTCAAATCGTGGCCGGCGGAAAAGATCCGGCCATCAGCGGCGATGACCACGACGCGGATATCGTCATCGGATGCTGCCTGTTCGATGGCAGCTTGAAAGGCGTCCAGAACCCCCTCGGAGAGCGTGTTGGCCGGCGGATTGGCAAGGGTTATGCGCAACACGCCCGGCCGGCTGATTTCAGCGTGAAAAACCGACGATTGCGGCATTTCAGCGATTGCAGTTTCAGCGGTCATGGCGCAGGTTCCTTTCGCAATTCTAGAGCCGACATATCGAAAGACTTGGCACAATACCATGTCCCTTACCCCGATCATGGCCCCGATCATGACCGTCAGCGAGGTCGAGAGCTTTCTTGAAAGTGAATTCCCGCAGATCAATGCCGATGGCCGCATCTACAGCGTCGACCGGGTCGGCCCCGGCGAAGCAGTGCTGCTACTCGATCCCACCCATGACCATTTGCGGCCGGGCGGCACGGTCTCCGGCCCGACGCTTTTTACGCTTGCCGATCTTTCCGCCTATGTGGCGATCCTCGCCCATATCGGGCCGGTGGCGCTGGCGGTGACGACCAACCTTTCCATCAACTTCCTGCGCAAGCCGCCGCTTGGTCCGTTGATCGGCCATTGCCGGATCCTGAAGCTCGGCAAGCGGCTGGCGGTGGTCGAGGTCGGCATCCGGTCACCCGAAGAGACCGATCTGGTCGCCCAGGCCACGGCGACCTATTCCATTCCGCCCCCTGCCCCGCTGGAATCCTGATTTTATACGGTAATATATTACCGTTTTTATAAGCCTTTGTATTTATTACGTTATTCAAATAAAGATCGCTTGACATCAAAGATATTGCGGACTATTTCCGCCCATCGCAATCGGCTGCCCCGGCAGCGTTCGATTGCCGGGACCTTTCCCGCCTCGAATTTCCGCCTCACACGAAGAGGATGATGATGAAAACCTATTCCGCAAAACCGGCGGATATCGAGAAGAAGTGGATTCTGATCGACGCCGAAGGGCTTGTGGTCGGCCGCCTCGCCGCGATCGTTGCGACGCGCCTGCGCGGCAAACACAAGCCGACTTACACCCCGCATATGGATTGCGGCGACAATGTCGTCGTCGTCAATGCCGACAAGGCGGTCCTCACCGGCAACAAGCTCGACCAGAAGAAATATTACTGGCACACCGGTTATCCCGGCGGCATCAAGGAGCGCACGGCGCGCAAGGTGATCGAGGGCCGGTTTCCCGAGCGTGTCGTGGAAAAGGCCGTTGAGCGCATGCTGCCGCGCGGACCGCTTGGCCGCCAGCAACTCGGGAATCTGCGCGTTTATGCCGGCGACGAACATCCGCATGCGGCCCAGCAGCCTGAAACGCTCGACATCGCCGCCCTCAATCCCAAAAACCAGCGGAGCGCCTGACCATGGCCGATCTCCAGTCCCTTGAAGAACTCGGCACCGTTGCCGGCACGGCAATACCAAGCGAGCCGGCGGAGCCGCAAGCTCCGGTCTATGTCCAGAAGCTCGACGCCCAGGGCCGCGCCTATGCCACCGGCAAGCGCAAGGACGCTGTCGCCCGCGTCTGGATCAAGCCCGGTTCCGGCCTCATCACCGTCAACAAGAAAGACTATACGGACTATTTCGGCCGCCCGGTTCTGCGGATGATCCTCCAGCAGCCGATTGTCGCTGCGGCGCGCGACGGCCAGTATGACATCATGGCAACCGTTTCCGGCGGCGGCCTTTCCGGCCAGGCCGGGGCTTTGCGGCACGGCATTTCCAAGGCGCTGACCCTTTATGAGCCGGACCTGCGCGGCATCCTGAAGAAGGGTGGCTTCCTGACCCGCGATTCGCGCGTCGTGGAGCGCAAGAAATACGGCAAGGCGAAAGCCCGCAAGAGTTTCCAGTTCTCCAAGCGCTAACAATAGGCGCAGAGAAAACACTCCAGGCGGGCTTCAGCCCGCCTTTTTCTTTTCCGGTTTTCTGCCGGACGGGTCTTTTCTTTTCGCGCCGCAGCGATATCCATAGGAACCAGCGATGACTGATAGCCACAACAAGCCGCCGATCGACCACGCCTTCCTCGCCCGTGACCTGAAAGGCGGCGCAGACGACCCGACCTATGCCGGGGCGCTGTCGTTCATGCGGCGGCGCTACAGCCGTGACCTTGCCGGTGTCGATGCGGCGATCCTCGGCATCCCGCTCGACATCGCCGTCACCAACCGACCCGGCGCCCGCTTCGGGCCGCAGGCGGTCCGCCGCGCGTCCGCCAATTTCGACGGCGAGCCGCAATATCCCTTCGGCGTCGATATCTTTGCCGATCTGGCGGTCGTCGATTATGGCGATGTGGCGCTCGAACTGGGGTATCCGGAGACGGTTCTCGGCGCGATCGAGGCGACGGCAAACACCATCCTGAAGGCCGGCGTGCATCTTTTCGCGCTCGGCGGCGACCATTTCGTCACCTGGCCTTTGCTCAAAGCGCATGCGGCCAGGCACGGGCCACTCGGGCTCGTCCAGTTCGATGCCCATCAGGATACCTGGATCGATGACGGGGTCAGGCTGTCGCACGGCACGTTCGTGGCGCGCGCCGTTAACGAGGGGGTCGTCAATCCGGACCGGTCTATCCAGATCGGCATCCGCACCATCGCGCCGCAGACCTGCGGCATCGAGATCATTCCCGCCTATGAGTGGCACGGCATGAGCGCCGGCGACGTGGCGAAGCGGATCACGGCGCGCACAGACGGCGGGCCGGCTTACCTCACTTTCGACATCGACTGTCTGGACCCAGCCTTTGCACCGGGCACCGGAACGCCCGTCTCCGGTGGTCCTTCCTCGGTGCAGGCGCTGAGTGTGCTAGCCAACCTCGGTGACCTTGATTTCGTTGGCGGCGACGTGGTCGAGGTCTCGCCGCCCTATGACCACGCCGATATCACGGCGATCGCCGCCGCCACCGTCGCCCAGCATTATCTCGGCCTGCTGGCGGCGCGACGGCGCACGACATAACGCCCGAGCATGCTGCAAATCACCGACCTCACATTGCGGATTGCCGGCCGGCCGCTGCTGGAGCGGGCGAGCGTGACCTTTGCCGACAAGGCCAAGGTCGGGTTCCTCGGCCGTAACGGCGCCGGCAAGACGACCTTGTTTCGCGCCATTTGCGGCGAGCTGGCGCCCGATCACGGATCAATCAGGCTGCCCAAGGGCTGGCGGATCGGCCGCGTTGCGCAGGAGGCGCCGGGCGGTCCGCAATCCTTGCTGGAAGAAGTGCTGGCCGCCGACCCGGAGCGCTCCCGGCTTTTGCACGAAGCGGAAACCGAGACCGATGCGCACCGTCTGGCGGATATCCATACCCGGCTTGCCGATATTGGCGCCCATGATGCGGAGGCACGCGCCGGACGCATCCTGCACGGCCTCGGCTTTGCCACGGCGGCGCAGAACCGCCCCTGCTCGGAATTTTCCGGCGGCTGGCGGATGCGCGTGGCGCTCGCCAGTGTGCTGTTTTCCGAACCCGACCTCCTGCTTCTGGATGAGCCGACAAACTATCTCGATCTGGAAGGCACATTGTGGCTGGAACGCTATCTGGCGCGCTATCCGCGCACGGCAATCGTAATCAGCCATGACCGCGATCTGCTCAACAAGGCGGTCGGCACGATCGTGCATCTTTCGGAGCGCAAGCTGACCGCCTATGCCGGCGGCTATGACGCCTTTGAGCGGCAGTTCCGCGAAAAGCAGCGGCTGCAGGCGAAGCTGACGGC
Organism: uncultured Afifella sp.; assembly: GCA_945787495.1. GTDB lineage: Bacteria > Pseudomonadota > Alphaproteobacteria > Rhizobiales > Afifellaceae > CALZIL01. Next base: position 6,391 of record CALZIL010000150.1, on the reverse strand, counting down.
CAAGCAGGACGCCCAGCGCAAGCATATGGAGGCATTTGTCGAGCGCTTTCGCGCCAAGGCGACCAAGGCGCGGCAGGCGCAATCGCGGCTGAAGGCGCTGGCACGACTGAAGCCGATTGCGAGAATCGCCGACGAGACGATGCTGCCTTTCCGCTTTGCCAACCCGGCCAAGCCCGCAGCCCCACCAATCGTCCAGATGGAGACGGTTTCCACCGGCTATGACGTGGACAGACCGGTGCTTGCCGATCTCGATCTTCGCATCGATAATGACGACCGCATCGCCCTGCTCGGCACAAACGGCAACGGCAAGTCGACCTTCGCCAAGCTTCTGGCCGGCGACCTTGCGCCGTTTGCCGGCCGGCTCAACCGGTCCAACAAACTGAGGATCGGCTATTTCGCCCAGCATCAGGCCGACAAGCTCCAGCCCGATCAGTCGGCCTACGGTCACGTGCGCGCCCGGCTCGATGGTATCAGCGAGGCGCAGGTGCGCGCCCGCGTCGCGCAGATGGGGCTTTCAACGGAGAAGATGAATACGCCGTCGAAAGACCTGTCGGGCGGCGAGAAGGCGCGGCTCCTGATGGGTCTTGCAACGATCGACGCACCGCATCTGATCATCCTCGACGAGCCGACCAATCATCTCGACATCGACAGCCGCGAGGCACTGGTCCATGCGCTTAACGACTATGACGGCGCCGTCATCATCATCAGCCACGACCGGCACCTGATCGAAGCCTGCGCCGACCGGCTGTGGTTGGTTCAAGGCGGCACGGTCAAACCGTTCGAGGGCGATCTGGAAGACTACCGGCGATTTGTTCTAAAGGGCGACGGCAAGGCGAACGGGTCCGATGAGGCGGCGACGACGTCCTCGGCGAAGGCGCAAAGGCGGGTGGCGGCGGCAAAGCGCGAGGCGGCGGCGCCGATCCGCAAAAAGATCAAGGAATGTGAGGGTTTGATGGCGGATCTGACGAAAAAGATTGAAGCCATCGACACGCGCCTCGCGGATACCGATCTCTATGTCCGTGACCCGGAGGAGGCGGCGCGGCTTGCGCAGCTTCGGGCGCGGCGGGCGGAAAAGCTGGGTGAGGCTGAGGAAATCTGGCTGGAACTCAACGCCATGACAGAAAAGTTGGCGGTGGCGGAGTAGGCTTATCCAGGCCGCTGAAAGACCATCCGCGTGTGCGGGATCGACCGGACATCTTTTCTGATGGCGTAGTCGTAGCGGCTCTCAGCGACAAAGCCGAGCGCGAAAAACCGCGCCAACTCACTTTGACTCAGAGGCCAGGGCGGGCCGCCTGATCCGGTGCCGGCGACCGTGTCATCGGGCTGTATTCGGGCAATCACAACCAGCCTTCCGCCAAGCGCGACAGGTGCCGCGATTGCGGCAAAGGCCTTGTCCCGCAAATCGCCGTTGAGCGCCTGGATCGTGTAGCATTCCAGAACGAGATCAAAGCAGTTCAACCATGCTTCGGGCAGATCGAAAAGATCAGCGGCCTGATAGGCGACGCTCGTCAGCGGAAACCGCCGGCCTGCCCAAGAGGTCGCCGTATCCGACAGATCGAAGGCCGTCACATGATAGCCCGCCGCGGCGAGCGCTTCGGCATTGTCACCAAGGCCGCAGGCAACGTCGATCGCAGTACGGCCGCCGCCCGGATTGTCCGTCAGCCATTCGGTCAAGGCCGCTTTCGGCGCCAGATCGGCCCAAGGCACTGCTGCGCCGTCACCCCCGGCGTTGTCATAAACGGCCTTAAACCAATCGGTCCGGTTCGTGCGATCACCTCCCCTGGCACCGGTCAATTGGTCGAGCCGCGCCCGCGCCGCATCCCGGCGGCGCATGAAATCAGCATCGCTCAAGCCTGTTTGTTCCATTTGCCGCGTTCGTCCTGTCGCCAATAGGTTGCCTCGGCGCCAGAAGCGGCGGCCGCCTTCCAGGCGTCACGGGCTTTCGCGGTGGCTTCTTCGTCAGCGCCATCGAAGAGAAAGACGATCCGCTCATAGCCCTCAAAATTATCCGTCGCCGCGCCGTCGACAAGAAAGCGGACACTGGCGCCGTTGGGATTGTCGGCGCTGGTGGTCAGAAAGACCGGTTGGTCCGCTTCATGGCCGTCGGCGGCGGTGCCATGCGGCAGAAACGAGGCATCGTCATAAGACCACAAATGGCCGTCGAGATCGCGCAGACGGTCCTCGCCGCCAACCTGCACGGCGGCGCGCCAGCCGCGCTCCAGGCAGCGCTGCAACAGGCCGGGCAACGTCTGTTCCAGGCTGCGGCGCTCCAAGTGGTAGAACAGCACCTCAGTCATGGCCTCACGCCTTGCCTAGCACGGTTACCGCCGTCAACTTTCGTAATTGTCGCGCACCAGCTCGTTGAGCAGCCGCACGCCGAAGCCGGAACCCCAGGATTTGTTGGTCTCTGAGGACGGCGAGCCCATGGCCGTGCCGCGTGTCGCCTTCGATAAAGCGCTGCAGAAACTGGGCGGCGGTAATGGAGCCGGCCCAGCGGCCGCCGATATTCTTGATGTCGGCATTCTTGGAATCGATCAGCTTGTCATATTCGGAACCGAGCGGCATGCGCCAGACCTTCTCGCCGGTCTTTTGCCCGGCTTCGGCGAGCGCCACGGAAAGATCGTCATTGTTGGAAAACAGGCCGGCATGGTGATGGCCGAGGGCGGCGATGATGGCGCCGGTCAGCGTCGCCAGATCGACGATCGCCCGCGGCTTGGCGGTTTTCTGGATGTAGGTGAGGATATCGGCCAGAACGAGCCGGCCTTCGGCATCGGTATTGAGAACCTCGATGGTCTTGCCGGACATCGACGTAACGATGTCGCCGGGGCGCTGGGCATTGGCGTCGGGCATGTTCTCCACTAGGCCGACAATGCCGACGACATTGGCTTTCGCCTTGCGCGCGGCAAGCGCGTGCATCAGGCCGGCAACGGCGGCCGCGCCGCCCATATCGCCCTTCATGTCCTGCATGCCGCCGGCCGGCTTCATGGAGATGCCGCCGGTATCGAAGACGACGCCCTTGCCGACAAAAGCGACCGGTTTTTCCCTGGCCTTGCCGCCCTTCCAGTTCATGACCACCACAAACGGCGTGCGGACCGAACCCTGCGCAACGCCGAGCAATGCGCCCATCTTCTGACGGGCAAGAGCTTTCTCATCGAGCACCTTGACGTCGACGTTGAGTTTGGAAAGTGTCTTGAGCTGCGCCGCGAATTCTGCCGGGCCAAGGGCATTGGCCGGTTCGTTGACGAGATCGCGGGCAAGCGTAACGCCGCCCAGCACCGCCGACTGATTTGTCCAGGCGCGTTTGGCCGTGCGGGTATCGGCAACCCCCAGGCGCACTTTTCCGGGCTTGGACTTGAGCTTGGGCCCGGGCTTTGATTTGGTCTTCGCCTCGTCGTTCTTCGTCGTCTTGTATTTGTCGAACTTGTAGCGGCGCATCTCAATGCCAAGCGCCACGGCAGCGGCTTCATCGCCGGTGACCGCCTCACCGTCGGGACGTTCCAGCAGGATTGTCGTATCGCCATCACCAGGCAGCCGGCCGCCGATGGCACCGCCCAGACGCAGCCAGTCATGGGCTTTCATCTCGGTCGGATCGCCGAGACCGACCAGAACCAGACGGCCCAAATTGCCACCGGCCGGCGCCAGGATCTCAAGACCTTTGAGAACCCCACCTTCAAAATTCGCCGCCTTGAACGCGCGTGACACCGTCTTGCCGGCATCCAGTTTCGACGCCACCGGCCCCAACTTCAGGGATTTGTCGGTCAATGCAATGACGGTGCCGGTCCCGGCGGCGGCGAGCTTGACGATTTCGATGGGGGCTCGGTCGGCCATCATGATGCCTCATAGGTGGGATTTGATCTGAGCGCAGGGCAATAACAAAGATGATAGATCGCAGCATATCCTACAACGTCAAGATCAATCCTTGTTAACCACGATTCTTCGCTGATTCTTATCCATAATTCGTCCATTTTGACGGTCTCAAATCGTGAACAGCCTGACAGGCAGTCGCGGCGCGAGTCATGTATGCTGGTGGGGGCCGGTAAAGTCGGGGATGGCGCATGCCACTCATGGAACGCTACATCCTGAAGCGCGTGACGATCGCGTTCGCGATGACGCTGGGCGCACTTGTCGGCGTGTTGTGGATGACGCAGATCCTGCGCGAGCTTGATGTTGTCACCGCCAATGGCCAGACGATCTGGGTGTTTTTCCTTTTGACGATCCTGGCGATGCCGACGATCATCCAGGTGATCGCGCCGATTGCCTTCCTGATTGCCACCATCTTCATCCTCAACGCGCTCAATGCCGACAGCGAGCTTCCAGTCATGTCTGCGGCTGGTGCGTCGCGGGTCGTCGTCGGCCGCCCGGTCATCGTCTTTGCGATAACCGTTCTTGTGGCGACAGCGTTTTTGCATCATGTCGTCACCCCCGCCAGCCGCAGCGCCCTGCGTGACCTTATCAGCCGAGTGCGCGCCGACATCATCGCGACGGTGGTCAAGGATGGCGGATTCCGCCGTGTGGAAAAGGGTTTGACGATCCACATCCGCGAGAAGGCGCCCGATGGCAGCTTTCGCGGAATTTTTGTCAGCGACGAGCGCGATAAGGCGGAATCGCTGCAATATCTGGCGGAAACCGGTCTTTTGGTCGATCGCGGCTCGTCGGCCTTCCTGATCATGCAGAAAGGCGATCTCATCCGCGAAACGAAACCTTCCGGCGGCACAAATATCGTCCGCTTCGAGACCTATGCCTTCGATCTCAGCCAGTTCACCGCCGGCGACATCAAGGCTAGTTACAAACCGCGAGACCGCAGTACGGCCTATCTTCTCAACCCGGATACCGACGATCCGTTCTTTCAGCAGCGTCCGGAACAATTCGCCGCCGAATTTCATAATCGCATGACCGCGCCGCTTTATGTCCTGGCTTTTGCACTGATCATCCTCGCCTTCGCCAGCCGGCCGCGCACCAACCGGCAGGACCGCGGCTTTGCCTTGGTCATGATTGCGGCAACCTGTGTAGCCTTGCGCGGCGCCGGCTTTGGCATTTTGGCAAGCGCAGGCGCCAGCCGCGCCGCCCTGCCATTCCTCTATCTCATACCGCTGGCCGGAATCGTATTCGGCCTCGTAACCTTTGCCGGCAATGCCCGCCTGCGGATACCATATCTCGTGGAGCGCATTCTCGACCGGTTTGTAACGGCATTTGGCCGGGTACTTGCCCGCCTCGGCTTCCACCTGCGCAATTCCGCCCGGAATGCCTGATATGCGCCCTCACTTGCCCCGGATTTTGTGGCTTTACATCGCCCGCCGCTTCACCGCCGCCATCTGCCTGATGGTGATGGGCGTGGTGACGATTGTTTTTCTTGTCGAGTTCGTCGAACTGATTCGGAAATTCGGCGCCGCGCCGGGATTTACGGTCCTGACCGGCTTGCAACTGGCGCTGATGCGGACACCGACAATCTTCGAGGAGGTGTTGCCGTTCGCATTCCTGTTCGGCTCGATCCTGTGCCTGCTGCAATTGTCTAAGCGGCTGGAACTCGTCGTTGCGCGCGCAGCCGGTGTTTCGGTCTGGGGATTCCTGACCGCGCCGATTGCGATTGCCATTTTATTCGGCGTGTTTTCGGTATTGGCGATCAACCCGATGACGATCAGCCTGAAATCCGCGGCAAGCCGGATCGAAGTTTCGCTGGCGGGCAACAGCAAGTCCGATGACGTTGAATTCTGGTTCCGGCAAGACGGCCAGGGCGGCCCCTCCATCATACGGGCGCGCGGCGCCGACACCGCCGAACTGCGCCTGTTTGACGTTATGGCGTTCGTATTTAACGCTGATGGCGGGTTTCATGTGAAGATCAAGGCGCGGTCGGCAACCTTCGGTGATGGGCAATGGACGCTGACAGATACGATCGTGACATCGACCGGAAAAGCCCCGGTGTCGCGCCCGACTTACAAGCTCGATACGTTTTTGTCCGCCGATGAATTGCGGCGCACCCTGACGCGGCCCGATGCCCTATCGGTCTGGTCGCTTCCGACCTTCATCGGCACGGCGGCGCGCACCGGCCTTAATACCGACCGCTTCCGGCTGGCTTTTCATGCGCTGCTCGCGCGACCGCTCCTGCTGGTTGCAATGGTGATGATCGCGGCGACGGTCAGCCTGCGGCTTTTCCGCCACGGCGGCACCGGCCAGCTGATCCTGACTGGCATCGCGGCGGGCTTTCTGCTTTATGTCTTAACCAAGATCACTAGCGACCTAGGAGGCAACGGAATCATCAACCCAATGCTTGCCGCTTGGGGACCATCCATCATCGCCCTGACCTTCGGTGCGACAGCGCTTTTATACCTGGAGGATGGATGACACCCGCGGCCAACAATCTGCCGGTCAAGGCCGACCGCGCGGCAGGTGTTGT
>CALZIL010000149.1 GCA_945787495.1 uncultured Afifella sp. | reverse complement strand
GAGACCGGCATGGATTACATTGCCTCGCCCATCGTTCTGACAATTCTTGTGCTGACGGTCGTCTCGATCATCATCGGTGTCCGACAGGCCAAGCAGATACTGCCCGAGGGTGATGTCGAAACCGGCCGAAAGTCGGCGCCGCTGATCTTCCTTCTGCTGGTCACGGCCTATTTGATGATCGCCTGGGTCAACGCTGTGATGATCAATCTGGTGAGCGACAAGATCTTTCCGGTCACCGTCTCGTCGGTCACCTTGATCTGCTGCTTTGCTCTTTTGATCCGCATGATGCGTGCGTCCGAAGGCGACGCTATTTTCGCCGATCGTGAGATGGGCGAGGACGGCGCGGCCGCGCATGGTCTCTGGGCGACGCTATCATGGTTCCTCGGACTTCTTGTCTTGTCTTCTCTGCTGGGTTTTATCCTCGCCCTTGCGATCTTCTTCGTCGCCTTCTTCAGGGTCCGCGCTGGCCTTGGTTGGGCTCGAACGTTGATCCTGTCCGGCGCTGGCATTGCCTTCATCTGCGCCATGGCCAGCACGTTGAACAGAGACTTTCCGCCCGGGCTCCTGCAGGAGTTCTTTGATCTTCCATGGCCGCTGACCTGACATGATCCGGGCTGCGATTGCCTGCATCTTCCGCCGCGACGGTAGGTCGCGCGGATCCTACTTCCTCCGCGCCGCCGATTTCGGCATAAGCGGCAAGGAAACCCAGGTCGATCCCGACTCCAACACCGAGGTGTTTGCGCAGATGGAACCGATCCAGCTGGAGGCCGGACACCGCGTGGGATTAGGCGATGTCTCTACATCGGTGACGGCGAAAATCGGGCCTCTGTCCGAGGCGCGCTCAGGCGGTCATTTCAGTGCCCGTTACTTCATGCCCCGGATCTGTCACCCGACCATGGCGGTGCCCGTCTCAATCCTTCCGGCCCCTGCCTGGCAGGAGCCGGCGTCATGAGCGGCGAAGGGCGCACCGGAACCCGGGTTTACGACATCCTCGCCCGCACCTTTGCGCAGGAAGGCGTCGGCACATGCTTCGCGCTTTTGGGCGACGCCAACTTGAACTGGGCCGCGCGCCTGTCCGAGCAGGGCTGCCGCATGATCTACGTCCGGCACGAGCACTGTGCCGTGGCCGCAGCAATGGCATTTGCCCGCAAATCCGGCGAGGTCGGCGTCGCAACCGTGACCTGCGGGCCGGGCCTGACACAGGTCATGACCGCGCTGCCGGCCGCCGTGCGCGCGCGGTTGCCGCTCGTCATCTTCGCCGGCGAGGCGCCGCTAAAGAGCGGCTGGTACAACCAGGGGATCGACCAGGCCCCGTTCGTCTTCGCGGGCGAGGCGCCGCTGAAGAGCAGCTGGTACAACCAGGGGATCGATCAGACGCCGTTCGTCACCGCCACCGGCGCGGCCTACCACAGCCTGCATTTGCCGGAGCGAATGCCTGTCGGCGTGCGGGACGCCTTCTTGCAGGCGCGGCGCGAACGCCGCCCCGTTGTGATCGGTGTGCCATTCGACTTGCAGGACCGGCCGTGGACGGGAGCGGAGGACCTGCCGGAGCCTTCACGGGCGCTTCTGCCGCGCCTCTCGCGAGGGCCGGCGCATCCAGATGACGTTGCGCGCGCTGCCGAGATTGCCCGCGCCGCCCGGCGCATCGTCGTGATGGCGGGAATGGGGGTCGTTGAGGCAGGAGCCGCCGATGCATGCCGCGCGCTGGCTGAACACTGTGATGGTCTTCTCGCGACCACGTTACCCGCCCGGGGCCTCTTCCACGACGATCCGTTCTCAATAGGGATCGCCGGCGGCCTGGTTACCGATATGGCGCGCGAATGTCTGGCGGAGGCCGACCTTGTGATCGCTGTGGGGTGCTCGCTTGCACACCACAATACCATTGGCGGCAAGCTCTGGCCGCGCGCACAGGTGCTGCAAATCGACCTCGATCCGGTTTCGCTCAGCCAGGGTCATGTGGTCGCTCAGGCCCACATCAAGGCCGATGCGCGTCTCGGCGTCGAGGCCCTGGCACGACCCTCGTGCCGCGGTTGCTGCGCTGGAAGCGGCACTGCCCGGGGACTGGGAGATGGTGAATTCTTCAGGGCATTGTTCGCATTTCTTCGCTCACATGCCGTCGCGCCCGCAGGAGCGGTTCCTGACCATCCGTGAGTTCGGCGCCATCGGAAATGGCATCTCTTTTGCCATGGGCGTTGCCGCTGCGCGACCCGATAGCACCGTTGTATTGTTCGACGGCGATGGCAGCCTGCTGATGCATGTGCAGGAGCTTGAGACGATCCGGCGGCACGGGCTGGATATTTTGATCGTGGTGATGAACGACGGTGCTTATGGTTCGGAGATTCACAAACTGCGCGCGACAGGCATGTCGGAAGAGGGCGCTGTCTTCGAGCGCACCGACTTTGCAGCCCTCGCGCGCGGCTTCGGGCTGGGTGGCGAGACCGTGAGCGATCTTTCCGAGCTGCCTGAGATGGTGTCCCGGTTCGCCAAAACCGGCGGTGCGGCCGTGTGGGACATTCCCGTATCAGACCGGGTGCTCTCCTCGGCTATGCGCGGCGCTTATCCACCAAAAGCACGTGAGGGCACAGCCTCATAACGGTTCACATTCTTGCCGACTGATTCGAGAAACTGAGAAAGTTGCTCAGCTTTTGGCGGCTTAACGGTCACGACGTAACGGTTTGGAATGACCATATCGGGGACGTGGTCTCCCTGGAAAAGCGGCTGGGAGATCGGGCACTCTGACGCTCGATATAGTCGGCTCCGTGCCGTTGGCTGATCTCGCCGGTCCGATCGTCAGCCACCTGAGGGTGATTGGTACGCCGCATATCGGCAATGTGAGCGAGGACGAGCGCGATACTCAACTCACGGACATCTACGACCAGATCAACGCATAAGCCGAAGGCGAGCCTACCGAGCGCGCTATGCAAGTGGATGGTCTAAGCCCTGCAAAATCAGGCGATGGATTTGATCCGCGGACCGAAATTAAACCCCAAAGCCAGAACCGGGTTTTTTGTAGTCTTCCCGCGGTGGGGCAAAGACGTCGAACACGACGGCACCCTCCGGTCCGGCACGGAAGCCATGCTCCACATTGCCGGGTGTACGCCAAAAATCTCCTACGCTGACCGAAATCTCCTTCCCATCTTGGGTGCGAACACCTGATCCACGAAACAGGAAGCCCCATTGTTCTTCTGGGTGCGAGTGGAGTTTGCCTGAGGAATTAGGCCCGATCCGCACGATGGATATCATCGCGCTATCACCGGAAAAAACACGTGTCTCCATCCCATCGGACAGGGTTCTAGGAATGCCTTGTTCCATGGCATCGACATTAAAAAAGTTGTTTTTCTGGTCGGTCATTCGCAGATTCTCCCGCTAACTGATCCACTTACGCGCCATGTGCTGGGCCTCGGCGATCTGGTAAGGGGTCATTCCAACGCTGCAATTTCTCCTTCGGGGAATTCTGATAGGCAATGACAAGACCAGATAGCCTGGGTCGAGAAGGTTCCTACCGAACGTCATCGCCTGAGGCCGCCCGATCGCCTCAGGCCGCCGGCGGACCGATCCGGACCGTCAACGTGCCCAGCCCCTCGATCGTCCCGACCATCTCGTCGCCAGGCACCACCGGGCCAACCCCGCTCGGCGTTCCGGTGAGGATCAGATCGCCCGGGCAGAGCCGGTATTGTTGCGACAGCCTGGCGATGATCTCGGGCGTGCGCCAGATCATCAGCTCAAGGTCGGCGTCCTGCTTGATGGTGCCGTTGACCATGAGCTGAATCCGGCCCTTGTCGACATGCCCAATCTCCTCGGCCTGACGGATCGGCCCGCACGGGCAGGACTGATCGAACGACTTTCCCGGCTCCCAGGGATGGCCACGCTTGATATCGGCAAGCTGGATGTCGCGCCTCGTCATGTCGAGGCCGATGCCGTAGCCATAGACGTGATCAAGCGCCTCGATTTCGGGGATGTTGTAGCCCCCCGATCGGAGGGCGACGACCAGTTCCAGCTCATAGTGGTAGTCGTCGGTCATCACCGGGTAAGGGATCGTTGCGCCGTCCTCAACGATCGAGTCAGCCGGCTTTTGGAAAATCACCGGCGGCGCGCGCTCGTCCTCACCCATCTCCTTGACATGGGAGAGATAGTTCTTGCCGACACAATAGATGCGCCGGACCGGGAACCGCTTGTCCGTCCCAACCACCGCAAGCGACGCGATCCGCGGCGCCGGTATGACGAATGAGTCGCTATCCACCGATGTTCTCCTCCACGTTAGGCCCCGATCTCGCCCTGGAGCACGGTTTCCCTGTGCCAGAACACGAAGCGGTGCTGGATGACGGTCACGATCCAGTAAAGGCCAAGCCCGAGGAAGCTGAGATAGATGATCAGGCAGAATACCCGTGGGGTGTTGAGCTGCGAGGCGGCGACGCGAATCAGCTCGCCGAACCCCTTGCCGCCGCCGAGAAACTCGCCGACCACGGCGCCGACGACGACCAGCACCGTGGCGTTCTTCAGCCCCGAGAAGAAATGCGGCATGCCGATCGGCAGCTTCAGCTTGACCAGCGTCTGCCAGCGGCTCGACCCCATGGTGCGGAACAGCATCCGCGCATTCTCGTCGGCGGCGTGCAGGCCGGCGGCAGTGCCGACGATCACCGGGAAGACGGCGATGAATGCGGCCAGGGCGACCTTCGAGGCGATCCCGAAGCCGAGCCAGGAGACGAAAAGCGGCGCGAATGCGACCTTCGGCATGGCGTTGATGGCGACCAGATACGGCATGACCGCGCGCTCGCCGAAGGCGGTCTCGCCGACCAGCAGGCCGAACAGGAAGCCGATCAGGACAGCGATCAGGAAGCCTTCGACGACCTCCAGCGTGGTCGTCCACAGAGCGCCTAGCATGTAACCGCCGGTCAGCAGGTTCTGGCCGACGAAGGCGATGTCGACGGCCGTCTCCCAGGGCGAAGGCATGATGATCTTCGAGATCAACTCGAAGGAGTAGGCCGCCTGCCAGACCAGCAGGAAACCGATCAGGAGCAGGATCATGGCGACCGAGCGCGGGACGCGGTCGATCAGCGAGACCTCTTCGCGCCACACTGTCGTCGGGGCCGCGTCGCTGTCCGTCATTGCGTCAGGATGGCTCATAGGAACGCTCCCTTGTCGAGATGGCTGCGGATGCGGTTGACCAACTCGCCGAAATGCGGGTCGCTCATCATGTCGAGGCTGCGCGGGCGTGGAAGGTCGATTTTGACAGCCTCCTCAAAGCGCCCGGGCCGCTGCGACATGACGTAGACCAGGTCGGACAGGATCACCGCCTCGGCGATCGAGTGGGTCACCAGCAGGACGGTTGCATCGCGCTGCATGCAGATGCGTTGCAGCTCCATGTTCATGAAATCGCGGGTCAGCTCGTCGAGCGCGCTGAAGGGTTCGTCGAGCAAGAGCACGGTCGGCTCGTTGATCAGCATTCGGCAGATCGCCACCCGCTGCGCCATGCCGCCGGACAGCTCGCTCGGATAGACCAGCTCGAAGCCGTTCAGGCCAACCAAATCGAGCAGCTTGTAGGCCTGCTCATGGGCAGCCGCGGCCGCCTGCTTGCCGTCGCGAACCTCGATCGGCAGGACGACGTTCTCGATCGCGGTGCGCCACGGGAACAAAGTAGCCTGCTGGAACATCATGCCGATGTCGCGGCGCGGCCCCATGACGGGCTTGCCTGACAAATACACGCTGCCGTCCGACGGCGGCAGCAGGCCGGCCATAATCTTCAAGAGCGTCGACTTGCCGCAGCCGCTCGATCCGATCACCGCTGTGAAACTGCCTTCAGCGAGGGTCAGATCGATCCGATCGAGCGCATGGACGTTGCGCCTGACGAAGGTCTTGCTGACCCCATGCAATTCGTAAACCGGCCGGCCGCCAAGGCCGGCCGGTTCTACAGCCTTGACGGCGGTCTCGTTCATTGCCCGCCAGCATTCCAGGCATCGACGAACTTGTTCGAGTAGGCCACGCTCAGATCGCTGAGCGGCGCGCTGAGCGCGCCGGAACTGACCTGGCTCTCGTGCCACAGCTCCCAATGCTCGGGCGGCTGATAGCCGAAACCCTTGTCACGATAGCGATCGGTCGGCGTCATCCGCTCGATCACCGCCGCGAGAAGCGAGGCGGCGAAATCGCGGTCCTCACCCTCCTGCGGATTGCCGGCCGCGCAATTGTCGAGAACGGCATCCTTGTTCGCCGGATCGAGGGCAAAGCGCATGCCCTTCACCATCGCGCGCCCGAATCCTTCAATGACATCCGGATTGGCCTCGATATAAGGGCGCAAGGCCGCGATGCCGTTGCCGAAATAGGCGAGATACTGCTCAGGTGTGATCTCGCGCAGCGCCAATCCGCGCGAGGTCATGATCGCCGCATCGGAGACCGCGGCGGCATAGGATTCGACATCGCCGCGCAGGAACGCAGCGGCGGCGAGGCCGCCATCGCCGACCGGCAGGAACTCAAAGTCGGTCCCCTCCGCCATGTTGGCGTCAGACAGGATCGCGCGGGTGAAGGAGACTTCCGCGCCATCGGCGGTGCCGACCCCGATGGTCGTTCCCTTGAGGTCGGTCGGTAGCTTATGGGCGGATTCGGCGCGTACCATCACGCCGAAGACGCTCTTGGGATAGAGGTTGTATATGAACACGACGTCGGTATCGCGGGCGCGCGCCGCCAGCACCGGCCCGGGTCCCGGCGCGCCGATTTCGGCATTGCCGGCGGCCATCGCCTGCAGCACCTGCGACGATCCATCGACGGCCTCGACCGTGACGTTAAGACCCTCGTCCTTCATGAAGCCCTGGCCGATCGCCACCCATAGCGGCATCCAGGTGATCGCCGAGGGGTTTGGAACCGCGATGGTGATGTCCTTCATGTCCTGGGCTTTTGCATCGCCTAGTGCAAGCGGCCCGAGAGCCAGGGCGGTGGCGATGCCGAGCATCGCAGGCAATCGTTTTCGCAAACTCATTGACGTCTCCCCTGTGCATTGTTTGATCCGGCATTTGCCTTTTGGCATGCCGAGGACGGACTATAGTCCGAAGGGGCCCGGTTAACCAGATCGAACCCGTATGAGCATCCAGGCGGAAATCTGACTTGCAGCCGCGATCGATGGAAAAGGCGTCACGCAAGGCGCCCTAGCCGGAATTGCGACCAATCCAGTAACGGGGCAAGGCGTTGCCGTCTTTCTCTCCCCATCCCTCGGCGCTGGCCTGGTCGTATATGGCCAGCGCGCATTCCACGAGCGGCAGCGATGTCTGTCTGACCTTTGCCTCGGCGATCATCGTTTTGAGATCCTTGCGCAGGCCATCGACGTCAAAGCCCGCCGGTGAGGAATCGCTACCCTTGAGCGCCGCGGCGATGGCAGGTCCCCTGGCCTTGAGAATGTTGGGGCCGCCTGACGTGTCTGCCATAAGGTCGATGAGCCAGTCGGCGTCGCGGTCGACATGCCGGCACAGCGAATAGGCTTCGCCAAGGGCCTGATAGTATAGGATCAGCGGCAGATTCACCGCCAGCTTCACGCTGCTTCCCGCGCCCACCTGACCACAATGCTCGATCCTTCGGCACAACTGTTCAAGGACAGGTTGCGCCGCAACCAGGTCGTCTTCGCTCCCGCCTGCCAATCCAACAAGGCGGCCTTGGCGGGCCGGTCCAACCGTTCCGCTTACCGCGCATTCGACATAGCGGCCGCCGCGCTCCGCGATTTGGGCAGCGAACTTCTCCTGATCCGCCGGCTGAACGGTGCTCATTTCGATGAATACCTTGCCATCCAGGTCGGCGGCAAGAACGCCTTTATCGCCCGACAGCACGCTTTCGATGGCGTTGGCGTCAGTAAGGATGCTGATGATCGCTTGCGAACTCTCCGCCAATTCACGTGGGCTGCCGGCAGCAACGGCTCCGGCCTCCACGACTGGTCCGCATTTTTCGGACGTTCTGTTCCACACCGTAACCGGATGGCCGCACTCCAACAGGCGTTGAGCCACGGCCATTCCCATTTTGCCGATGCCAAGGATTCCGATCTGCATCATTGTTCGCGCCTCTCTTTATCATTGGTCTCAGATTAACCGGACAGTGCCTGTCGGTCATCAGAGTTATTGAAAACTCCACGTGCTCTGAAAAGGCACCATTGATCTATCACAAAATCCCGCTCCCGTTCCCCGTAACCCGACAATCACGGAATTCAGTGAGGTCCGCTCGTTATGCTGTGAACGGCTCGTCCACCGGCATCCCAATCTGCCAATCACGCCTGCTATTCAGACACCGCGAATGTCCGGAATGGCTTTGTCAGAGCAATTTGGATTGAGGCTGTAAGTAAGGTTCTTTAGCCTCCAGCGATGCGCAATCCGTTCCGTTATTTCAACAGTTCACCGGGGGTAATTCGCCTCGCGGTGGTGATGTACATCCGTTATCCGCTCTCGCTGCGCCAGGTCGAAGATCTTCTGTTCGAGCGTGGCATCGATATTTGCCACGAAACCGTGCGGTTCTGGTGGAACCGGTTTGGTCCAATGTTCGCCGCGGATATCCGGAAGCGACGTATCCACCAGCATCAATCTTATTCCCGATGGCGTTGGCACCTGGACGAAGTGTTCGTCCGGATCAACGGTGAAACGCATTACCTGTGGCGCGCCGTGGATCACGAAGGCGAGGCACTCGAAGCTTTCGCCACCAAGCGCCGGGATCGCAGGGCAGCGCTGAAGTTTCTCAAACGAACGATGAAGCGCCATGGCCGACCGAGGGCAATCGTGACGGACCGGCTGCGATCATACGGCGCTGCGATGAAGATGATCGGTAATGCCGTATCTCAGGCGTGTGGGCGTTGGCGCAACAACAGGGCGGAAAACTCACATCAACCGTTTCGACGACGAGAAGGAGCGATGGCCAGGTTCAGGGACATCAAGACCCTGCAGAAGTTTGCTTCCGCTCACGCCTCGATCCACAATCATTTCAACCAAGACCGTCACCTAAACCGCCGCGATATCTTCAAGCAGAACCGCTCTGCCGCCCTGGCCGAGTGGCGTAAACTGGCGGTTTGAAACCACGGACTTTGCACACTTTGGAGACCAGTTCCGTTAGTCTGACAGTGCCGTAGAAGATGTCCAGACCCCGCTCGGCAAGCATCTCCTCAACATCGCGGTAACTCAGAGTGAACCTGGCGTACAGCCAGCCCGAATCGCGGATGATATCGGATGGGAAGCGGTAACGCTCAAAAGAGAGCTGGCGCATCGGACCGGTTTAATATCCATCTTGCTTTCCAGCCGGTTCAGTTGTGTGGCAACGCCGCTTAAGAAGTTATTCAAGCTTTCCTGCAATTCTGAATTCTACCAATCGGTTGGCCCAAGAGTTATT
>CALZIL010000148.1 GCA_945787495.1 uncultured Afifella sp. | reverse complement strand
ATGGCGATGGCGGCGACCTGCGGCTTAGGTGTTAAAACGGTTTCAGGAATAAATAGGAAACGAATGGCGATAAACGCAAAATACATCGGATATTAAAGAGTGATTGACTTATTCCCGATTACGTCCTACTTTGTTCCCCAAGACGCAAGCCTTTGGAGGAACAAAATGACAAACGTTTTCGGAAACCCCAAAAAGGTTAGCATGCGAAGCAGGCTTTTCCAGATCGGTGTCGAAGCCCTTGAGAGAGAAGACTGGACGGTTGAGCGGATTCCTGGGGTCGGGAAGTCGAGCGTCCGGCGGATCACAAAGGGGGATAAAAGCCGTGTCGTTTCGATTCGAACAACGCAAGACACCTATATTGCGTTTCCTCGGAATAAAGATGACAGCGGCTGGGTAACGCTCTCGGACGTGGATGTGGTGGTCGCTGTTTCCGTCGATGACGGCGACGATCCGAAGGTCGCGTTGGTCCACATGATCGACGGAGACGAGATGCGCGACCGGTTCGACCGGGCATATGCCGCGCGCCTTGGCGCAGGCCATTCAATCCCCTTGGGGCGTGGGGTTTGGCTCCCACTCTATATTCCCGAAGCAGCTGATCCGCCCAGTCAAGTCGGGGGTGGCGCGGGCCTCAATAACGCGCCGTTAGCGCGCATTCCCCTTAAACCTAAAGACGCTGACGCTGATGCTATCCTCGAGCCGGCGGAGGCCGACGGTGATGACAAACCGCTCACCATTGTGGAAGCGAAGCGACGGTTGGCGCTTTCGTTCGGCGTCGATCCTTCAAACGTCAAGATCACGGTCGAAGCATGATGATGACCATCTTGCGAGGGCCGCTATTTGGCCTCTAGGAAGGCCGTTTTGGACAATACGTTCCGGGCGAGGGTTAATCCGGGGGTCGAAATCCGAAAAGGCCGAATTCCTCAATGATTTCAATAGGGACTGGCGGAGGGAGAGGGATTCGAACCCTCGGTACGCTTTCGCGCACAACGGTTTTCGAGACCGCCCCGTTCAACCACTCCGGCACCCCTCCGCGAAACTTCAAGCGCGCTGGCTGATTGGCCCGGCGTATGTAGCCGCAGCGCCGCCGACGCTCAAGGGGATAGTGACGCAAAGTTCAACTGCGCGAATCCGCCGGGAATATTCAGGGCGGGCGGATCCGGTGGCCGAGAAATGCTGGCACGAATTCTGACGCCCTCCCGACCGGCGTCTGGTCGTGTCCTGGTGCGACTGGCAGCGGCGATGCCAAGCATGGCTCGCCTGTGCTGAGACGCCAGGGTTTGCGGTTCCTTCAGCCTTGACTTTAGCACCCGATTAAGGCTTATGCGCGCCACATGCGCGGATCGGCAAACCGGTCCGCGCCTTTATCTGTTTTCATCGGCGCCCCATCGGCCTTATCGCCGGGCGGTTCCGGTTGGACTGGAAAAAGACGGCCCGCAATTTTCGCGAAACTTCGCGATCATCTGTCGAGGCCGGACACGAACGCGAGGATAAAATGTTCGCAGTCATCAAAACCGGCGGCAAGCAATATCGGGTTGCCGCCGATCAGACCCTTGAGGTCGAAAAGCTCGCTGGCGATGCCGGCGACACGATTGTTTTTGACAAGGTGCTGATGGTCGCTGGCGACGGCGAGCCCATGGTCGGCGCGCCAAATGTCGAGGGTGCCAGCGTTGCCGGCGAGATTGTCGAGCAGACGCGCGGCCCCAAGATCATCATCTTCAAGAAGCGGCGACGGAAGAATTCGCGCCGCAAGAACGGCCATCGCCAGGATCTGACCCTGGTGCGGATCACCGATATTCTCACCGGCGGCAAGAAGCCGACCGTGAAGAAGGCCAAGGCCGCCCCGGAGAAATCCGGGAAACCGGAAAAAGCGAAAGCCGCAGCGCCGAAGACTGAAGCGCCGAAAACCGAGGCGCCCAAGGCGGCTACAAAGCCGGCACCGAAAGCATCAGGCGTCGCTGCGCCGCTTTTCACCGCGCCGGCCGGCGAGCCGGACGATCTGAAGAAGATTTCCGGTGTCGGGCCGGTGATTGAGAAAAAACTGCATGCGCTCGGCATTACGCAGTATGAACAAGTTGCCGCATTCACCGCCGATGACATTGCCAATGTCGATGATGCCTTGGCCTTCAAGGGGCGGATCGAGAGAGACGACTGGCTCGCCCAGGCCAAGACCCTGGCGGCCGAGAAGAAGGAGGGCTGATCCATGGCTCATAAAAAAGCAGGCGGATCGTCACGCAATGGCCGCGACACAGCGGGCCGCCGCCTTGGCGTGAAGAAGTCCGGCGGCCAGCCGGTCATAGCCGGCAACATCATCATCCGCCAGCGTGGTACCAAATGGCACCCGGGCAGCAATGTCGGCCTCGGCAAGGATCATACGATCTTTGCACTGGTCGATGGCCGCGTCGCCTTCAAGACCAGGGCCAAGGGCCGGACCTACGTCTCCGTCGAGCCGTTTGTCGAGGCAGCCGAATAGGCGTCAGCCCATCTCCGGAATTTGAAGGGGGAGCGGCGCGCCGCTCCCCTTTTTCGTTGGGAAATACCCTATGCTTGCCCAACTCCTTTCAACACAGCGTCTCGTCCTTCGCCTGCCGCGCGCGGCAGACGACCGGGCCGTTCTGGCGCTGCTCAATGATCCGGCGATTGCCAGGATGACCGAACGGGTGCCGCATCCGATCACGCTTGCCGATATCGCCGGCCGGCGCCGGCTTAGTGAATGCGCCGGATAAATCATGTACGCGGTGGAGCATGACGGCGAGTTGATCGGGGGGGCCGGTGTGAAGCAGCCGGGATCGGGCAAACCGCCGCGAACCATGCCACGCCTGGGCTACTGGATCGGCATGCCCTATCAGGACAATGGTTATGCGACGGAGGCTGTCCGCACCCTGGTCAGGGCCTGTTTTGAGTCTGCGGACTGCGATGTTGTTGGCGCCGGCGTCTTTGCCGACAATCCGGCATCGGTTCGGGTGTTGGAAAAATGCGGCTTTGAGCCGGTCTGTCGTTACATGATCTTCAGCGTTGCCCGCGAATGCCAGGTCGATACGATCGACTTCAATCTAACGGCAGCGCGCTATAGGACAGGTGCTTATGACTGACGCCTTGACCCTCACTGATCGAGGAACGCTTCCCCGCGCCGGCCGGGAGGGGCGACGATGAAGTTCCTCGACCAGGCCAAGATTTTTATCCGCTCCGGCGATGGGGGTCCTGGCGCAGTTTCCTTCCGGCGCGAGAAATATATTCCTTATGGCGGGCCCGACGGCGGCAATGGTGGCCGTGGCGGCGATGTTTGGGCCGAAGCCGTGGACGGGCTTAACACGCTGATCGATTATCGCTACCGCCAGCATTTCAAGGCCGCCAAGGGCGTTCACGGCATGGGCCGTGACCGCAGCGGCGCCAAGGGTGAGGATGTGGTTCTCAAGGTGCCGGCCGGTACCCAGCTTTTCGAGATCGACAGCGAGACGCTGATCGCCGATCTGACGGAAGTCGGCCAGCGCGTCCTTATCGCCAAGGGCGGCAATGGCGGCTTCGGCAATGCGCATTTCAAGTCATCGACCAATCAGGCACCGCGCCACGCCAATCCCGGCCAGGAGGGTAGTGAACGCTGGATCTGGCTACGGCTCAAGCTGATCGCCGATATAGGCCTCATCGGTTTGCCCAATGCCGGTAAGTCGACGCTTCTGGCGCGGGTCACGGCGGCAAAACCGAAAATCGCCGATTACCCCTTTACCACGCTTCACCCGGGCTTGGGCGTCGTCGGTCACAAGGGCCGCGAATTCGTCCTTGCCGACATTCCCGGCCTGATTGAGGGCGCCCATGAGGGCGCAGGCATCGGCGACCGGTTCCTCGGCCATGTCGAGCGCTGCCGGGCGTTGCTGCACCTGGTCGATTCCGGCGGCGACGACCCGGTGGCCGACTGGCGGACGATCCGGGCCGAGCTTGCGGCCTATGGCCAGGGATTGAAGGACAAGCCGGAGATCATTGTGCTGACAAAAGCCGACCTGGTCGCCGATGACGATCTGGCCGAATGCCGGCAACGCGTCGCCAGACAATCCGGCAATGAAACTATGGCGATCTCGGCGGCGACCGGGGCGGGGCTGGAGCCGTTGCTCGATGCCTGCCTTGGACTGTTGGACCAGGGGCGGGAGGATGCCGATGCAAAGGCAAGTGAGCGCGATCCACGCTGGGCGCCGATCCCATGACACGCCGGACAACGCCCGATACTGCCTCCGGCCTCATCGCCAGCCTGACGCCGGAACCGGCGACCGGCCGCACGATCGCTGCCAGAAGGCGAATCGTTGTCAAGGTCGGCTCGTCGCTGCTTGTCGACAAGGCGAGCGGCGCGCTGAACACCGACTGGCTGGCGGCGCTGGCGGAAGATATAAAGGTGCTTTCGCGCGGCGGCCGCGAAATGCTGGTCGTCTCGTCGGGCGCGATTGCGCTCGGGCGCGGCGTTTTGAAGCTGCAGTACGGCCATTTGAAGCTGGAGGAGGCGCAGGCATCGGCGGCGGTCGGCCAAGTGGCGTTGGCTCGCGCCTGGGCAGAAAGCCTGCAGCGTGAAGGCCTGACCGCGGCGCAGATCCTGTTGACGCTCGGCGATACCGAGGAGCGCCGGCGCTATCTCAATGCCCGCGCCACACTGACCAGTCTTTTGCGCATGAAGGCGGTTCCGGTAGTCAATGAAAACGACACGGTCGCCACCAGCGAAATCCGCTATGGCGACAATGACCGGCTGGCGGCGCGGGTCGCGGCGATGATCGGCGCCGATTGCCTGGTACTGTTGTCCGACGTCGACGGGCTTTATACCGCCCCGCCGGCCGATAATCCCGATGCCCGGCGCATCGACCATGTCTCCGCAATCACACCGGAGATCGAGGCGATGGCCGGGACGGCGGGGTCGGACCTTTCGCGCGGCGGCATGAAAACCAAGATCGAGGCCGGCAAGATCGCGACGGCGGCCGGCGCCGCCATGGTGATCGCGTCAGGTCACCTTATGCATCCGCTGGCGGCGATCGATGCCGGCGAGGCCTGTACGTGGTTCGATCCCCAGGCGACGCCGGCGCGGGCGCGCAAATCCTGGATTGCCGGCCATCTGGAGCCAAAAGGATCGATTACAGTCGATGCCGGGGCCGTCACGGCGCTGAAATCGGGCAAGAGCCTGCTGCCGGCCGGTGTCACTGGCATTACCGGACGCTTTGCGCGCGGCGATGCGGTGGTTATTGTGGGTGCCGACGGCGCCGAGGTCGGCCGCGGCCTGAGTGCTTATGATTGCGATGAGGCGGAACGGATCGCCGGGCGCCGCAGCGACGAGATCGAGGCAATACTCGGTTATTCCGGGCGCGCCGCCATGGTGCATCGCGACGATCTGGTGATGAGGGAATGATGAACGCAAAGCGCAGCGAGATGGAAAGAGGCGAGGCAGCGGCCGGCGAAGCTGGGTTGGTTGCCGATATCATGCAAGCAATCGGCGCCCGCGCCCGCAAGGCGGCCGATGTCCTGGCTAATGCCTCCACGCAGACCAAGAACGCCGCGTTGCAGGCCGCCGCCGGTCATCTGCGCGCTTCGGTGGAGACAATCCTTGCCGCCAACAGTGAGGATGTCGAGGCCATGCAGGCGGCCGGGTCAGCGGCGGCGATGGTTGACCGGACACGGCTCGATCGCGACCGCATTGAAGGCATCGCTAGCGGCCTGGAGGCGATCGCCGCGCTCGATGATCCGGTCGGCGACGTCATCGCCGCCTGGAGCCGGCCCAATGGCCTCAGCATCGAGCGCGTGCGCACGCCGCTCGGCGTCGTCGGCGTGATCTTTGAAAGCCGGCCGAACGTCACCGCCGATGCCGGCGCGCTGTGCCTGAAGGCTGGCAATGCGGTCATCCTGCGCGGCGGGTCCGACGCCCATCGCACCTCGGCGGCAATCCATGCCTGTCTGACCGCCGGCCTTGAACAGGCCGGCCTCACCGCCGATGCGGTGCAATTGGTGCCGACGACCGACCGCGCCGCCGTCGGCGCCATGCTGGCCGGTCTTGATGGCAACATTGACGTCATCGTGCCGCGTGGCGGCAGGGGCCTGGTGGCGCGCGTTCAGGACGAGGCGCGGGTGCCGGTCTTTGCCCATCTGGAAGGAGTTTGCCACGTCTATGTGCATGCGCCGGCCGATCTGGAGATGGCCAAAGCCATCGCCGTCAACGCCAAGATGCGCCGCACCGGCATTTGCGGCGCGGCGGAGACCCTGCTGGTCGACAAGGCACTGGCTGCAACCCATTTGGCGCCGCTGGTGACGGCCTTGCAGGACGCCGGTTGCAGCGTGCGCGGCGACGCCGCTACCCAGAACGCTGCGGCGGGCGTGGAACCGGCAAGCGAAGCCGACTGGCCAATGGAATATCTCGACGCCATCATTGCCGTGAAGGTGGTCGATGGCCTTGACGCGGCGATGGCCCATATCGCCCGCTATGGCTCGCACCACACCGAGGCGATCCTCACCGACGACAAAGCGGCGGCGCAGCGCTTCATGGGACAAGTCGATTCGGCTATCGTCATGCACAACGCCTCCACCCAGTTCGCCGATGGCGGCGAGTTCGGCATGGGCGCGGAAATCGGCATCGCCACCGGCAAGATGCACGCCCGCGGCCCGGTCGGCGTCGAACAGCTGACGAGCTTCAAGTATCGCGTCCACGGCAGCGGCCAGATTCGTCCTTGAGACAGAACGCGCCGATCAGTGAGCCGTTAGTCAGCCGGGCCTTTGCCGGCCTGCCGCCAAGCGGCGCCGGCCAGCGCATCGGCCTTTACGGCGGCTCGTTCAACCCGGCCCATGACGGTCATCGTCATGTCAGCCTGATCGCCCTGCAGAGGCTGCAACTCGACGTGGTCTGGTGGCTGGTGACGCCGGGCAATCCGCTCAAGGATACCCGCGCCTTGCCGCCATTGGCCGGGCGCATTGCGGCGGCGGCGCGCATTGCGCGGCATCCGCGCCTTGTCGTCACCGGTGTCGAAGCTGAATTCGGCACGCGCTATTCGGCCGATCTGGTCAGGCAGCTGACGATGCGGCTGGCCGACCGCCGCTTCGTGTGGATCATCGGCAGCGACAATCTCGCCGGCTTTCATCTTTGGGACCGCTGGCAAGCGATTACGGGATCGGTACCGATTGCAGTGGTCAACCGGCCGGGCTGGCTGACGGCGCCGCTCAATGCTCCAATGGCGCACGCATTGCGTGATTGGCGGTTGCCGGAGATTGCGGCCGTGCGGCTCGCCAATTACCGGGCGCCGGCCTGGATTCATCTGACTGCGCCGCGCACGGCTGCCGCCTCGACAACGTTGCGCTCCGGTCACGTGCCGCAAAAATGACCAATCTTTGGAAGAAACCGTCTTGAA
>CALZIL010000147.1 GCA_945787495.1 uncultured Afifella sp. | reverse complement strand
CGGCAAACCGGCCTCCGGTGGGCCAAATCAGCCCATCATCATCGTTGAGCAGCTTGCCCGATACCCGTATCGCGCCGCGCTGCTCGCCTTGCTGAGTGAGCTGATTTGACTCCATCAAATGACCCCGTGTCGGTTAAAACTGCTCTAGCTGGCCATGTCGGCCAGGAATGTCTTGATCGTGGTGTCGAGCCGGCGGGCTTCATCGGCAACGTCGACCGCTTGCGAAACAACGGTCTCCGACGTTGCCTGCGCTTCACCGATCGTCGCCCGCAGGCGTGCGGCGCTGGCCGAGACATTGCCGATATTGGCCAGCGCGACCTCAAGACAGCTTTCCATATCGCCGATCACTTCGCTCTGACGCGTCATGCAGCCCGTCAAGGCGTCTGTGTTCTCCACAACCGTATTGATCCGCGCGCTGACCGCGGCAACCAGTTCGCAGGCTTTCTCCGACGCGCTGTTGATTTGCTCTGATCTGGCACGCAGTTCCTGATCGGCTTTCGAAATTCGGCTGGAGAGAATTTCCATATCCGATGTCACGTCATCATAGTCGTCGCCGGAATTCACCGTGCGGGCGGAATGAAAGACCGAATTGAGTCCCAGAAGACTGGTGCGCCGCAGGATCTCCGCGGTGTACTTTTTGACATCCTCCAGCTGGTGCCCGGCTTTCGCCAGTACCGCGGTACTCTCGTTTGCTTTGCGGGCGACGTTGTGGCTATCCATGATCGAGGCCGCCATTTCGCGGATCAGGCTCGCCATGTCTTTCAGCGATGCCGTCATCTGCTCGGACGCCACGATGCCTGAATCCATGTGCTTGCGCAGGGAATCGGCGACAAATACGGTTTCGTCCGCTTCACCCTGCCCGGTCGTTGTGACACTTGCCAGTTCACGGGATTTTTCGTCCATCGACTCAACGGCGTCGGTGACGCTCAACAGGACCGAGCGCATTTCGCGATCGAAGCGTTTGATGGCGGTCTCGACATTGCCGTGCCGCTTGTTGACCGCCTCGACCGTTTCATACTCTTCGCGCATCCGGTCGCGATCTTTCAGCGAGCGCTGCAAGACGATGACCGCCCGTGCGATCTCACCCACCTCATCGCGCCGGTCGCGGCCGGGAACGTCGGCTTTCCAGTCGCCAAGAGCAACCGCCCGCACCGCTTGGGTGATATGTGTCATCGGTCCAATGAGACGCCGCGTCGCCATTAAGGTGACCAGGCCGCATATTGCCAGGGAGATTGTCGCAACGAAGAACAGCCATTTTGCCAGCAATCCGCCTTCGCGCTGGCTGATCGCCACCATGCTGTCCTGCAGCCGCTCCAACTCCGAGAAGGACGCAAGCGAGCAGATGCGCCAATCGGTATAAAACGTCGAACAGTGACTGAGATAGGCCTCCTGTCCCTTTGTGAATTCCGGTTCGCCGTCGGCGATCGCGAAGTCCGGTAACGGCTCATCGAGGCCGGCCCAGGAGATATATTTGGTTCCCGAAAGGACAACGATCGATGCGTCCTGCACATTGGCGAAATCGACCAGTGTCGTTTCGTTGGCGCGAAGGATACGGTGGGCGATCAGGGCCGCGGCGACATCGCCGAAATCGTCGAAGATCGGCTCGACATGGATAACGGCCAGCGCGGCGGTTTTTTGCGCGCCAATCGCCTTGGCGAGTGTCTCGTCAAGAGCAACGACCAGACGGGCGTCGCGATAGCGGACCTTATCGGCGTTCTCGTCGCTGTCTTCGCCCGTCTTGTGTTCAAAACGTCCAAAGCGGTCGTTGTTGGTCAATATGGCGCGGACCGTATCGGGAATGCCTGTTTTGGGAAGGAATTCGTGCGCGACCAGCAGATCGGTCGCGTAGGTGTTGGCGCCGATCACGCGCATCTTGGTATCGACCACCAAAATGCCGTCGAGATTGCTTGTCCTGACGGCGCGATCGAGCACTTCCGTTATCGCCACGACATTGCTGCTGCTGATGGCGGAAACCACGTCTGTGCGCTGGGAAACATGATCGGCGTTGCGTTCTGCCACTGTAAACAGGAAATCAAGCCGGCCGCGCGCCAGACGCGCTTCGCCGCCAAGCGATTTCCTCAGATTGTTTTCGGCAAGGGCGCTGAGTTCGTTCGTTTGCCGGCTCAGCCCGCGATCAAGCCGCAATATGGTCAGGCTGACAAAGGCCGTAAAAGCCAGTGTCGCGATGACCAGGACGGTTAGGACAAGCCGTGCACCGAGGGAAGAATTGTGGAACACAGCTTACATTCATTCAGCGACCGGGACGGCACCCATCGCCTGCAACAAAGCGCCCGCCTTGCTCGATCTGGCATAGTCGATGACCGCCAGGGCCTCCCGCGTCACAGTCGTATTCTTGTGGATATAGGACACGGTAACGGCGCTCGGATAACCGGGGCTGGTCGGATGCTTGCCGTCGATCAAAAGCACTCGGGTCTCCGGCTCCAGCAGCTTTGTGAATGGCCCGAATCCAATCGCACCGCGCACTTGCCGCACGGTTTCAATCGATTCCTGCGTCGTCAGCGCCATCTTGGACCGTTCGGTGATATTCAGTTTGTCCCAGCCCGGCATGCTCTGGCGCAGCACAAGCAGCGTGCTGTCGGCCTCTTCGCGGCGCACCACCTTGATGCGCAGGTCATTGCCGCCGACTTCGCTCCAGTTAACGATCCTGCCGGCATAGATATCTCTGAGCTGATCGCTGGTCAGTCCGGCAATTCCGACGCTCGGATGAACGTAGATCGCCGACGACAGCCGGAAGACCGGCGTCGCGACCAGGCCGAGTTCGCGCTCTGTCGGCGATAAGGGCCGGGCGATCCGCCCGAGAACTTCCTTTTCCGAACCGACCGCGGCAATGCCGCCGCCCGAGCCGATGCTCGGCGGAATGACGACTATCGAGCCGGGATTGTCGGCCGTATAGGCGGCACCGAGCGCGGTCAGGACATCCATCCCGTCGCCGGTTCCAACGACCCGGTATTGATCGGCAAACGCCGATGACGCCGCCAGCGTAATGGCCGCGGCAAGCAATGACGAACGAACACGAATCTTCATACCCAACCTCCCTCGAACGCCCCATCGTCCCCACCGTTAACGCAAATCCGATAACATGCCCTTAACGGCGCAAAACCGCGCTCGCTGGCGGGCTTACCAGCAAGGGCGCGGCATCGCCCGCGAGGCCGTAATGCATCGATGGGAAAGGCGGTTAGTCGGTCCTTTGCGTTCCCGGCGCCAGCTGGACCGCCAAGCCATCCATGTCCGGCGTTACCAGCAGCTGGCAGGCCAGACGCGAATTGTCCTGGACGAAGAAGGCGGTGTCGAGCTGGTCGGCTTCTTCATCGCTCAGCTCCGGCAAGGCCGGGCCCTGCCCATCAACGACATGAACATGGCAGGTCGCGCAGGCGCAGGCGCCGCCGCATTCGGCCTTGATGTCGAGGCCCCAGTCGCGGATGACCTCCATGACGCGCCAGCCCGCCAGTGCCGGCAGGCGGTGTTCCACACCCTCGTGATCGATCACCCGGATGATGATGGCATTCTCGCTTTCGGCAAGTGGATCGGGCAGCCGGATTGCGGCATTGGTCGGACTCATGACGGTAATTCTCTCCAGTGAGGCGTCAGGCCGCCGGCTGGCGCGCCCAGGGCCGGGAGCCGGCCGGTATTTCAATCTCTGGGCCCGATACCGGCTGGTAGTAGTGCCGCACTTCCGGGATCCGCCCGCCCTGCAGCGCCGCCCGGGTCGGCCCATGCGTGACCAGGAAGGCATCGATCCCGCAGCGCCGCATCAGCGCGATCTGGTCGCTCAGAACATCGCCGACGGCGCGGATTTCGCCGTCATAACCGAGCCGCTCGCGCAACAGCCGCGCGGCGGAATAATTGCGGCCGTCAGCAAAGCTCGGAAATTCCAGCGCAATCAGCGCGATGTTTTCCAGATGCTCGGCGAGCACGGCAACGTCTTCGCCCGCCGCGACGCGCACGCCAAGACGGCCCTTACGGGCGAGGAAGACATCAGGATCGGCAACGAACCGCTCAAGCGGCACCAGCGCATCGGTCCCGGGGTCCAGAGGCTCAAGCGCGCCGTCTTCCGGCCAGTCCTGCCAGGGATTTGGCCGGAAACCACCGTCTTTCCAAAGCCTTGCAGTCTCGTTCGCCATTACACTCCGCTCGCCTCCAGCACACTCTGGTTGGATCAATGCCTCACGCGGCGCCATAAAGCGCCTTCTTGAACGGCGTTGCGCCGAGCCGCCGGTAGGCGGCCAGGAAGCTTTCATCGGCCCCCTCGCGCCGCTCCAGATAGGTGTCAACGATGGTTTCCACCGCATCGACAATGTCGTCGGAGGCAAAGCCGCGCCCGACGATGTCACCGATCGAAGCGGTTTCATCGCCCGAACCGCCAAGCGTGATCTGGTAGACTTCCTCGCCCTTCTTCTCCAGGCCGAGAATGCCGATATGGCCGGCATGGTGATGGCCGCAGGCGTTGATGCAGCCGGAAATCTTGATCTTGACGTCGCCGATATCGGCCTGTCTTGCCGTTTCGGCGAAACGTTCGGAGATGCGCTGCGCCACCGGGATCGAGCGGGCGGTGGCCAAGGCGCAATAATCCAGCCCCGGACAGGCGATGATATCGGTGATCAGGCCGGCATTGGCCGTTGCCAGACCTGCCGTGACAAGCGCGTCAAAGACCGACCGCAGATCGGCCGTGGCGACATGCGGCAGGACCAGGTTCTGCTCGTGGCTGACGCGGATCTCGTCATGCGAATAGCGCGCAGCGATATCGGCGACGGCATCCATCTGGTCCGCCGTGGCATCGCCCGGCGGCGCGCCGATCGGCTTGAGGGAGATCGTCACGATGGAATGACCGGCGGCGCGATGTCCGGTGACATTGCTCGCAACCCAGCGGTCAAAGCCAGGATCGGCCTGCCGCGCCGCGGCCAGCGCGGCTTCGCCGGGCAGCGCGATGGCATAGGCCGGCGGTGCAAAATAGGCTTCGATGCGGCGGATTTCGTCGGCCGGCAGACGCAACGCGCTGGCCCGGATTTTGGTGAATTCCGCCTCAATCTCCTCTTTCAGCACATCGGCGCCGGTCTCAAAGACGAGAATCTTGATGCGTGCCTTGTATTTGTTGTCGCGGCGGCCGTGCAGATTGTAGACGCGCAAAATCGCCTCGGAATAGGCGAGCAGGTCTTCTTCCGGCAGGAAATCGCGGATCTTCTTCGCCACCATGGGCGTGCGCCCCTGGCCGCCGCCGATATAGACGGCAAAGCCCAGTTCGCCGGCCTCGTTGCGTTTCACTTCATAACCAATGTCGTGAAACTGGATCGCCGCGCGGTCGTGCGCCGCGCCGGTGACGGCGATCTTGAACTTGCGCGGCAGGAACAGGAATTCCGGATGCAGTGACGACCATTGCCTGAGAATCTCCGCATAGGGACGCGGATCGGCGGCTTCATCGGCCGCCACGCCGGCGAAATGATCGGCCGTGACATTGCGGATGCAGTTGCCGGAGGTCTGGATGGCGTGCATTTCCACCTCGGCAAGCTCCTCCAGGATCGCCGGAACGTCATCCAGCCGCGGCCAGTTGAACTGGATGTTCTGCCGGGTGGTGAAATGGCCATAGCCCTTGTCATAGGTCCGCGCGATATGCGCCAGCTTGCGCATCTGATGGGCAGAAAGCGTGCCATAGGGAATGGCGACCCGCAGCATATAGGCGTGCAGTTGCAGATAGACGCCGTTCTGCAGCCGCAGCGGCTTGAATTGCTCTTCGTTCAGCTCGCCGGCAAGCCGCCGCGCCACCTGATCGCGAAACTGCGTGACCCGTTCGGCGACGAAGGCCTGATCGAACTCGTCATAGCGGTACATGGCTTTTCGTCCTCAGGCCGCACGCTTGCGAGGCCGCGCCAGCGAATGCCCGGTTGTCGGGCCGTTGACGCGGATACGCTCGCGAAATCGCGCGGGAACCGGATCCTTGCCAAGAGCCGGGATAACGACCTCGACGGCGTAAGGATCGACGACACGATTGGACCTGACATCGGCAAGAGCGAATTCAAGCGCCGCTTCGACCGCCGTCTCGTCTTCAAGACGTTCGGCGCTCGTGATGATCTGGCTCCACCGGCCGTTACCTGAACGGAAAACGACAAGACCGTCGGCAAGCCGGTTTGCGGTGATGATATGCATGGGTCTTTCTCCCGATCTCACGCCATTAGAGTTTCACGCCGCCAGGGTCTCGCACGGCGCCAGCGGTTCGGCATCGGCCAGCGCGCCCCGCGCGACCGCCCCGCCGATCAGGATCAGCGCCGGTCCGGTGACGTCGCAATGATCGGCAAGCGCCGGCAAATCGGCCAGCGTTCCGGCAAACAGCCGCCGCTCGTCGCGCGCAGCATTTTCGATAACGGCAACCGGTGTGGCGGCGGGCAATCCGGCGTCCAGCAGCCGCCCGGACACCTTGCCGGCGACGCTGCGCGCCATGTAGACGGCGATCGTCGCGCCAGACAGCGCTAGGCCAGCCCAGCCCGGCAGCGTGTCGCCGGCCTGGACATGCCCGGTGGCGAAAACCAGATCGGAGGCAACGCCGCGCAAGGTCAATGGAATTTCCGCTTCCGCCGCCGCGGCAAGCGCCGATGTGACGCCCGGGACAATTTCAAAGACGATGCCGGCTTCGCGCAGCGCCGCAATTTCCTCACCGGCCCGGCCATAGATCAACGGATCGCCGGCCTTCAGCCGCACCACACGGCGGCCGGTCCTTGCCTCGCTTATGATAATGGCATTGATCTCGTCCTGGCTTTTGGAATGGCAGCCCTTTGTCTTGCCAACGTCGATCCGCTCCGCGTCGCGGCGACCGAGCGCGATAATGGCGTCCGGAACCAGCCGGTCATGGACGATGACATCGGCGGCGAGCAGGGCGCGCTGGGCCCTGAGCGTCAACAGATCCGTCGCCCCCGGGCCGGCGCCAACCAGCGAGACGAAGCCATCAGCCACATTATCGGCGCCGTCAAGCAACTGCGTCGCCTCACGGCGGGCCGCGTCGGCGCGGCCGGCATAGACCTGATCGGCGACCTTGCCCTCAAAGAACCGCGACCAGAACCGCCGCCGCCTGGCGCCCGCCGGCACGACCTGTTCCGCTGCCGGCCGGAACGAAGCGGCGAGCGCTGCGAGCTGGCCCAGGCGCGGTGGCAGCAGCGCTTCGATCCGCGCCCGGATCTTCTGCGTCAACACCGGACCGGCGCCCGAAGAGCTGATGGCGATGGCCACCGGCGCCCGGTTGATCAGCGCCGGGGTGTAGAAGTCGCACAGCTCGGGACGGTCGACGGCGTTGGCCGGGACGCCGCGCGCGCGGGCGGCGGCGACAACGATCTCGTCCGTCGACCGAACGCCAGTCGCGGCAAAAACGAGCACGGCGCCGTCCAGGTCGG
>CALZIL010000146.1 GCA_945787495.1 uncultured Afifella sp. | reverse complement strand
ATGGAGAGCCCCTTTGTGACGATGCTGAGAGGTCCCCTAAGGGTCAAAAGCGGAAGTCGGCATCCAACCAGGAATGTCCGCTCCCAAAGCCGCATCAGACATCCGCATTTCCCATTGAAATCCGACACGCCCGCGCTCCATGCATCCGTCTGTCGGCAATGCTATGGTCCACCGCGTCAACGGCAGGCGCGGACCAAAAATGCCAGACAGCTCCGAGAGCGCGGCAGCCGCACCGCCACGCCTCATTGGCCGGGTGCTGCCGGTGCTGGTCGCGGCCGAGCTGGTTTTTCTCTATTCCGGTGCGCGCGGCGCGGCCGCTCTGTCGCAGGCGCTGGTCGTGGCGCTGCCGCTGCTCGCCTGGCGGGCGCTCAGGCTGCGCGAAATCTACCTGCTCGCCCTCTGCTTCATTCTGCTCGCACGCGCCGCTCCGGCCAAGCAAAGCCAGATCATTGTCGCGCAAAGGACAGCGACGAGTAGCAGTCTTGGTAGGGAGATATTTCCTGTTGCAAATGCCGCAAAATATGCGACCCCAATACCGCCAATCACGAGTGCAGTTGGGACGAGAATCCATGCTCTCTGTATCGGTTGTGCTAATCCCACAAGGAGCAGAATGCCCCAACAAAACGCTGCACTGGCAAATTGCAGACGAGGAAGGAGACTGTCGTCAACGAGGCCGGTTGCTCCATAGAGTGCAAGAAAAGCAAGCAGGAAGTCAGCGATAGCTGGCGCCAGAAAAGCCAATCGAAGAGTGAACATGTCTCTTGCCTGTCCAAGTCGTTGGCGTACGCCATGGGCGTAGGCCTATGCGAATGCGTCCAACTGCATTCAGCTTTGCGTGGTGTCAGACATTATACGGAACCGCAGCAACGGCATGTTGATGGAGGTCAAATCGACTCGACATCGCCTTGTTTTGTGGCTTCCGGTTAGGGTCATTAGCGGAAGTTGGCAGCCACGCTTGTGATGTCCGCTTTGCCCCCAAGAACGGATATTCTTGGCGGGTCAGCGTCGAGGCGTCCGCACCACCGGTCTTGCTAACCCAGGTCGAGACCAACCGGCTTGTCAGCTTTTCCTCATCGACCGGCGCGGGTAAATCCGTCCCTGCTTCGCGAAGGCAAGCAGTGCAACTGCACCGGCCTGCGGCGAAATTGCGCATTGTCAGGAAATGGAGCCTCGCCTGGTCTTTGGGTTCAGAACGACGCGGGTGCCCATTGACACTCGATTGTAAAGCTCAATAACATGTTGGTTGACCAAGCGTGCGCAGCCGTTTGAAACGGCTGCGCTGATGGTCCGGGGGTCAGAAGTCCCGTGTATGCGCAAAAACGTATCACCTCGTTCAGGAGTGAAAAGGTAAAGCGCTCTGGCGCCCAGCGGGTTGTTGACACCGCCTGGCATACCATTGGCGAACTTGGCATATTGTTCGGGTTGCCGGGCGATCATCCCCGGGGTGGGAGTCCAACTGGGCCATTCCTTTTTCGCACCAACATAAAAGGTGCCCGCCTCGTAGAGATCAGTCCGACCAACCCCGACCGTGTATCGGATGGCCCTTCCACGGGGAAGCGTCCAATAGAGTTTAAAAGCGTTGGGATCGACATGAATTTCACCCGGTGCGAATTTTGTCCGGAGCCTGACTTTGACTGGCAGGTGGTCTTTCGGCAAGACATAGGGCGCAGCGGGCGCAGCTTGATGCGCCAGCGCAGGCGACATGCCCAGCGAACAGGTGGCAAGTGCGGAAGCCATAAAATCGCGGCGGTTTATCATGCCATGATACTCACAACTGGAATGGCAAAGACTCTGTCACAGCGATACCTGGCACAGACGCCACGATACGCGGCTAACGGTCAAGTTGTCGCCGCACGGGGCCAAATTCTCCCAGTCCGCAACCAAGATCGTGCACGAAACCCGTCTGTTGCGCAACGCCCATATCCCCGCCAGCGCAGCCCGCTTTCAGCCTGACTTCCCGTTGTGGTCCAATATGTCGGCGTTTCATGCTTCCGACCCCCGGTGCAACGATGATAAACACGCCGGCGCCCTGCCTGTCGCGGCGCGCGTCGCAACCCGATGAATGGGACAGCAATGATGGCAAGCAAGACGATGCGCCGATATCTCCTGGCGCTCTTTCCTCTTTGTCTTTTGGTCGGCCCGGCTTTGATGCCGTCATCTCCCGCCGTGTCGCAGACGAACCCGGATGCAATGGCGATCGAAGACCTGGAGCACTCGTTCCAGGCATTCCTGCGCGATTACAGGCCCGAAATGCGGCGCCGAAATGCAGCCTATCTGAAGACCGTTCACCCAAAGCTGCCGGAGGAAATGCACGATTTCTTCTTCGACATAACCCTCCAGATGATGAAATTTTCCGACGATCAGGGTCTGGAGCCGACCATGGAATGTCAGGACTTCAAGGTCTGCAAGGTGATCTACCCGCAGCCGGAGGGCGGTTGGGCAGCGCAGCGATTTATCCTGTCTGGCGATGGCTGGCGCTGGCTGGAGCAATAGGCCGGGCTGCGCAAGGCTGGCCAACTGATCCGGCCGGTAGCAATGCTACGGTCCGGCCAGGCAGGGTTTTCGCGGGACAACATGGCAGATAGCACCGAGAGCGCCACAGCCGCACCACCGCGCTTCATTGGCTGGGCACTGTCGCGGCAATGCGTTCTTCCTTCCCTCGCGGGAGAGGGTGGCCCGCAAGGGCCGGGTGAGGGGTCCGGGCGTGGAGAATTCGTCCCCGGCCTCAGACAATCTGCAAGACGGAGACATTTCGCCTGTCGATCCGGCATTTTGGAGCATTTGTATCATGCCGGTCATTGCGTAGACTTCAGGACGATCAAGCCAACGGGATCGGGAACTGCATTTGATGGCCAGACTTGTCGTGCTGTTCGGATTCTGCGGCGCATTTATCCTGTTCGGACTCATGAGTGCCGCAGCCTCACTCGGCGATTTCAGAAACGGACAGCAAAGCCTTTCGTGGCCGTCAACAGAGGGCGAAATAACGCAATCCGTCCGCCGTCGGGGCAGCAGAAAACTGAAGGCCCTAGAATATCGATACACGGTGAACGGCACCGCCCACGCTGGAACACGCGTGGCGTTCATGCGCACCCCTTATGTGAAACCCGTCTATAAAACCTACCGAACGGGTCAACGGGTCCGTGTCCATTATGATCCAACCGACCCCGGACAGGCCGTCCTGGAGCCGGGGACACCGATACTCGCGGTGATCGCCGAATCTCTCGTGCCGATATTGCTGATTTTCGGTGGGTCGGCGGGCCTCTTTTACGGTTTCAGACGGTGAGGCGTCAGTGCCGGGCCATTCGGCCGCGCTGAGATTCATCCTGTCTGATGATCGCTGGCGCGGCATTCAGGCCCAGATTGGCGGCTCCTGCCCGGCAAGGCCAGCGAGGCGATTGAGGTCCGGCACGGTGTAATGGCGGATGTCGATCAGCTTGATGATGCCGTCGGCCTTCAGGTGGCTGATCTGGCGGCTGACGGTTTCCGCTGACACGCCGAGATAGCCGGCAATATCGGCGCGGTTTACCGGCAGTTCGAAGACGGGATTGACCGGCTGCGCTTCCTGACCACAGCTCATGTTGATCGACCGGCGGACCAGCAGCATGAGGAAGCTGGCGACCTTTTCTTCCGCCGACTTGCTGCCCAGAAGCAGCATCCATTCGCGCGCCGCGTCCAGTTCATTGAGCGTTGAGACCAGCAATTGCTGCTTCAGATCAGGATTTCGGTCGACGACCGCCTCGAATGCCTTGCGGTTCAGGCGGACCAGTTCAACCTCGCTTGCGGCTTCGGCAGAGAATGAAGTTGACCCGGCAAAGGCCTGGCCGACAAAGTCGAATGGAAACAGCAAGCCGACGATCTGCTGGCGGCCATCGGGCATGGTCTTGGTCAGTTTGACGATGCCGGACACCACATTGGCGATAAAGTCGACAGGTACGTCTTCCGAAATGATGGTCTGGCCGGTCGCATAATGATGCGGATGGGCGATGCGGTTCAGTTCGGCGAGCGCTTCCGGACTCGCCGCCGAGCACAAGCCGCGATGTCGGATCGCGCAATTCTCGAAATGCGTCAGATCGGCATGTTGCATGACACTATGTCTTGGAAGCTGAGCGCATCGAAACTCCGCCTCAGTCGTTATTTACTGCGCACCCAGTGGCATCCGAAATCCAATCGCGACGGCATGGGTTCGGTAATCGAAATTGAACGGCTCCGTGGGCGAGTTGTTTGGCGGCGGTCCGGGAAATGTTGGCGCCGTGCCGCCGGAGACATTGCCCAGATCGGAATACCGATAGGTCAGATCGAGAAAGGCCGGACGGTCCAATACTGTCCCAATGTCCGCTGCTATTCCGGCTCCGATCGCCCAGGCAAAATTCACCTCTTCATTGCCGGACCATCGGCGGACTGGCTGAGCTACTGCGGCATTGGTGCGCGTCCACTCGTCCATCTCGACCCGGGCAAGGCCGATACCACCTGTAACGACGGGCTGCAGAGGTCCGTTGTTTCCGGTCAATGCCAGCGGCTCAACAAAAAGATTGAGCATGCCGGTGAAGGCCGACACCGAAGCATCGATATCAGCGTGCGGGCCCGGCGATCCGTCGGAAGCGCTGATCCAGTCGGCGTCAACATCGCTGTCGCCAAAGTAGCCCAGCGAAAAATCGGCCCGGACGCTGTCCATGATCTCCATGCCGAGTGCGACCGCGCCTGTCCAGGCGGCATTGGCGTCGAGGTCGAAGGTAATCCTCGGATCGCCGGGCGGCCCGCCGGGGCCCCACCAATAGCCCCTGTCTTCGGCAATCCAGGCCGCGCCGAGTTCGCCCCGCATGTACCATGTTGAACCGCTCGCGGACCGGGCCGACGGGAGATCATTCGGTGCCACAACCGGATCGGCCGCCGCTGCCAGAGAAGGATTTGCGATCGCAATCCCCAATGCAAGAAGAAGGTCTGTTCGCTTTGATATCGCTCGCATCGCTGAATCTCTGAAAAGACTGATTACAAAATGTGATCCCTGATGGTCATCGCATCGCGGTCAAAGTCAGCTTCGATCACTCAAGGCACCAACGCCGAATCCACTTGGAAGATATGCCACAAAATCCTGGCCGGAACCGGTGGATATCCCAGAAAGTGCATATATGTCACGCCCCCGCCAACGCCGAAATTGAGCGCGATCAAGCCTAAAACTGACGGCGATCAGGTCTATCCGACCGATGGCAGAGTAGAATCTCGCCGTTCGTGGAGGCTGAGGGGCTTTTCCCGTCGGCAAGAAACACGGGTGGTGAAAATGACCATACTCTCAAAAAACAGCAATACCCGTCGCCTCGTTCTTTCAAGCGTCGCCGCCATAGCGATTGTCGCTGGCGGGGGCTATTTCTATGGGCTCGACCTGCCGGATTTAGGGGCCGGTACGGCCATGGCGCAAGGTGGCGGTGGCCACGGATCTGGTGGCGGCGGTCACGAAGCGGGTGGCGGTTCCGGGGGACTTGGCGGGCATGGTGGCGATTCCCACGATGACGGCGCGCATGATGGGGGGCCGGGTGACGGCGGCCATGGCTCGGGTGGCCAAGGCGCAGGCGGCCAGGGATCTGGCGGCCAAGGCGCAGGCAACCAGGGCGGCGCTGTCGGTCCACGTGGCGATGACCCCGATTCAGACGGGCGCGGGCCGCAATATGGCAAGCCTGGTGGGGATCAGGGTGGTAAGCCGGTCTGGGCCCAAGAGGGCATTCCAGCGGTTGAGCTTGGCCGTCTTAATGTGATCCGCAGTCCGGATCACGTTCTCGCACGGGCCCTGGCAGAGGTCCTGGTAAACTTCGACCCGGATACCACGGCTTATCTCTATGAAATGGATGCCTTTGATTTCGCACAAGAGATCAAGGTCAAATGGGATGAGATAGCCATGGTCGATTCCCCGCTGGAAAACCTTGCTCTGCTTGAGGAACTTTGGTCGACCGGTTCTACCAGCCTGCCAACCGTCGATCCTGCATCCCAGATCGATCTGGCGGCGATACTGATCGGCTGCGCGTCGGACAAGAATATCCCCGTCAGCGACGATACTGTTATCGCTCTAGCGAGCATTGTGGGTGTCGACCTCACCCACGCGGCGATTGACGCGATTGCGCTGAAGGCAGAGGAAGTCCGGATCGCCGTCCTGGAGGCGCATGGCTGACACACAGCTATCCCCACTTGTGAAACAAAGCCGGGCCTCGTTGGCCCGGCTTTTTCATGGCGAGCTTCAAGTTGGAACAAACAGCCGATGCCCCTTGAGGGTCAATCTGCAAAGTCAGCCAGTAAGCCGCTCCGGTTCGCTCCCCAAGCCGTTTCCGGCAACCAGTTTCCCCACCGAAACCCAACACCTCTGCGCTCCATGCTTCCGGCCGGCGGCAATGTTATGGTCCGGCCAGGCAGGGTTTTCGCGGGACATCATGGCAGACAGCACCGAGAGCGCCACAGCCGCACCACCGCGCCTCATCGGCTGGGCGCTGCTGGTGCTGGTCGCGGCCGAGTTGGTCTTTCTCTATGCCGGCGCCAGCGGTGCGGCCATCTTATCGCAAGCGCTGGTCGTGGCGCTGCCGCTGCTGGCCTGGCGGGCGCTCAGGCTGCGCGAAATCTACCTGCTCGCCATCTGCTTCGTTCTGCTCGCTCTTGCCTGGCTGACCGGCAAGCCGGTCGCCGCGCTGAGCCTTGAGGCCCTTTCGCGGGCGGCCTATCTGGCCAGCTTCATCCTGCTCATGGCGTTGCTGCGGGAAGGGGCGCTGGCCTCGCCGGCGGTGCTGGAGGTCGGCACGTTTCTGACCCGGCAGCCCGCCAGCCGGCGGTTTCTGGCGCTTTTTGGCGGCGGACACTTCTTTGCCGTTCTGATCAACCTTGGCGCCCTGTCGCTGCTGGCGCCGATCATCCAGCGCGGCGTGCGCGCCGGCATCGCCGCCGGGGAACCGCTCGACGACATCGCCCAGGTGCGCGAACGCCGGCAATTATCGGCGGCGTTGCGCGGTTTTTCCTGGTTTCTGGTGTGGGCGCCCACTGCGGTCACCCAGGCCGTCATGCCGACCCTGATGAGCGGCATCGACCCGGTCCGGCTGATTGTCACCGGTCTCGGCCTGACGCTGCTCATGCTTGGCGTGAGCTGGGCGGAAGACAGTCTGCGCTGGCGCGGTTTCCGCAAAAAGCTGCAAGCGGAGGGACGCCTGCCGCTGGCCACCGCGATGCGCCTGCCGGGGCGGGCGGCGCGCAATCTGGGATTTGTCTGTTTTGCCCTGATCGGACTGACGATTGCGTTCACCGCGCTTGCCCATGTCTCCATTGTCACCGGAGTCATGCTGGCGGCGCCGATCGTCGTCGCGCTCTGGGTGTTTGTGCAGCAGCCCGAAGGCGCGTTGCGCCGGCGGACGACGGCGGCTGCAGGGCGGCTTGGCGAAATCACCTTCACG
>CALZIL010000145.1 GCA_945787495.1 uncultured Afifella sp. | reverse complement strand
GAGCGCCGCATCAATCAGCAGGGTATCGCTATCCATGGTCAGGCGAATGAGCGGCACCCGGGAGCGGATCTCCTCGAGTGCGTAGCTTGGGCGCGGTGCCATTCGCCGACACACCACCACCTTGCCCTCATCCACCACAGCCAGGCAGCCGTGACCGAGGCTGGTGAAGCTTTCCAGCGCGCTCGCGTGCAGCTTGGTCACGTCGCGCGCGGCATGGATCTGGCCGTTGAAGCAGACCGTCACCCCCTGGTCGGCCATCGCCGGTGCGCGCGCGGTGCTGATCGAATCGGCCAGGTTGCGCGGACCGTCCGATTGCGGATGGTCAGCGGGCAACTGCGCGCCGGTCAGGACCACCGGCTTGCTCGCGTCCAGGACGAGGTCGAGGAGATAGGCGTTCTCCTCCAGCGTGTCGGTGCCCTGGGTTACGACCGCGCCCAGCACGTTGGCTTCGGCCAGGCGATCGCGCAGGCACGCGGCGAGGGCCAGGCTCTGCGCACAGCTCATGTTGAAGCTGTGCACCTGCAAGACGTTCTCCAACGCGATATCGATGTCCGGCTCGCGCCGGGGCAGGGCCTCGAACAGCGCTTCCCCGTCCGCGGCGGCCTTGTGGCGCCTGGTCACGGGATCGTAGAGCGAGGCGATGGTGCCGCCGGTGGTCAGGACCGCAACCGTTCCGCCCATCTCGTCCTCCGTCTTCTATCTGCGCGTTACTTGCGCCGTGTTCAGGCAGCCTTGCTGCCGGCCTCCGCGAGACAGTTGAATGCGGCGAGCGAACGTTCCAGCGTCGCCCTGTCCAGATCGCGCACAATAAACACGATACGCGAGCGCCGATCGCCGTCCGGCCAACTGTCGAGATGGGTCGGCGGATGGATTAGGTGTTGCACGCCGTGGATTACCACCGGCGTCGGCGCGTCGAGCACGTTGAGTATGCCCTTCACGCGCAGGACGTTCTCGCCGTGGCGGTTGAGCAGCATGGTTAGCCAGACGCCGAAGGCGGTCCAGTCGAGCGGCCGGTCGTGGGTCACGCAAAAGGCATGGATGCGCGCGCTGTGCCGGTTGACGTCGAGACGGCGATGGGTGTGCCCGGCCTCGCCCGTCGGATCGGCCAGGGCCTCCGCGCCCGAGAGCCAACGGCGCACCTCTTCGGCCTTGCGCGCCGGATCGTGCAGGTCGGCCGCGAGCAGGTCCTCCGGATCGAAGTCGCCGCCGGCAGTCTCGACCAAGGGTGCCGAGGGATTGAGCCGGCCGAGGCGCGCCTTGATCGCGGCCGTTTGCTCGGTGTCGCAGATATCCGTCTTGGTCAATGCGATCCGGTCGGCGACCAGGATCTGCTTCATCGATTCCGGATTCTGGTCCAGGTGCAGCAGGCCATTGATCGCGTCCACGGTGGCGATGGTGTTGCCCAGCCGGAAATGATGCCGGATCACCGGATCGGCCATGAAGGTGAAGACGATTGGCGCGGGGTCGGCGAGGCCCGTGGTCTCGACCGCAAGCCGGTCGAAGGGCGGAATGACGCCCAATTCGCGCCGGGAGAAAAGGTCCCGCACCGCAGTGACCAGGTCGCTGCGGATCGTGCAGCAGACGCAACCGCTTTGCAGGACGATCGTCTCCTCGTCCAGGCGTTCGAGCAACAGGTGGTCGAGGCCGACCTCGCCGAACTCGTTGATCAGAACCGCCGTGTTGGCGAGTCGCGGCGAGGCGAGCAGATGGCGCAGCAGCGTCGTCTTGCCGCTGCCCAGAAAGCCGGTAATGACGTTGACCGGGATCTTGCTGTCGCCGCTGGCCATGGCGCTGCCCGCCTAACCGGATCGGTTCATGGCCGCGATCACCTCCGGGTCCAAGGGATCGCACCGCCGCCCCGCCAGGGCCTCGGCCGTCGGCCAAAGGGCCGCCAGGTTGTGCACGATCTCCTGGCGGCCGGTGCGGTTGCGCAGGATATAGGCGCTGCCTTGCCAGTCGCTCAGCTTGAGGCCGTAATGGGCCAGAATCTTGTTACCGATCGCAACCCGGCGCAGACGCTCCTGGCGCCGGGTTCGGCTCGCGCCGGCATTCCCGAAGATCCGCGTAGAGCCGGCAGCATCGGTCCAATGGTCCTCGGCGCCGAGAACGCCGCACAAGCCGCACATGTCATGCCTCCCGCGGGCGCTTCTCTCCTACTTCCGCTTACTGGGTGGCGGAGAGCGGTGCAGATAATCGTTGGCGATCTCGTCGAAGGTCGTGAATCGCACGCCCGGGTGCCGGCTCATGTGATTGAACAGGCGCTCCAGCATGAGCAGCACCTGAGGTCGGCCCGACACATCCGGGTGGATCGTCATGGTGTAGACCGCGTAGTCGTACTCGCGGTAAACCCAGTCGAACTGATCGCGCCACATCTCCTCAAGGTGGCGCGGGCTGACGAAGCCATGGCTGTTGGGGGCCGCCTTGATGAACATCATGGGCGGCAGGTCATCGGTGTACCAGCTCGCCGGGATCTCGACGATGTCAGTGATCTCCTTGCCGCGCACGAGCGGTTTCATCCACTCCTTCGCCGACTTCGAATAGTCGATCTTGGTCCAGCTATCGCCAACCCTGACATAGTGCGGCTGGAAGTCGTGATGCATCAGGCTATGGTCATACTTGAAACCCTTTTTTTGCAGAAGCTCGGCGGTAACCGGGCTGAACTCCCACCATGGGGCGACATAGCCTGTCGGCTTGCGGCCCGAGATCTTCTGCAGAAGCTCGATGCATTTGTCGAGGACGTCCTCCTCTTGTCGCGGGGTCATGGCGATCGGGTTCTCGTGCGAATAACCGTGCACGCTCAGCTCGTGTCCGGCCTCGACCACCTCATTGATCTGATCGGGAAAGGTCTCCGCCGAGTGGCCGGGCACGAACCAGGTGGTTTTAATCCCGAAGCGGTCGAAGGCCAACGGCGTCCACGTCGACGCCGAACGCGCAGAAAATTTCCTTCGCCATGTTCGCTTCCCTTTCCTGTTCCCGGCCCCCGCGAAGGAGCCTAGTTCGGACCTCCTAGTCCTTCAGGCCGTCCCGGTGCGCACCGCGTCCCGTCACCCGAACCGGCCCCTTACGCCTGCATGCCGCCCCGCGAAGTATCGAAGCTGCTCTCGCGATGCTCCAGGGAATGCACCGCCTCCGCCGACCAACGCGCGACGACGGTATCGCCCTCGCGCGCCGGATTGGCGAAAAAGGTGCCGTCGTTGATGTTGGCGACGAACTCCTCCCCGTCGGGCAGGGTGATGCTCACCTTGACCCAGGTGCCCTGATATTCCGTCATCCAGACCTTGCCGACAACCGAATTCACGGCGTCGCTGTGGGTTGCGGAGGGATCGGCCAGCTTCTCCATCTCAATCCAGTCGCGCCGAATGGAGAGATAGCGTGTCTCGCCGGTGTCCGGCGCCGGGTCTCCAGACGGCACGGTGAATCGGTTGCCGCGCGCGTCTTCCAGAAGCGCGGCGCCACTCTCCACCCTCACTACCTTGCCGCCAAGCACGTTCTGCCCACCGATGAAGCGCGCGACGTAGGTCGTGTGTGGCGTGTCGTAGACGCCGCGCGCGCTGTCGGCCTGGTCGATTTGGCCGTGGTCCATGACTATGACCAGCTCGGCGACAGCGATCGCTTCCATCTGCGTGTGGGTCACGTGGACGAAGGTGATGCCAAACTCCTTCTGCATCTGCCGCAGGTTGCCGCGCATCTGCAGGCGCAGAAACTCGTCCAACGCCGACAGCGGCTCGTCGAGCAGCAGGACTTTCGGGTTGGTGATCAGCGAGCGCGCCAGCGCGATGCGCTGCTGTTGCCCGCCGGACAACTCGGCCGGAACGCGGTCCGCGAAGCCGTCCATCTGGACCCGATCCAGCATCTCGTGGGCCTGCTTGCGCCGTTCCGCCTTGGCCACACCGCGCACCTTTAGATTGAACGCCACGTTGTCCAGGCAGGTCAGATGCGGAAACAGGGCGTAGCTTTGGAACATCATCGCTGTGCCGCGCTTGGCCGGCGGCAGGCCGAGAACAGACTGGCCGTCGATCAGCACATCGCCCGCGGTCGGCTCGTCGTGCCCAGCAATCATCCGCAGCAGGGTCGTTTTGCCGCAGCCGCTAGGGCCGAGCAGGCAACAGTAGGTGCCCGGCGGGACGATCATGCTCACACTATCGATCGCCAAGGTATCGCCGAATTGCTTGGTGACGTTTGCGAGCTCAATGCCCCCAATCTGCGCCATCTAGGACAACCTCCATTGTTCTTCCTGTCAGCTTCGCCTACTTGCGAAACCGCCCGCCGCGGCGCCACTGGATGATCGCAATCGAGCCCAGGGACAAAATAATCGCCGCGAAGGACACGACTGTCGTGACGGTACCCAAGGCGTAGAGCGCCGGCGAGGTGACCGTCGTCGTCATGGCATAGATCTCCAGCGGCAGGGTATTGCCTGGCCCGACGGTCAGCAAGGTGCGCGGAAATTCATCGTAGGAAAGCGTGAAGCCGAACAGTGCGACCGCGATCAAGCCGGGAAACAGGATCGGCAGCACGATGTACTGCAAGGTCTGCCGGTTGGTCGCCCCCAGGTCGCGAGCCGCCTCCTCGTAGGAGCGGTTGAAACGGCTGAGCACCGCGAACATGATCAATAAGCCGAATGGCAGGGTCCAGGTAAGTTGCGCGCCAAGCGCGGAGACGTACCAGTTTGTCGGCACGTCAATGACCCGGAATATCAAGCCGATCCCCAGGCTGAGGAACAGGCCCGGCATGACCAGGCTGGCCACTGCCATATAGAAGATCGCAGTCGATCCGAAAAAGCGCCGCCTGAACGCCAGCCCCGCCATGACCGAGAAGGTCACGGTACAGATCATGACCAGGAAGGCGAGCAGGATCGAGCGGGTGAAGGAGCCGGCAAAGTCCCCGGTGCGTTGCTGCTCGAACAGGGCCCCAAACCAATGCAGCGACACCCCGTTTAAGGGAAACGTCAGGCCGCCGGTCGGCCCCTGGAACGAAAGGATGTAGATCGCCAGCATTGGCCCGTAGAGGAACAGCACGAACAGGATGAAGAAGGTCGCCAGAACATAAAAAGTCCAGGAGCGTTTGCGATATTGGGCCATTTCCACCCCCGCCTCAGCCGGACAGCTCTTTGCGCACGTCGACGACCCGCAGGATCGCCACGACCATGAGCACGACGACAATGAGCAGGATCACCGCGCTGGCCGCTGCGGATGGGTATTGCAGCATCGAGATTTCGTTCCACATTGCATAGACCGCCGAGGAACTCTGCCCGCCGCTCATGATCTTGACCACGAAGAAATCGCCCATAACCAGCGTGACCACGAAGATCGAGCCGAGCGCGATGCCAGTCTTGGTCAGCGGGATCACGATCTGGGTGATCACCTGCCAGCGGCTGGCCCCGGCGTCGACCGCCGCCTCCAGGATCGCGGGATCGATCCGCGCCATGGAATTGAACAGGGTTACCACCATGAACAGCGTGAAGAGGTGCACGTAGGCGACGATCACCGAGAAATCTGAGAACAGCAGGAAGTCGAGCGGCTCGTCGATCAAGCCCAGGCTGATGAGCATTTGGTTGACCAAACCGTTGCGTCCCAACACCGGAATCCAGGAAATCATGCGGATGATGTTCGAAGTCCAGAACGGCACCGTGCAGACCAGGAAGAGGAATATCTTCCACAGCAGGGACTGGACGTGGAACACCAGGAAGTACGCAACGTTGAATCCGATGAACAGCGTGATCAGCCAGACGATCACAGAATATTTGAGCATGGTAAGATAGAGGGTGATCGTCAGGCCGGACGTAAACACCTCCTCGTAATTGTAGAGCATAAAGGCCGGGACGGTCTGAAAATTGACGTAGTCGAAGAAGCTGACGACTACGACGGTGACCAGCGGTATGCCGAAAAACACCAAAAGGATTAAAGCAAGCGGCGCCACTTGAATGTATGGCA
Organism: uncultured Afifella sp.; assembly: GCA_945787495.1. Lineage (GTDB taxonomy): Bacteria > Pseudomonadota > Alphaproteobacteria > Rhizobiales > Afifellaceae > CALZIL01. The sequence goes on along the minus strand of CALZIL010000145.1, from coordinate 4,390 downwards.
CGATCGAAGACGGAACTTTCATATTCGGCGCCTGTTGGCCCACGGGGCGGGCGTGCGACGGGGCGGCCGGCGGCCGTCCCGTCCAGTGGGTCGTGGCCGGTCAGGCGGCGACGAACTCGTTCCACTTCCGGGTCATGTAACGGGATTCGTCCATGACCGTGTTCCAGCAGGCGACGTTGCCCATGCGTTCCCAGAATGTGCCGCCGTCGCGCACCGCACCGGCCTTCTCCATCACGTTGCCGTAGGGATCGATGATGTCGCCCTTGGCCGGCTTGCCTTCGTACCAGTAGCCCCACTCGTCTTCCGACATGAATTTCTTGGCGGTTTCCGGTACGGCGCTATAGTAGCCTTGGCGCGCGATGAAGGCGCCCTCCCAGCCCGAATGGTACCAGTTGAGGTAGTCGTAGGCCGCCTCAAGCCGGATGCCGTCGAGGTGCTTCATCAGGCTCATGGAGCTGGCCCAGGCGCGATAGCCTTCCTTGAGCGGCGCGTAGTAGCAGGGAATACCGCGTGAGCGCACCGCGGCCACCGCCGGCGACCACATCGATTGGATCACGACCTCGCCGGAGGCCATCAGGTTGACCGATTCGTCGAAGGTCGACCAGAACGCGCGGAACTGGCCGGATTTCTTGGCGTCGATCAGGATCGCAATGGTCTTGTCGATCTCCTCGCGGGTCATGTTACCCTTGTCGGCGTATTTCAGGTCGCCGCGCGATTCGATCGCCATGGCCGCGTCCATGATGCCGATCTCGGGCACGTCGAGGATTGCCGTCTTGCCTTTGAACTCCGGATTGAGCAGCTCGCTCCAGTTGTGGATCTCCCGCTTTACCAGATCCGGCCGGATGCCCAGCGTATCGGCATTGTAGATCATCGGAATGCCGCTCGCCCACTTGGTCGGGCCGTCGTGGAAGGATTTTGCGTCCGCTCCGCCCAGATATTGAACCTCGTAGGGCAACACACCTTGGCGCGAAACCTTGCGGCCGTCCGGATACTCGCCCTTGGTGAAGATCGGCACGACCTGATCCCAGTACTTGAACTTGTCGAGGTCGACCGGCTGCAGGACGTCGCCGCGTGGGATCAATTGCCGCAGGAAGAAGTACTCGGTGTCCGCGATGTCCACCGTCTTGGGCTGGGTCACCAGGCGATTGCGCAAGGCGTCGTGCGCCAGCGCCTGCATCTCGATTTTGAAAGGCAGGTCCTTGTTGGCCTGGTTGGCGATATCGATGATCGCCGAGTACGGCGCACCGACGTGATGGATCGTGATGTCCTTGAGCGCCTGCGCCCAGACCATGGGGAAGCCCGTAACGGCGCCCGACCCAACGGCGAGACCAGCGGTCGCCGCCGCGCCCTTCAGGACCTTGCGCCGGTTGAGTCCGGATGCATGCTTAGAATTTTTGTGGGGTTTCATCTGCCTCTCCTTTCGCTGTGTTTATCGCACTAAAGGATTGCTTTCGAAAACTCTATCGGACGGTCAAGAGCCGGTCAAACACCCTCAAACGCCGGCCGGGATGCCGGTCCGTTCCACCTTGCGCGGCGCGGTCAGGTCTCTCCAGGCCGACAGCGCCTGGTTGACCGGCGCATTGGCCGGGCGCTCGACGAACTGGCCGTCGCCATTGCCAGCAATCACTTCGCCCTCCTTGTAGGCGATGCGGCCACGGCTCAGCGTCAGGCGTGGCAGGCCGGTGACTTCGATGCCTTCAAAGACGTTGTAGTCGATCGCCGATTTCTGCGTATCGGCGCGGATGGTCTTGGAGGCCGCCGGGTCCCAGATGACGAGATCGGCGTCGGCACCGGGCAGGATTGCGCCCTTTTTCGGATAGATATTGAGGATGCGGGCAATGTTGGTGGAGGTGACCGCGACGAATTCGTTCATCGTCAGCCGTCCGGTCTTGACGCCGCGCGTCCACAGGACCGGCATGCGGTCCTCCAGCCCACCGGTGCCGTTGGGGATCTTGGTGAAATCGCCGACACCCATGCGTTTCTGCTCCGTGGTGAAGGCGCAATGGTCGCTCGCCACCACCTGCAGCGAGCCCGATTGCAGACCCGCCCACAGGCCGTCCTGATTGAGCTTGTCGCGGAACGGCGGCGACATCACCCGCCGCGCTGCATAGTCCCAGTCGGCATTGGCATATTCGCTCTCGTCGAGCACCAGATGCTGGATCAGCGGCTCGCCATAGACCCGCATGCCCTTCTGCCGGGCCCGGCGGATCGCCTCATGCGCCTGCTCGCACGAGACATGCACGACATAGAGCGGCACGCCGGCCTGGTCGGCGATCATCACGGCGCGGTTGGCGGCCTCCCCTTCAACCTCCGGCGGGCGCGAATAGGCATGCGCCTCCGGGCCGTTATTGCCCTCCGCCATGAGTTTTTGCTGCAGATGCGCGACGACATCGCCGTTTTCGGCATGCACCAGCGGCATGGCGCCGATTTCCGCGCAGCGCTGGAACGAGGCGAACATCTCGTCGTCATCGACCATCAGCGCACCCTTATAGGCCATGAAATGCTTGAAGGTGTTGATGCCGCGATTGACCACCTCCGGCATTTCGTTGAACACCTGCTCGCCCCACCAGGTGATCGCCATGTGAAACGAATAATCGGTGCGCGCCTTGCCGGCCTTCTGGAACCATTGCTGCAGGGCGTCAATCAGCCCTTGTTCGGGCGAAGGCAGGCAGAAATCGACGATCATCGTCGTGCCGCCCGACAAAGCCGCCGCCGTGCCGGTGTCGAAATCGTCGCTGGAATGGGTGCCCATGAAGGGCATTTCCATATGGGTGTGCGGGTCGATGCCGCCCGGCATGACGTAGCAGCCCGACGCGTCGATGATGTGGTCGGCGTCGTGCGACACATCGGGACCAATGGCGACGATTTTGTCGTGCTGCACGAAGACATCGGCCTTGTAGGTCCGGTCATGGGTGACGACGGTGCCGCCCTTGATGAGTTTGGTCATGATTTAACTCCCCGCACTTTCCTTTACTCCACAATCTCCGCCGTCTCGACGACAGCATGGAAAAACACTTTAGCGCCGTCCCAAAATCTCCCTCCCCCTTGTGGGGAGGGGTCGGGGGTGGGGGTCATATTGTGATTCACAAGACGCCCGCCTCGCGCATGATATCCTCAATACAACCATCAAAGGCATCGGACAGTTCGCCGGTCGAGAACCGCAGGACACGATATCCCTGATCGCCGAGCCACGCATCCCGTTTTCGGTCGCGAGCCATCTGCGCCGGCTCGAAATGGTGCTGCCCGTCGACTTCGATAACCAGCTTGATCGAATGGATGGCGAAATCTGCGATATAGGAGCCGATCGGCGCCTGTTTGCGGACGTGCAGGCCGTAGAGCCTCCGGAATTGCCGCAGTTCCGCCCATAACTTCGTTTCGCCCTCGGTCATGGCGCGTCGCAACGTGCGAGCATGCCGGACAGTTTTGCCGCTGATGCCGGTCGGCACCATGAGATGGACCCCCACCCTCAATCCCTCCCCACAAGGGGGAGGGAGGTCAAAACGACACCGGCGGCCATGGCGGCAAGCGGACCGCGTGTGACGGACCGTGCATTATCCAGACACCTCACTCCACAATCTCAGCCGTCTCGACAACCGCGTGGAACAGCACATTAGCGCCGGCCGCTGCCCAGTCCTGCGTGATGTCCTCGTCCTCATTGTGCGACAGGCCGTCGACGCAGGGGCACATCACCATCGATGTCGGCGCCACCCGGTTGATCCAGCAGGCGTCATGGCCGGCGCCGGACACAAGGTTGCGATGCGAATAGCCGAGACGGTCGGCGGCGTTGCGCACGGCCGTGACGCAATTTTCGTTAAAGGTCACCGGATCGAAATGGCCGACATTTTCCATTTCGATGCCAAGGCCGATGTCGTTGGCAATCTTTTTTGCGCCGTCCTTTAGCTCACGCTCCATTTCCTCCATCACCGCCTTGTCCGGCGAGCGCTGGTCGACGGTGAAGACCACCGTGCCGGGGATGATGTTGCGCGAATTGGGAGAAACGTCGCAATGGCCGACGGCGCCGACGGCGTCGGGCGCGTGCTTCCAGGCGATCTCGTCGACGAGCTGGGTAATGCGGGCCATGCCGAGCCCGGCATTGACGCGCAGCGGCATCGGCGTCGAGCCGGTGTGGCTTTCCTTTCCGGTCAGCGTCACCTGCGTCCAGTTGAGCCCTTGGCCATGGGTGACGACGCCGATATCCTTGCCTTCCGCCTCAAGGATCGGCCCCTGTTCGATATGCAGTTCGTAAAAGGCGTGCATCTTGCGCGCGCCGACCTCTTCGGACCCCTTCCAGCCGATGCGCTCAAGTTCATCGCCGACATTCGCCCCTTCCGCGTCCTCGCGGCCATAGGCCCAGTCGAGCGTGTGGACGCCGGCAAAGACGCCCGAAGCA
>CALZIL010000144.1 GCA_945787495.1 uncultured Afifella sp. | reverse complement strand
CACGGCGCGCTATGCAACGTGTTTCGGGCCGCATCGCAAAACGAGAGGCTTGCCGTTCTCAGCGCCCATCCCGATCTCGCCGGGCGCCTCGCCCTTGCCGGCGACCTGACCGAGGATTCGACCAGGGAGCAGGCCGCTGCCGGCCTTGATTCACTGACGCCGGAGGAACTTGCCCGCTTCACTAAGTTGAACGACGCCTACCAGGAAAAATTTGGCTTTCCCTTCATCATGGCGGTCAAGGGCCGGTCGAAGGACGAAATCCTTGCCGCGTTTCAGACACGCATTGAAAATGACTCCGAAACCGAGTTTGAGACGGCATGCGGAGAGGTCGAACGCATCGCCTTGTTACGCCTTCAGGACCTCGTGCCGGAGCAAAGCCATGAGTGAACTCTCCATTACCGCCCCGACCGGCCCGAAGCCCGAGGACGTTGCCCCCCATCTGATCGATTTGGCCGATCCCCGCTTCGGCAGCGCGGTTACCTTTGCGACGGATGATTTCTTCGCACCGAAGGAACGGTTGATCGATCTGGCGCCGCCGGTCTTCTATCCGGACCGTTACGACGACAACGGCAAATGGATGGATGGCTGGGAGAGCCGCCGCAAGCGTGTGCCCGGTCATGACTGGTGCGTCATCAGGCTGGGCGCGCCGGGCCGCATCCGCGCCTTTGATATCGATAGCAGCTTCTTCACCGGCAACTACCCACCGCAAGCCGCCATTCAGGGCTGGGACGGCCGCGAAGAACCCGATGAGACGACGCAATGGTATGATCTGGTGGATAAAACCGATCTGAAGCCCGACGCTCATCATCTCGTTAAGATCGAGGATGACCGGGTCTGGCGCTGGCTGCGGCTCAACATCTATCCCGACGGCGGCATTGCCCGGCTGCGCGTCTTCGGCGAGATCGCCAGGGACTGGACGCGCATCGGCGCCGACGAGACGGTCGACCTTGCCGCCGCGCTCAATGGCGGCGTCGGCTGCGCCTGGAGCGATGCCCATTACGGCCGGCCCGCCAACATCCTGACGCCGTGGCAGCCGGTCAATATGGGCGATGGCTGGGAGACGGCGCGCCGGCGCGGGCCGGGCAATGACTGGTGCGTCATCCGCCTCGGTCACCCTGGCATCATCGAGCGGGCAGAGATCGCGACGTCGTTCTTCAAGGGCAACTATCCCGAGCGGGCCAGCTTGCGCGCGATCCGGCTCAATCACGAACCCGACGCGGAAAGCCTCGGCAATGTCAGCGTCGACTGGCCGGAACTGCTGCCGGCGCAAGCGCTCGGCCCGGACGGCGAACATGTCTTCGCCGACGAGTTGAGGCAAAGTGGCCCGGTCTCCCATATCCGCCTCGACATTTTTCCCGACGGCGGCATCAGCCGGATGCGCCTCATCGGCCGGAAGGCGGTCTGATGGCGCAGAAGATTACGGTCCGGCCACTGAGCAAGACGGCGTTCGTCGGCTTTGGCGATGTCATCGAGACCAGGGGCGCCGAACAGCGGATAATCAATGACGGCACAACGACGCGCTTTCACGACCTGGCCGGCATCGATGTAGCCGGTGATGGCGGCCGTCCGCTGATCAGCATCTTTCGCGGCCAGCCCTTCGCCTATCCTGTCGAAATCACCATGATGGAGCGGCATCCGCTCGGTTCGCAGGCCTTCTTCCCTCTAGCGAACCGGCCATTTCTGGTCGTCGTTGCGCCCGATGAGGACGGCCGGCCCGGCACGCCACAGGCTTTTTTGGCCGCCTGCGACCAAGGCGTGAATTATGCCAAAAACATCTGGCACCATCCACTACTGGCGCTCGATGTCGTCAGCGATTTTCTGATCGTCGATCGCGGTGGAGCCGGTGAAAATTTGCACCAGCACAACTATTCCGGAGAACCGTTTTTGATCATCGAATAGGCATTTTCATTTGTTTTTCTAAAAAGCCTTTGCCGTATTGCACCCAGCGGCCATCAATGCGGGGAATGCCGCGAGGCCTGTTGGCAGGGACGGGGAAGGAAATACAACCATTTCGGTCAATCCCGCTTCACCGGTGATGTCACCATCGGGCCCGAGACGGTCTGAAAGTGGCCTGGGCATCGCCTACATGGCTGCCGGCATGTTCCTGTTTTCGGCCGTGGACACCCAGGCCAAATTTCTGACCGACACATTGCACCCCATCCAAATCGTCTGGTCGCGACAACTGGGACTGCTGATCGGAGTGTTCATTCTGCTGGTGCTGCGTGGCGTCGCGGTCCTGCGCACCCAATATCCGGGCCTGCAGATCGTACGGGGATTCCTGGCGGCGAGTTCGGCGACTCTGTTCATCGTCGCGGTTAAGTTCGTGCCGCTGGCCGACGCAGTGGCGGTCAGCTTCGTAGCGCCCTTCATCGTCACCGTGCTCGGCGCCATGGTCTTGCGGGAACCGGTCGGCGTTCGCCGCTGGATCGCCGTCACCATTGGATTTCTCGGGGCCATGATCGTGATCCGGCCGGGTTTGGGCGTCATCCACCCGGCAGTGATGCTGGTGCTGCTGGCGGCAACCCTGTTCGCCCTGCGCCAGATCCTGTCGCGTGTGTTGAGCAGCTCCGACCGCACCGCGACGACGGTCGCATATACAGCCCTGGTCGGCAGCCTGGTTCTGACCGTGCCGCTGCCGTTTGTCTGGCGGTGGCCCAACACAACCGTGGAGGCGGTGCTGCTGGTCAGCATTGCCATTATGGCCGCGCTGGCCGAGCTACTGGTGATCAAGGCGCTTGAGGTGGCGCAGGCGGTTGTCGTCGCCCCGGTACACTACACCCTGCTGATCTGGAGCACGATGTACGGCTATCTGGTGTTCGCCCAACTGCCCGACCTGTGGACTTGGGTCGGCGCGCTGATCATCGTCGCCACCGGGGTCTACACCTTGCGCAGGGAAAGGATGGCTGCCCGATCACGGAGCGTCGCAAAACAAGGCCGCTGAGAAATGGCGTCTGGCCCAGGCGTTCTGCGACATGCCGGGCAGTATCCGGATTTTCCGCTTGGATCTCGGGGCGGACATCATGGCGCGTTGGATGGCAACAAAGATTTGCAAGCACACGCCCTGGAGCACGTTGTGTGACTCCGGTTTCACCAATAAGCGCTCTGGCGTCACTGTTTCGGAAAACCGTTGCGGTCAAAGGCCCAGTCACTGAACGCAAAGGCGTAATCGACCGGCGGCTCGCCGGCGAAATGCCAGGAATTGTTGCGGCCGAAACGGATGGCTCTTTGCATCATCGTCAAATCGAGACGCCAGCGCCCGCCTTCAAGGCGGAAAAAAAACGGCGAGCAGCCGCGGTCGGCAATGCGGTAGCGGATCACGGCGCGATTGCCGGACGGATTGGCCTGGGAACGGTCTGTCGGGCAGCCGCGATAGCTGCGCACGACATTGTCCATCTGCGCCGGTGTCACCACCCAGCCCTTCAGCATGCGCTGCGTAGCGGCGGAGTAGATGGGCAGATCAGGGCGGGCGTCGCGCTCGGCCATCGCCGCGAAATAAGCCTGCAATATCTCTTCCGGTGACGATCCCGCCGCCGCGACCGGCCCGGTTGGCGCCTTTCCGGGTTCAGAACCGGCGCCAATCTTCGCCTTCGCCGTGGCGCCGCCGCCGCCCGATCCGCTGGTCCCGGCCGGCGCGTCGAAAGCCTGCCGCCGTTTGGCCTCCTGGGCGCGGGTTATAATCAACTCCGTGGTGGCAAGAATGCCGTCGGCGACCCGTCCGGCGCGAAAAAACGGCACCATCTGGCGCTGCTCGACATAAGCGACGAAAGCATCGGTAAAGACGCCCTCCAGCGCCAACCCGACCTCCAGGCGAACCTTGTCCTGCTCGGCATCGATAACCAGCAGCAGGCCACGCCCGGCGCCACTCAAACCGCCGACGTCCATGGCCTTGAACTGCTCTACGCCGTAAGCGACGATATCGCCGGTGCCGCGATCGGTCACAACCCGGTAATCGACGCCATGATCGACCAGAAGAAAGCCATGATGAGCGGTCATGCGCTGGCGCTGTTCGGCCGACATCAACTCTGCCTTATCGGCCACAAGAATATTTTCCTCAGCAAAGGTGCAGGCGCCTGATGCTGCCGCCAGGCCCGTAAACAGCGCCGCCAGAGCCCTGTTGAGAACTCTACTTGAAACCGAGTTCAGCGGCATTACGGGAATCCTCGTCGGCCTGGAAATAGGCCTTGCGCCGGAAGTTGCCGAGACCGGCGATAAACACGCCCGGCACGGCGCGGATCGCGGCATTGTAGAAGCCAGCCGTCTCGTTGAAGCGCAGGCGCGCGACATTGATGCGGTTTTCCGTGCCCTCCAGCTGCGACTGCAGCTCCAGGAACTGATCGGAGGACCGCAGTTCCGGATAGGCTTCCGCCGTCGCCAGCAGGGTGCGGATCGAGCGGCCCATGCGCGCCTGCGCCTCGGCCAGGCTTTCCAGCATGTCCTGCGTTTCCACGATCGCCTCGTCGCCCTTGGCCAGCACGTCCGCCGATGCCGCGCCGGCTTTGGCGAGATCGTCGATCGCGGCGGCAAGGTCGTCCCCGGAATCGGTTGCCGATCCGCCGCGGGCTTCCGTCACGCCCTGAAGAGTTTCGCGCTCGTGCTGGATAAATCGCGAAACCGATTCGACCAGCCGCGGAACGAGATCGGCGCGCCGCTGCAAGGTGCTTTCCACCTGCGCCCAGGCCGAAAACACCCGCTCCTCCTTGGCGACCAGGCTGTTGTAGCTCCACAGCCCGATGCCCGCCGCCACGGCGACAAACAATGCGACGACGAAAGACGCCAATACCGATCGATTCATCTGCCCTGCTCCATCGGACTTGTTGAGGGATTCGGCGACCGACTGGACTTCAGCCGGCCCTGCCCCTGTTCCGTCACCGGTCCCACCGGTGAACCATATGAGCGCAGCCGTGCCAAGAACCATGCCGGCGACAACGCCCCAGGTGACCAGACCGGCATGGCGCTTGCGTCCTGCGCCGCGCCGTTCACCGCCGCGCTGATCGCCGGACGCAAGGCTCGCCTGCAACATCTCCGCCTGCTGCGGGCTGATCACGCCGTCGTCGGCCATCCGCCGGATCCTGTCTTGGTTAGAGTGATCCATGGACTTCCTTGATCAGCCGCGCGCCTTCCTCCGGCCGCAAGGCGCCGCTTTCGATTTCCGATAAAATGCCCTCCACAGCATTCTGATCGTCCTGTTTCAGGCTTTCCAGTTCTTCAATCAGCGTATCGACCCGCCGCCTGAGCGTCGGATAGCTGATGCCGACATCGCCGGCGACATCCTTCAGATTGCCGCCGGCGAGAATGAGCCGCTCGGCGAGGTCAAGTCCCTCGGGACTGAGCCGCGCCAGCCGCGGCGCGCGCATTTTTCCCGCATAGACCATGCCGCAATCAGGACAGGCCAGCTTGACCGGCATCAACGGGCCGGAACACTGCAAACAATGTCGCATAAGGTGTTTTAATTCGATAAAACGAAAAATTCAACAGAGATTTTTGAATAATATTCAATTCGGTTAACGGCCATGCAGGCGAGGATCGTCGCCATCCAGGGCACGTCACTGGCATTACGGCCAGACCCCGGCCGGGATGAACAGGTTTCCGGCAAACAGCTTGCGCGCCGTCCGCAACACCCCGGCGGAGCGCAGGTCGAAGTCACCATCCTTGATCGCATAATCGAATACGACGTCGATCTGCCCGGAAGGATGCTCGATGACGATTGTCACCGGCGACCCATCCGGCTTGTCGATCAACCCGTCTGCCACGGTGCCCGGCGCCAGCACGCACGAACCGGTGCAGATCGAGCCGGTCACGGCAAAAGTCGGGTGGGCGTCCCACGGCATGAAGTAACGACCTGCAAGCGTTCCGCCGGAAATTGGCGGCGCAAGCAGCCCGAATTTCGGCACGACGCTCTCCGACACATCGCCAAGCCCCATGCGTTCCCCCGCTTCGCGGCGGATCGGCTCCATGCGGGCATAGAAGGCGCGGTTGTCGTCCAGGTCTTGCCGGCTTTCATGGCCGCTCAGGCCAAAGCTTTCCGCCCGCGCAATGACCATCGGCATGGCAACGTCGATGCAGGTCACCGCAATGCCGTCGATTTCGTCGATACGCTGCCCTGTCGGGAACAGCTTACCGGTCTTGGAGCCGATGACATCCATGAAATTCAGGACGATCGGCGCCGCTGTTCCGGGCACACCGTCGATCCGCGCGTCGCCATCATAAGTGACAGTGCCGCCGGGGGTCTGCACGACCGCCTCGATCAAAGCGCCGGTATTGACGTTGTGGATGCGGACCCTGGTTTCGCCATTCTGCGCCTCGGCGAGCCCCATTTCGATTGCGGCCGGGCCGACTCCGGCGAGGATATTGCCGCAACTTGGCTTGAAATCCACCGACGCCTCGCTGGCATGGACCTGGGCGAAGAAATAGTCGATTTCCGCCCACTCGTGATCGGAGCGCGACAACATGGCGACCTTGCTGGTCGTCGGCGCCGCGCCGCCAATGCCGTCGACCTGAAGCGGCGCGCCGGCGCCCATGGCCGCGACCAGCACCTTGGCAATCGTCTCGCGATCCTCCGGCAGGTCGGCGGCGTTGAAATACGGGCCACGCGATGTGCCGCCGCGCATCATGATCGCCGGAATGGCTCTCTGGCTCATTATCTCACCTCAGCGGAATGGCCAGGGCAGATCGAAGTACGACTGCAGCAGGCCAGGCGGAAAGTCACGATTAAGCGCACCAGCCATGAACAGCAGCAGACCGATACCACAAGTCGTCAGCAGCATGATCCGGCCCCAGCCAAGCCCCTCGCGCAAGCCGAAAAACGCCACGAAAAAGATCGAAAGGGCAATTAGGAAGCCGAACAGCGCGGTAATCCCAAGCAGCGAGAAAAACCAGGCAAGCGTCGGCCACAGACCATGCGGCGCGCTGGAGTCCTCACCCGTCGCTTCAGCGTCAGCAAAAAGCGTACTGCCGGGCTCGCTGCGCCACATCTGGACAAGCAAGAGCAATCCGCCCAGCGCCGCAAAGGCCGATAGAGCGATCGGAAACACCTTGTCGATCAACACAGACAGTGACAACGCGTCGAGAAACATCAGCCCCATAAACCCGGTAACGAGTGCGGCAAAGACGACCGGCGCGGTTTTTGAAAGACGCGCGGGTTTCTTGTTTCCCGCTGTCTCGCCAACGGTCACTTTCTGCCGGCTTCCAAGCCACACCGAGACGACCGTGATGATGATCAGAATGATCACCGTCGGTGACAAGAGATAGTCAAGCCCGGCTTCCGTGCTGCGGCGGAACTTTGACATGGCGATTTGTGTCGCCTGATAAGTGTAGACCTCGGCCTGGTCAGACAGGACGAAGCCGATCAGGAAGGCCGGGCGCGGCCATTCGAACCGCCGCATGAAAATGCCGAGCAGGCCGATCGCAACCAGCGCGCCGAGATCC
>CALZIL010000143.1 GCA_945787495.1 uncultured Afifella sp. | reverse complement strand
GTTTTGTGCCAGCACATCCTCGGCATGGCGGTGGCCGCGCCGTTCGACGCGGTGGCGCTGCATGACGAAATCACCACGGCGGAGCCTTATCGCGATCTTGATTGGGAGACTTTTGAACGGGCCGTCGATTTCGTCGCCACCGGCGGCTATGCGCTGAAAACTTATGAACGCTATGCGCGGATCAGGAAGCGCAAGGACGGGCTGTGGACGATTGCCCATCCGGATATCGCCCAGCAATACCGGCTGAATATCGGCACCATCGTCGAAGCGCCGATGCTCAATGTGCGGCTGGTCAGGCGGCGCGGCGCTATCGGCCGCGGCGGCCGGGTGCTCGGCAAGGTCGAGGAATATTTTCTGGAGCAGCTGGTGCAGGGCGACACGTTTCAGTTCGCCGGCACCATGCTGCGCTTTGAGGGCATCCGCGAAAACGAGGCCTATGTCACCCGCTCCGACAGCCAGGACGCCGGCGTGCCGTCCTATGCCGGCGGCAAGTTTCCGCTGTCCACCTATCTCGCCGAGGTGGTGCGGGAAATGCTCGCCGATCCCGACAGCTGGTCGAAACTGCCGGCCCAGGTGCGCGACTGGCTGGCCATCCAGCAGGTCAAGTCGCTTCTGCCGGGCAAGGACGAGCTGCTGGTTGAAACCTTTCCGCGCAATGACAGGTTCTATCTCGTCGCCTTTCCATTTGAGGGCCGGCTGGCGCACCAGACGCTCGGTATGCTTCTGACCCGGCGGCTGGAACGGGCGGGCGCGCGGCCGCTCGGTTTCGTCGCCTCCGATTATGCCCTCGCCGTGTGGGGGCTGCGCGACATGGGCGCGCTGTTTGAAGCCGGCAAGCCGTCGCTGGAAGCGCTGTTCGATGAAGATATGCTGGGCGACGATCTGGAGGCGTGGCTGGCCGATTCGTACCTCTTGAAACGCACTTTCAGGAACGCCGCCATCATTTCCGGGCTGATCGAACGGCGGCATCCGGGCCAGGAAAAGACCGGCCGGCAGGTCACCGTCTCCAGCGACCTCATCTATGACGTGCTCAGGGCGCACGAGCCGGACCATATCCTATTGCAGGCGACTCGCGCCGATGCCGCCACCGGGCTTCTTGATATTCGCCGGCTCGGCGAAATGCTCTTCCGCATCAAGGGGCGAATCGTGCATCAAAGGCTTGCGCGCATTTCGCCGCTCTCGGTGCCGATCATGCTGTCGATCGGCAAGGAGCCGGTCTTCGGCGAGGCGCAGGAGGACATTCTGGCCGACGCCTCGGCCGATCTCGTTGCCGAGGCGCTGGGAGAGGCAGACAATGACGCAGCCGGCCTTTTCACTGGCGCCGGAACCGGAGACGCCGGACACAAGCGGGGCCATGGCTGAGTTGCGCATGCGCTTTGCCGGCGCCGATATCGCGCTCGATCCGGCCGGCGCCCTGTGGCTGCCGGCGAGCCGGACGCTGGTCGTCGCCGACCTGCATCTGGAAAAAGCCTCGGCGCTGGCCCGCCGCCGCGTCTTTCTGCCGCCCTATGACAGCGCCGCGACGCTGAGCGCGCTGGCGCGGCTGATCCTGCGACGCAATCCGGCCAGGGTCATCTGCCTGGGCGATTCCTTTCATGACGAGGGCGGCGCCGGCCGGCTGGGTGGGCACGAGAAGGCGCGGCTCGGCATGCTGCAGGCAGGACGCGAGTGGGTGTGGATATCCGGCAATCACGACCCGGCCCTGCCGGCAGACCTGCCCGGGAAACGCGCCGATGTCATCATCGCCGACGGCCTGACCCTGCGCCATGAACCGCAAGCCGGTGCCGGCCGCGGCGAAGTCGCCGGCCATTTGCATCCCGCCGCCAAGGTGCGCCGCCACGGCCGCTCGGTGCGCCGGCGGGCCTTCGTCAGCGATGGGACAAGGCTGATCCTGCCGGCTTTCGGCATCCTGACCGGCGGGCTCAACGTTCTCGACCACGCCTTTGCCGGCCTGTTCGGCGATCGCGGTATGCGCGCATTCTTGCTCGGCCGCAGCCGCGTCTACGCCGTCGCACGTTCGGCGCTGCGACCCGATTGAGCGGCAAACGAGCTGCTGCCTGACCGGTCAGGCGAGCGGGATGGTGTCGCCGCCTTTCGATGCCTGATAAATGCCCGACATGTCGTCATAGACCCCGGCGATCGTCGCAATACGGTCGGCAAGGCCTGCCCGCACCGGTTCGGCGCAGTCACCGATCATGCCGGCGAGGCTTTGGCTCGTCCAATAGGCGTTGTTGCGGGCATATTGGCCGTCCTGGATGCCGAAGACCTCGGCAAGGATCTTCAGATCGTGCGGAATGTTGAAGGCATCGCGGGTATCGGCATAACCGAACAGATAGATGAAATTGTCAAAACCGGTCCAGGTGATGGCCGAAAGGCAGAGCGAGCACGGCTCGTGGGTGGAAATGAAGTGACAGTCGCGGCTGGCCGGCCGTTCGGTGGCTGGAATGGCGTGAAAGGCGTTGATCGCGGCGATTTCGCCATGAAACAGCGGATTGACGGTTTCATTGTTGGTCGCGGCGACGACCAGCGAGAGATCGGATTTCAGGACGATCGCGGCGCCGAAAACCTTGTCGCCACGTGCCACGCCCGCGGCTGTCAGCGGAACGATGTCGCCTTCAATGACGTCCAGGATACGCGATATGAATGGCGCCGATTCGTGTGCAGGCATGGACACGTCCTCATCGTCGTTAATCGCCGGCCGGTGACATGCTGGATCAAGCCGTCAGCCGGTTGGCCATCGGCACCTGTCAGCTGCGGCGGAAGATGACGCCGGCGAACCAGCCGATGAACAGGGCAAGGCCGACCGTCATGATGCCGTAGAGCGCGCCCTGGGCCCTTGCAAACCTGGCGATGTTGTCGCTGAGACCGGTCTTGGCGATATCCAGGTTCTCGGTCTTGGCCGCCAGCAGTTTTTCCTGACGGAACAGAAAGACGCTGACCCGGTAGGTGCCGACCGGAACGATTGCGGGCAGGAAAAACGTCGTGCGGAAGACGTTCGGCGCCAGGAAAGCGACGGCGGCGGGCCGCTCGGCGAACAGGTTTTCGCGCCTGCGAATATCGATCACGGCATCGGCGAAACCGCGGGCTTCGGGCGAATAGGCCGAGCGCACAAAATTGAGATTGGCGAGGCCGAGCTTGTATTGCGCGACAAGTTCCTCGCTCGCGACAAGTGAAAAATTCTCGCTCATGTGAACGACATAGTAGGACGGTACCTTGAAGAACGGCTGCGAAGCGGCGTTGATCCACAGTCCGAAAATCCGATCCTTGCGCCGGGCAACGATTTCGCTTTCCGGCCCCTGGACGACAATGGCGATCTCGTACTCGGCTTCGTCCAGCGTCTCCTGCTCGTCGCGAACGACACCAAATACGACAATGCGGCTGCCGGTGAAACTGGAAGTGATCTCGATCGCCTCGTCCGAAAGCGAGGAGACAAGGCTTTCCGCGCCGGCCAGTTGCGGCGCCAGCAAGAGCGTGATGACAGTCAAGCGGAGCATCGAAAGCATCAGTGCGCCCCCGCCGCGATGGAGTAGAGACTGTCGGGCTGGATGACGAGCGTCATCAGAAAGCGGACGCCGACTCCAAGCACCAGAATGGCCAGCAGCGCGCGCAGTTGCTCGCCGCGCAGTTTCTGGCCCATCTGTGCGCCGAACTGGGCGCCGATGGCACCGCCGACCATCAGCGTGACCGCGAGCAGCATGTCGACGGTGAAATTCGTCGCCGCCTGCATGACGGCCGTGAAAGCGGTGACGAACATGATCTGGAACAGCGAGGTGCCGATGACGACATTGGTCGGCACTTTCAACAGATAGATCATCGCCGGCACCATGATAAAGCCGCCGCCGACACCCATGATGGAAGCCAGCACGCCGACCAGGGCGCCGAGCACCAGCACCGGCACGGCGCTGACATAGAGCTTGGAGCGCTTGAAACGCATCTTGAAAGGCAACCGGTGGATCCACAGATGCTGGCCGGGTCTGCGCAAAGGCGGCGGCGCACCGGTCTTGCGCGACCGGCCGATGGCGCGCAGGCTTTCCACCAGCATCAGCGAGCCGACGATGCCCAGGAAAATCACATAGGACAGGGCGATGATCAGATCGAGCTGGCCGGCGTCACGCAGGAACCGGAACAGCATGATGCCGAAGAACGAGCCGACAACACCGCCGATCAGCAGCACGGTGCCGAGCTTGATGTCGACCGATTTGCGCCGCAAATGAACCAGCACGCCGGAAAAGGACGAGGCGGCGATCTGGCTCGCTTCCGTGCCAACTGCAACCGGTGGCGGGATGCCGATGAAAATCAGCAGCGGCGTCATCAGGAAGCCGCCGCCGACGCCGAACATGCCGGACAAAAAACCGACCGCCGCGCCCATGCCCAGGATCGTGAATATGTTGACGGAAAGTTCCGCGATCGGGAGATAGAACTGCAAGGCCGCGCTCGATTCTGAACGGCTTTTTCAGATGGGAGTCTGGAACGTTTATAAGCGCCGGTTTACGCCGCGTGTCAAATCATCGCGGCGTAATTTAGAGCACTTTTGACTAACTCGTGGTCGTTTGATGGAGTCAAAAGTGCTCTAGCCCGCGGGCATTCTCAGATCTGGCGGCTTTGGAGCATTTTCACCAGAGCGGCGTCAATCTTGCCGGTTACGTCAAGACCGGCAGCGGCCTGAAACGCCTCCACCGCCTGGCGCGTCTTTGGACCAAGCCTGCCATCTGCCGGACCGGGATCAAAGCCGATCCGGGTCAACTGGCTCTGGGCCTGTTCGATGAGGTTCGGCGCATTGAGGCTTACCTTGCCTGGCTCTCCGGCGGCAGCCGGTTCACCCCAGCCACCGTCCGGCTGAGACACAACATTGGCGGCCGGATCGAGCGGCGCTGGCTTGAAGGCTTCCACCGCCGCGCGCGCTTCGGCCAGACGTTCGGCCGACATCGCCTGAGCGATCGCCTCACGCCGCGCCTTGGCCTGTTCGTCGCCGGAATGGGCGGCAACGGCAAACCATTTATAGGCTTCGATAAAGTCCTGCTCCACACCAAGACCGCGGGCATAAAGAATACCGGCATTGAACTGGCTGTCGCGGACACCGTGCTCGGCGGCCTTTTTGAACCAGGTGCCGGCGGCGGCGAGGTCGGGTTTGCCGGCTGCGCCTTCGGCGAACAGGACGGCGAGATTGTGCATCGCCTTGGCGTTGCCCGCCTGGGCGGCGCGGCGATACCATCCCTGCGCGCTGCGCGGATTGCGCCGGACGCCGATGCCCTTCTCATAGATGGAGGCGAGGCGATATTGCGCCGGGGCAAGGCCGCCATCGGCGGCGCGCGTATACCAGAAGACCGCACGCTCCAGGTCCTGCGCGACACCCCGGCCATCGGCGTAACGTGTCGCCACCTCAAACTCGGCATCATGATTGCCGGTAATGGCGGCCGCGCGCAGCGTGTCGGTGCCGATTGAAGCCGGAATAAGGCTCAGATCGATCGCCGGCGCCGCCGGTTCTTCGCTCGCCATCGGTTCGTCGCTGGCATCATTGCCCGGTTGGGAGGCAACATTTACCGCCGGATCGAGCGGCGCCGGCCCGTAGGCAGCGAGTGCCGCGGCTGCCATATCCAGATCAACAGCCGACATCACCTTGGCAAGCGCATCGCGGCGCGCCCCGGCCTGCGGATCGCCGGCACGGGCGGCAAGTTCAAACCATTTGTAAGCCTCGACATAATCCTGCTCCACGCCGAGGCCGCGGGCATAGGCAAGGCCGGCTCTGAACTGGTTGTCGCGGACTCCATCTTGCGCGGAGGCTATGAACCACGCCGCGGCGGCAGCGCGCCCCTTCTCGACATCGCCGGGCGCCATGACCTTGGCAAGCGCGTCGCGGCGCGCCCCGGCCTGCGGGTCGCCGGAACGGGCGGCAAGATCAAACCATTTGTAGGCTTCGACATAATCCTTCGTCACACCGAGACCGCGGGCATAGGCAAGGCCGGCTTCGAACTGGCTGTCGCGGTTGCCCTGTTGCGCGGCGAACAGCGTGTCCATATCGATCGCAGCCGGAGGCGGAACCAGAGCAGGGGCCGGCGGCGCGGCAAATTCAGTGGCCTGAGAATCCGCGCCGGCCTCTCGTGCGCGGAACTGATCGGGCTGGACGCTGGGATCGGCGAAGGTCACTTCGCTTGTCGGTTCGGCAATGCCAGGCGCGCTTTCCATCCCGGCCGGCGTTGCGGGTGCAGCCGCCTCCTGCGGCGTGGCTTGCACTGTCTCCTGCGGCGTGGCCTGCGGTGTCTCTTGCTGTATCTGGGCCATTTGCGGCACAGCGACGCCATCGCGGCCTTGCAGATATTGCCAGGCGGCAAAAGCCACTGCGAGGATGACAGCACCGGCCAGAATAAATTTGCGATTGGCGCTGACGGTCACCATGACCTGGTTCAGCGCATTGGCCGGTTTGTGTTCCTCTGCGTAGCGCTCAGCCTCGGCTGCCTCGATCACCGCGGCACGGGCGGCACGGCGGGCGGCGGCGAGGAAATCATTGACCTTGTCGCCTTCGCCTTCGCCATCGCCGGCGAGGACAAATCCCGTCCCCGGCGCTGAATTCTCAATGCTTGCGGCGCCGGCTTGCCGGCTTGCGGCATCGTCCGACCGGTCGCCTGACAACACCGCCGTATCCGAACTGGGCGCGCCATCAAGATCCGACCTCATCGGCCCATCGGTACCCGGCTCCAGCAGAGCATCGGGATCGTCGCCGTCATCGGGGTCCGGCGTGAAGGATTCCGACTTGCCGCCCGTGGCGCGTTTCAAGAGCTGGCTTGAGGTCAGGCGTCCAAGAAGGCTCTGGCTGCCCGTGCTCGGCGTTTCGGCCGGTTCGGCCGGTTCGGCCGGTTGCGGCGGAACGGCGGCAATGGCGTCATGCGGCTCCGGCGTGACATCGAGCGTTCCGGCCAGGGCCGGCTGGCTGGCGCCGGCATCGGACATGGCTTCAGTTGCCGGATCGGCTATGGCGGCCGACAGGGTTGCGGCGCCGGATTCAAATCCGGCTTCCGGTTCATGCTCGGCGGCTGTGACCGGGTCGGTCATCTGCGGCGCGTCTATTTCCGGCGCACTTATTTCCGGGGCGGTCATGCCCGGCTCGGCCGTATCCGGCTCAGCCATATCCGGCTCGGCCATATCCGGCTCAGCCATATCCGGCTCGGCCATATCCGGCTCGGCCATATCCGGCGCGGTTGCCGGTTCGAAATCGGACGGCCCGGCTGCCGGCATGGTCTCTGCCATGGTCTCGGCCGGGTGATCGGCTTCGGCCTCGCTGCCGCGCTGCGGCTCGATGCCGCGAATCGCCGCGATCAGCGATGCGGTTTCGCTGCGCTGCTGCTGCTGGGCGGTGGCCTCCTGCGCGGCAACATCCTGTTCGATCGACGAGGTGACCGGCGCATCGTCCTCGTCGGTCTCCAGAACCGGCGCGACCATTGCCGGCCGTGGTTCGGCTTC
>CALZIL010000142.1:7508-11879 GCA_945787495.1 uncultured Afifella sp. | reverse complement strand
TAAAAACGACAGGCCGCGCCGTCCATTACGAAATGGATGCGCGTCAAATGCCACAACAAGTCAAAAGCTTCCTCATGGCCACGAAGTTTATGGCCAGGCGTGCGGCCGATGCGGAACGTCTTGCCGACGCCGCTTTTGCGCACGGCGATGTCCTGAACGCGCGGGTGCTCTATCGCGCGGCATCGGAACACTACCGGGAAGCACAGCATTATTCGGTTTTTCCCCTCGGCGAAAAACGCTGGGAGCTATACGCCAAGGCCAAGAGTTGCGCGAGCCGTGTCTATGAACTGGCGGACTACCCGATAGAGATCGTCGAGATTCCGTATGAAGGCGGATCGGTTCCCGCCATTCTGCACCTTTGCCCGAGCGAAGCACCGGCGCCGGCGGTCGTCTTTATTCCCGGCATGGACAACACCAAGGAAAATTGGCCGAACCCGCTGGCAAATGAGTTTCACAAGCGCGGCATGCATGTCCTTGCGATCGACGGCCCGGGGCAAGGTGAAGCGCTGCAACGGGGGATCTATGTCAACGCAACCAATCACGTCGACGCGGCCAGGGCTTCATTTGAATTTCTTGCAAAACGCGATGACGTCGACGAAAGCCGGATCGGGATTGCCGGGCGGAGTTTCGGGACGTTCTGGTCGATGCGCGCGGCGGCCGAAGAACCAAGGTTTGCCGCAATCGCTGGCGCCGTTGCCTGTTATTACTGGGACCGCCTGACGATATTCGATGAAGCCCCGATCCGGTTCAAACAGGTGTTTATGGCCATGGCCGGGATGGAGGACGAAGACGCATTCGATGCGATGTGCGAAGGGATCACTTTAAAGGGTCATGCCGAACGGATCGCCTGCCCCGTTCTCATGGCAACCGGAGAATTCGATTCGCTCAATCCGCTTGAGGAATCCGAAGCGGTCTACGAAGCGCTGACCTGCCCGAAGGAAATGTGGATCTTTGAGGACGAATTCCATTCCATCCGTGCGCCAAAGGCACTTGCGGGGCACGGTACATTTCACTTTGTTGCGGAATGGATGAGCCGCGCACTGGCGGGAAAGATCAAGCCGGATCATGCGCGCAAGGCCTTTATCCAGCCAAACGGCATCGGCATGTATGATTGAACGGATGCTGTTGCGTTTGGCTTCAGAGATTCGTTCGGGCGCGGCACATTTGTCGCGGTAGCCATGGTTTAAACGTGGCCGCCATGGCAGTGCCGCGCCGTGTCAGGCTCACATCGCCGGAGTGATACCCTTCATGATCAGATCGAGCTTCATGTCATGCGCCAGGGCGATCCGCGCTGCGGCCATCTCCTCCGCCCACTCGTCGGCGGTCAGACCCCATTTTTCGCATTCCGCCTTGTCGGCATCGGCCGGCGTCTTGGCCCGCTTGATCGCCGGATAGGGCTTGTTTTCAAATGCGTGACGGGCAAACGAATCCGGCGGCAGCATTTCCGCCGCATAGTCGTCGGCATTGGCTTCGATTCGCGAGCGGATCTGGGCAGCGGTGACTTTCATTGCCATATCATCCTCCATTATCGGAGTTTCCCGGATTGTCCCCGGGACCTGATTGACAAAACCATCAAATGGCCCCTCGCGACATGATGAGGATCAATTATCAATGAACACAACGGCTGCATTGTTGATTGAAAGCGAGGAATGGCGGCGTTAAGCACGCAGGTCAGAATCACTCGTTGGTTGCGTCAATCCGACACAGGCGGCCTTGATGCAAGTCAAGGCTGGAAAAAGTCTAAACAATAGATAAAGGCTTTGAAGATTGGTGTTAAATTAGCATCATAGAAAGCGAAATTCCGGTCTCAAATGCGTCTCGACGGTCAAGCAGCTTCCGCCGCCGGATTTGAGCCACGAGGCTGATGCCATGTCCGATTTCCAGATCATCGATCGACAGGACTTTTCCGACACCACATTTCTGCTGGAAGTGTGCCACCCGGCGATGGCCAGAGCGGCACGGCCAGGCCAGTTCGTCATCGCCCTCGTCGATGAACACGGCGAGCGGATCCCTCTCACCATCGCCGATTTCGACCGCGACAAGGGGACAATAACCCTGGTCGTGCAGGCGGTCGGCAAGACGACCCGGCAGATGCAGCAAACCTGCCAGACTGGCAGCGCTCTCTACGGCCTCGTTGGACCGATGGGTGCGCCCAGCCATGTCGCCGACGTCGGCAAGGTCGTGTGCGTCGGTGGTGGCCTCGGCGTCGCGCCGGTCTTTCCGCAAGCCCGCGCATTCAAGGAAAACGGCGCCTATGTCATCGGTGTCGTCGGCTTCAGGAGCAAAGATCTTATCTTCTGGGAAGACAAGTTCCGCAGCTGCTGCGACGAGCTGATCATCTGCACCGACGATGGCTCGGCCGGCATCAAGGGCCTGGTCACCGACGGCCTCAAATCGGCGATCGAGCACCACGAGGACGTTGACGAGGTTGTCGCCATCGGACCGCCGGTGATGATGAAGGCCTGCGCCGAGACGACCCGCCCGCACGGCATCAGGACGATGGTCAGCCTCAATCCGATCATGGTCGATGGTACCGGCATGTGCGGCGGCTGCCGGGTCCGGGTCGGCGGCGAGATGAAGTTCGCCTGCGTTGACGGACCAGATTTCGATGGACACACGGTCGATTTTGACGATCTCATGAACCGGCTTCGCCGCTTTACCGAAGATGAGCGGGCGGCGATGGAACGTTGGAATGAGAACTGCAAACGCCTCGAGCAGGCGGGACAGACAACCGGCACGGTGTGATCATGGCAAAGAAAACGATCCGAACAATCCCGCAAAAGAGCGCCCCAATGCCGGTTCGGGCCGCCGAGGAGCGGGTTGACGACTTTAAGGAGGTCGCCTGCGGCTTTAGCTTGGAAGATGCGCTGCACGAATGCGCCCGCTGCCTGGAATGTCCGAATCCGGCCTGCGTCGCGGGTTGCCCGGTCGGCATCGATATCCCTGGCTTCATCGTCAAGATGGAGGAAAAGGATTATCGCGGCGCCTATGACATCCTCTCCGATTCCAATTTGCTGCCGGCAATCTGCGGCCGCGTGTGCCCGCAGGAGAACCAGTGTGAGGGCGTCTGCCCGGTCGGCGAAACGCTCGAGCCGGTCGCCATCGGCCGTTTGGAGCGCTGGCTCGGCGATGAGGCGATAAAAAATAACTGGAATACCCTGCCCCATATCGAACCGGTCCGGCACAAGGTCGGCGTTGTCGGCTCCGGCCCGGCCGGGCTCGCCTGCGCCGCCGATCTCGCCAAGGCCGGATGCGATGTCACGATTTACGAGGCTTTACACAAGCCGGGCGGCGTCCTGCGCTACGGCATCCCGGAATTCCGCCTGCCGAACGACGTTGTTGATGCGGAAATCGCCAATATCACGCGGCTCGGCGTCACCATTGAGTGCAACACCCTCGTCGGACGGCTGTTCACGATCGAGCAGATGCGCGACGAAATGGGCTTCGATGCGGTTTTCATCGGCACCGGTGCGGGCGCGCCGAATTTCATGAACATTCCCGGAGAAACCCTGAACGGTGTCCTCTCCGCCAACGAAATGCTGACACGTTGCAACCTGATGATGGCCGGCAAGTTCCCGGACTTCGACACGCCGATGCATATGGGGCGGCAGGTCGCGGTCATTGGCGCCGGTAATACCGCGATGGACGCCATGCGCGTCGCGCTGCGCATCGGCGCGGAAAAAGTCCACTGCGTTTACCGGCGTACCGAGGCCGAAAGCCCGGCGCGCCTGGAGGAATTGCATCACGCGCAGGAAGAAGGGATTGAGTTCCACTGGCTCACCGCCCCCGTGGAGATCCTCGACGACGGCGCCGGCAATGTTCGCGCCATGCGCTGTCTGCGCATGGAGCTTGGCGAACCCGATGATTCCGGCCGGCGCCGGCCGGTACCGATCGAGGGCAGCGAGTTCGAATTTGAGACCGACATGGTCGTTTACGCCATCGGCACAAAGGCCAACCCGATCCTCGGCCAGACTTCCAAGCTCGGGCTCAACAAGTGGGGATATATCGACGCAAACGAGACGCTTGCTACCTCCATTGCCGGCGTTTATGCCGGCGGCGACATCGTTACTGGCGCGGCCACCGTGATCCTGGCGATGGGCGCCGGGCGGCGGGCGGCGCGCAGCATCAAGACCTATCTCGGCATCCGCGACAGCGAGGCGAAGTATCGATCTGAGCAGGTTGGCTGCGCGGGAACGCTGTTCGGCATCGACCTTGGGGAGAGGAATTTTTCGCCAATCAGGCTCGCCGGATAGCAACGGACGGGATTCCGAAAAGACCATGAAGATTGACCAGGAATTGAAGCATCCACCATTGCCGCCCAGCGAAGGCCCGGTGGTCAGGCGCAAACGCGCGGCCAAGGCCGGCCAGGAT
>CALZIL010000142.1:0-7457 GCA_945787495.1 uncultured Afifella sp. | reverse complement strand
GGTGCGGCCAGTCCTTCGGCGCCCTCGCGGCGCGGACGGGAAACGGCATCTGGACGGTGGAGATCATCCCGGCCGAGATCCAGCCGCCTGCGCGCAGCATCGCCGGCGCCAGCGGCAATCGCATTCGCCTTGCCTCCGAGCGTGTCACCAATGGCGGCGACGGCGCCGATCTCGTCATCGCCTTCAATGAACAGGTGCTGCTGAGCCGCGTGCGCGCCAACGAACTCAATCAGGACTGCATCATCCTCCTGGAAGACAAATGGCGCACCGACCAGGATGCCGACATCGCGGCCGCCTATGCCACCGTCTGCGACGAGCTGACCGCCAGCGGCTACCGGCTGCACGAAGTGCCGATGGAAGAAGAGTGCCTCAAGCTGGTGCCCGATCCGCGGCGCGGAAAGAACATGTTCGCGCTCGGCATGCTGTGCTCCATCTACTCAATGGACCTGGAACTGGCGCGAGAGCAGGTTCGCTTCACCTTCCGCAAGAAGGATGAGAAGATCACTCTGCGCAACATCGAACTGCTTGAGGCCGGCTGGAACTGGGCCAAGGCCAATCTCGACATCAAGTTCACGATTCCCGCGTCCCGGCCGCGCGAGCCGCAAATCGTCGTCAATGGTAACACCGCTCTTGCGCTCGGCGTCGTCGCCTCCGGCATGGAGGTGTGCGCCATGTACCCGATCACGCCGGCCACCTCGGCCTCGCATTACTTGAGCGAAATCTTCGAAAAAGTCGGCTGCGTGGTGCATCAGGCGGAGGACGAGATCGCCGCCTGTGCTTTCGCGGTCGGCGCCTCTTATGCCGGGAAATGCGCCCTCACCATCACCTCCGGCCCGGGCCTGTCGCTGAAACAGGAGGTCATCGGCCTGGCGGTGATGAGCGAAATCCCGCTGGTCGTGATTGACGTGCAGCGCGGCGGCCCGAGTACTGGTCAGCCGACGAAGGTGGAACAGGGCGATCTGTTCGCCGCCATGTTCGGCGGTCACGGCGACGCTCCGAAGATCGTCATGGCAGCCTCGACCATCGAGGATTGCTTCTATTCCGTCATCACCGCGCGCAAGATCGCCGAGACCTTCAACATGGTCGTCGTCGTACTGACTGACGCCAGCCTGGCGACGGCGCAGCAGCCATTTCCGCGGCCGCACTTCAGCGAGCAATGGCTTGCCCCACCGGTTGACCAAAGTGCCATTGCAAGCGGCGCCAGGCCCTATGACTGGGATCCCAAGACGGGGCTTGCGACACGGTTCATTCCCGGCCAGCCGAACGGCATGCACTGCCTGACCGGGCTGGCGCATGACCGCGACAGCCACGTTGCCTACGACCCCGACATCAATCAGGAAGGCATCCGCCATCGCGGCCTGAAACTTGCCGCCTTCCAGAAGACCCTGAAAGCTCCGGCCCTGTTCGGCGGTGAGGAAGGCGACTTGCTGCTTGTCGGCTGGGGCAGCACCAAGGGCGCAATCGAGGAAGCGGTCACGCGACTGCGCGAAGAAGGCCAGGCAGTCTCCGCCATGCATTTCAAATTCCTTCAGCCCATGGCCTCCGGCATCGAAGACGTGCTGCACCGTTTCAAAAAGGTCATGACCATCGAAAACAATTGGTGCGACCAGTTCGATGATGGTCTTATCGACGGCGAGAACCGCCGCTATACGGCGCTGGCCATGCTCTTGCGGTCGCGATTCCTTGTCGACGTCGATTGCTGGGGCGAGGTGCGCGGCCAGCCGATCAAGCCGGGAACGATCGCCACGGTCGCCCGCGATGCAATGAACGGGATGAGGTAACGATCATGTCCGCTCCCCTGACTGAATGCCTGTTGCGAACCATCGACGAGCACTACAGCCTTCAGGACTATCAAAGCGATATTTCGCCGCGCTGGTGCACAGGCTGTGGCGACAACGGCATTCTGACCGCCGTTCAGCGCCTGTGTCGCGACGAACAATTGCCGCCGGAAAAAACGGTGTTCGTGTCAGGCATCGGCTGTTCGAGCCGCCTGCCGCATTACATGAATGCTTACGGCTTTCACGGCCTGCACGGCCGCGCGCTGCCGGTCGCGGAGGGTATCAAGATGCGCCGGCCGGACCTGCATGTCTTCGTTTCCACCGGCGACGGCGATTGCTGCAGCATCGGCGCCGCGCACTGGATCCACGCCATCCGCTACAACATGAACATGACCGTGCTGCTGCACGACAACCAGGTCTACGGGCTGACAAAAAAACAGGCCTCGCCGACCTCGCCGCGCGGACTGAAGAGCAATACGACACCATCGGGCACCTGGCTTGATCCGATCAATCCGCTGACCACCAGTCTCGGCGTTGCCAATGTGTCGTTCATCGCGCAGGCAGTGGATTGGATTCCGGAGCTGCTCTACGACATCATCGAGCAGGCCTATCGGCACAAGGGATTTTCGCTCGTGCGCATCCTGCAAAGATGCCCGGAATTTCTTCCCACCCTGTTCGACCCGTGGGTACGCAACCCAGCCAGCACACGGCTGCTCGTGCACGAGGACGGCATTCAGCTCAGCGCCGCCCTGTCCAAGACCTATCGTAACCAGGAGGTGCACGATCCCGGTAATATTCACCGGGCCAGGGAGGTATCCTCGCTCACCGAGGAGATCCCGGTCGGCATTCTCTATCGCGACGACGATGTCCCCTGTTACGAGGACCTGCGCGAGGGCGAACGGCCGAATACGCCAGGACTGGTCAGGACCGTACTTGACGAGGAGTTCGACAAATTCACCATCTGGCCGGAGGAGCAGCCCACGGATGCGGCAAACTGAATCCGCTCAAGGCCAGCACGGGATATTCCGCGCCGGACGAACGGTGACGCAGTCCGCTTCGGCAGGGAGCAGATCGAACAGACCCATGAATGACGCCCCCCTGGAATTTGCAAGTCCGCGCTTGACTCAATGGGACCCTGAGCACACCGGCGATCAGGCGGCCAGAGAGAAGCTGCGCCCGGCATTGTTTGCGCAGTACGGTGACTTGGCGAATTTGCGTTACGACTACCCGCTGGTGCTGGTCGATAGCGATGACGAGCAATCCTTCGTGCAGTCGCTGTCGTCCATCTTCGATGGAATTTTGCAGAAAATCGCGCCGCCTGGCGCCAGCGGCGAACAATTGCGCCGCGACATGCTGCGCCTCGAGACGGGCATTCGCATGCGCGCTCTTGGTGGCGTTGAGGGCTTGTTGTCGGTACTCTGGCGGCTCACGGAAACCGATCTCATTACCGCGTGCGAGGATGCGGAAAAGGATCGACTGGAGCACGATCTCGACCGCGCCCGAGACCTGCTCGGCAGCGACGGCCCTTTAGACGGCCATGTCATTGATTGTACTGAGGCAACACCGGTTAGATTGCTCGTTCATGGCTGGGAACAAGTCCAGGCGGCCAAGGCTAAAGCCTTTCGCAAGAAGGTTGAGGGACTGATCCTGAGCCTGTCGGACATCCTCAAGGCGGATTTCATGAAATCCGACAAGGCGAGTCGTCCGGAGGCGCTGCAGGTCGCGATCGGCGATGCCTCGGCGACGGATTTCGACTTTGATGCGATGTCAGCCGTTCTGGCCAAGGGCCCGCACGAGAATTTACTATCGGAGGACCGCCGGCGGCGCATCGGCGCGACATTGATGGTGCTTAACTCGCAGCGCTTCTTTGCGCCGGGGCGGGCCTCGGCGGACAGCTCCGAGCGCGATGCGCCCTTTGACTTCGTTTTCGATAATTGCGCTGAGGCGCTTGACGCTTTCCGCGACCGGCTGCCGCAAATGGTTGACCTGATCAAGGCGATCACGATCGCCGAACTGGAGATCGTCAACCGTTACCGGGTATCACAGCACGAAGCCTTCTTCGCCCATTTCGATGAGAGCGAACTGGGCGAGGATGAACTCGCCCTGTTCCCCTCCTATCTCGTCTGTCTGCGCGATGGACACTCCGGGGCGTCGGAGACGGTGCAGGCTTTTGAGGCCATTGCCTCGGGTCTGCCGGTCAAGGTGCTGATCCAGACCGACGATATTCTGGGCGATCCCACGCCAGAGCCGCCGCGCGCCTCTTTCGGCGGCGGCAGTACGCGGCTTGCCGCCATGGCCGTCGGCGTCAATGACGCCTTTGTGTTGCAAGCGGCGAGCTCCGACCTTTACCGATTGCGCGACACGGTCCGCGATGGGCTGGCCTATGACGGCCCGGCGCTGTTCAGCATTTTCTCCGGCGCGACACCGACCATCTCCGGGGTACCGTCCTATCTCGTGGCGGCGGCGGCAAAGGAATCGCGTGCTTTCCCGACTTTCACCTACAATCCCGCTGCGGGTCCGGATCGGGTTTCTCGCTTTCGCATTGGCGACAATCCGCAGTCCGACCGGGACTGGCCGGAACACACGCTTTCCTTTGAAGATCAGGATCAGCAGCGTGTCGTCGAGCAAGTCGCATTCACCCATGCCGACTTCGCCATATGCGACGCGCGCTATGCCAAGCACCGCATACCGGTAGCATCGTCACAATGGCATGATTCCATCGTCCCGGTTGATGAGCATGTTCAGCTTTCGGCCGAGCAACGCGGCGAGAAAGCAGCCTATGTGTGGACGATCGACGCCGACAATGCTCTGCGCAAAACCGTCGTCGACGACAAGTTGCTGCGCGGAGCACGCCGTTGCCTGAAGGTTTGGCAAGGCCTGCAGGAAATCGGTGGCATCAACGATCCCTATGTAAGCCGCATCCTCGCTGAGGAGCGAGCGACTTGGGAGCGGGAAAAGGAGACGGAACTCGAGGCCCTGCGCGAAGAGCTGGACCGCGAGGCACCTCAGGCCGGTTTGGCCAAGCCCGCCATCGCCGAGCCCGTCGCACCGGCAGCTTCAGATGAGGCGCCACCAACGGTTGAAGCAGCGCCCGCGAGCGATGCAGAGCAAGTCGCGCCAGCCGACCCCGATGCGGCTTATATCGAGACGCCGCGCTGCACGACCTGCAATGAGTGCACGCAGATCAACAACAAGATGTTCATCTATAATGAGGACATGCAGGCCGAAATCGCCGACCCCGACGCGGGCAGTTTCCGACAGCTTGTCGAGGCGGCAGAGATTTGCCAGGTCAGCATCATTCATCCGGGCAAGCCAAGGAATCCGGACGAGCCCGGTCTCGACGAACTGATGGAACGCGCCGCGCCGTTCAATTGATCTGAACGAAATCGCACCTGCGGCAACGCCGCAGCGGCTTCAAATGCTTAAAAGCACGACCGCCGCGGCGATTGAAGCCAACCCGGCCACTCCATAACAGGCGAGCATAGCCACCCGGCCACTGCGGATGCCGAGGTCATGCAAAGTCATGCGCAGGCGGTGCGCCGCGTGCCACAGCGACAGGAATATGACACCAAACAGGACAAGCTTGCCGATCGGATTGCCGACGAGCGCCAGCATCCGGTCATAAGCAAGTGCATTTTCGAGCAGCAGTCCCATCGGTACGGCAAGACCGGTGATGAATATCATCGCCGGTAGGACGAACGCGGCGATCATGCCACCGCCAGCAAACAGCGACCAGACGATTGGTTTGTTGGATTTAGCCATGCCTATGCCCTCGCCACGAGCAGAAGAGTGGCCGAGACCACGAACCAGACGGCATAGTGCGCCACGATGATCGCCGTTCCGGGCACCGTTTTTTCACCAAGCCGCAACGGCATCGCCTTGGGCGTCAGGCCGAACCAGGTCACCGTGTGAAACAGCGCGAAGACAAGCGCCAGCAGATGGAACGCAATTGCGAACGGCCCCTGCAGCGCATCGACAAACGCCCCATATGCAACCGGGCCCTGCGATAAGCGAAACAAGCCGACCAGGATGACAAGGGCATAGGCGCCAATGAACAGGCAGGTCAGTTCGCGGACCATGTAGAATGTATAGCGGCGCTGGCCGAGCCACCAGGACTTCGGCATTTCGCGGACATAGGGCCTGCGGTCCATCACTTCCCCCATGGCAGTAGCGCCTTGTACCAATCGACCGTGCTGGCGATCTTCGTCTGCTGGATCGCGGCGGCCGGATCGACGGCCTTGGGACAGACTTGCGAACAGGCGCCGACAAACGTGCAGTCCCAGACACCCTCATTGCTTGCCGCGATTTCCTGCCTCTCCTCGCGGCCGGCGTCACGCGTATCCAGATTGTAACGGTGTGCCAGCGCCAGCGCCGCCGGTCCGACAAAATCGGGTGTGAGGCCCATTTGCGGGCACGCGGCATAACAGAGCATGCAATTGATGCACATTGTGTATTGCTTGAAGGAGTTCAAATCCGCCGGCGACTGCAGATGCTCACCGGCGCTCACCGGCCGGTCTTCCTCGGTAATGACATACGGCTTGACGCTGGCCAGCTTCTCCATGAAGTCGTCCGCGACGGTCACCAGATCACGCTCGATCGGAAAATTTGTCAGCGGCTCCACCCGGACCTTTCCCGGATAATAGTCGCGCAGGAATGTGTGGCACGAAAGTTTGGGTTCGCCGTTGATCATCACACCGCAGCTGCCGCAGACCGCCATGTGGCACGACCACCGGAAACTGAGTGTCCGGTCGATATTATCCTTGATGTGGGTGAGCGCGTCGAGGACCACCCAATCGCTGTTGTAAGGAACCGTATAGGTCTGAAACACCGGGTCCTGGTCGGTTTCCGGGCGATACCGCAGTACTTCAAGTTCGAGAACCGGCTCGCTCATGACGGCTCGCCCCCATAGACTCGCTCGCCCGGCGGAGATTTTGTGATGACGACGTCAAGATAGTCGAGACGCGGATCGTCCGGGCCGCCGTGATAGGCCAGTGTGTGCTTCAGGCTGGTTTCGTCGTCGCGTTCGGTCATGTCGAGGCGCTGGTGCGAGCCGCGCGACTCTTTCCGGTTGAGCGCCGAATGACCAACGGCGTGGGCGACGTCCAGCATACAACCGAGTTCCAGCACCTGGAGCAAATCCGTATTGTAGACATTGCTCTTGTCTTCGAGCTGGATGGCGGCAAAGCGCTCGCGCAATTCGCCGATTGTCTTGCAGGTCTTCTTCAAGGACGTCTCGTCGCGGTAGATCCCGGCGCCCCATTCCATGATCTCGTTCATCTCCTTGCGCAGTCCGGTGACGGTTTCCTTGCCGTCTGACTTCTGGAACAGCGCGACGACCCGGTTTCTCGCCTCTTCGGCCTGCCTCTCAACGGCTCGATCGTCGCCATCGCGGCCGCCGGAGCGGATGTAATCGACAGCGCTGCGACCGGCCCTGGCGCCGAAGACAAGCGTCTCCGTCAGCGAGTTCGAGCCGAGACGGTTGGCGCCGTTGATGCTGACGCAGGCACATTCGCCGGCCGCAAACAGGCCGGCAAGCGGCGCCGCCGAGTTGATGTCGGTGTGAATGCCGCCCATCATGTAATGCACCACGGGCTGCACCGGGATCGGCTCATGAACCGGGTCGACCCCCATATAGCTCGAGGCAAGCTCGCGCACCATCGGCAGGCGCTCGTTGATCTT
>CALZIL010000141.1 GCA_945787495.1 uncultured Afifella sp. | reverse complement strand
TGGCCGAGGATTGCCGGGAACGCGCCTTCCGGATCAGCGCCTGACAAGGTGAACTCGTCAGTATGGCAAATGCCGGTTGCCTTGATCTCCACCAGCACTTCGCCGGCCTTGGGCCCTTCAAGCTGGACCGTCGTCACCTCCAGCGGCTTGCCGGCCTCAACCGCTACCGCAGCGCGTACATCCATAATCGCTGTCTCTCCTTGATGACTGCACGATTTGCGCGCAGGCTGGCAAAGTTCAGGCGACGGCGCAATGTTGAACTGCGGGAAAGGCGCGACCCACTCAGACATTTTGCCAACTTGCGGCGGTTCCCCGCGCAGCCTAGCGTTGAGGAGAAGGGGCGGAATACGGATGTTCAAGAAAATCCTCATCGCCAATCGCGGTGAAATAGCCTGCCGCGTGATGAAAACCGCGCGGCGGATGGGTATCACCACGGTGGCGGTTTATTCAGACGCCGACCGCAATGCGCTGCATGTCGAATTGGCCGACGAGGCCGTGGCGATCGGGCCGGCGCCGGCGGGCGAAAGCTATCTGGTGATCGAGGCGATCATTGCCGCCTGCAAGCAGAGCGGCGCGGAAGCGGTTCATCCCGGATACGGGTTTTTATCGGAAAACGCCGCCTTTGCCGAAGCGCTTGCCGCCGCCGGCATCGTCTTCATCGGCCCGCCGGCCGGCGCCATCACGGTGATGGGCGACAAGATTGAGTCCAAGACATTTGCCGAAAAGGCCGGCGTGAACATCGTACCCGGCCATATCGCTGTCATCGCCGATGCCGATGAGGCGGCGAAGATCGCCGGGAAAATCGGCTATCCGGTGATGATCAAGGCTTCGGCCGGCGGCGGTGGCAAGGGTATGCGCGTTGCCGGCAATGAGGCGGAGGCGCGCGAAGGTTTCCAGCTTGCCACCAACGAGGCAAAATCCTCATTCGGCGATGACCGGATCTTCATCGAGAAATTCATCGAGGAACCCCGGCATATCGAAATCCAGGTGCTGGCCGACGCGCATAGCAACGTTGTGCATCTGAACGAGCGCGAATGCTCCATCCAGCGGCGCAACCAGAAGGTCATCGAGGAGGCGCCCTCGGCGTTCCTGGATGCCAAGACCCGGGCGGCGATGGGCGCCCAGGCCGTGGCTCTGGCCACGGCGGTCGATTATCGCAGCGCCGGCACCGTCGAGTTCATCGTCGATCAGGACCGCAACTTCTACTTCCTTGAAATGAACACCCGCCTGCAGGTCGAGCACCCGGTGACGGAGCTGATCACCGGCATCGATCTGGTGGAACAGATGATCCGGATCGCAGCCGGCGAGCCGCTCGGCCTCAAACAAGCCGACATCGGCATTGACGGCTGGGCGATTGAGGCGCGCGTCTATGCCGAAGATCCCTATCGCGGCTTCCTGCCGTCGATCGGCCGGCTGACCCATTACCGGCCGCCGCTGGAGAGCACCACCGAGGGCATCACCGTCAGGACCGATACCGGTGTTGCGGAAGGGTCGGAAATTTCCATGTTCTACGATCCGTTGATCGCCAAATTGTGCGCCCATGCGGACGGCTCCGGCCTGCCGGCGCGCGAGCGGGCGAGTGCGGCGCTCGCCGATGCGCTTGACGGTTTCACCATTGACGGTATTTGGCACAATATTCCGTTTTTATCGGCGCTGATCGACCATCCGCGCTGGAAAGATGGCCGGCTTTCGACGGCCCTTATCGGGCAGGAATACCCCGACGGTTTTGCCGGTGCCGATCATTCAGATGCCGACCAGCAGATCCTGGCGCTGATTGCGGCCAGCGTGCTGCTGATCGAGCGCGACCGGCTGGATCGTCTCAGCGGCCGGCTGGCACCGCATTCCGGCGCGCTGCGGCCCGATTGGGTCGTGCAACTTGACGAGACCCTGGTCGAGGTGAAGCTTGCCGGCGGCACAGTCGGCGTGCCGTTCGACGCCGAACTGACGGTGGATGGCGGCGACGTGCGGCGGGTCGTGACAGCCTGGAAGCCGGGCGAGCGGCGCTGGCAGGGTCTGGTCGGCGGCCATGATGTTACCGGGCAGATCCGCCGGCACGGTCACGGCTTCCATGTTTCGCGGCGCGGCGCGGATTTCAACGCGGCGCTTTTTACGCCGGCAATCGGCGCGCTAGCCTCGCTGATGCCGGCCAAGGCGGTGGCCGATACGTCAAAGAAACTTTTGTGCCCGATGCCGGGCCTGGTGGTCTCCATTGCCGTTAGCGAAGGCCAGACCGTTGAACCCGGCGAAACGCTGGCGACGGTCGAAGCGATGAAGATGGAAAATGTCCTGCGGGCGGAACGCGAGGCGACGGTCGAGAAAATCGTCGTGAAACCCGGCGACAGTCTGGCCGTCGATGATGTCATCATGGAGTTCAAGTGAGCGCTCAGCGTTGCGTGCATGTTTCGATCACCGGCCGCGTTCAGGGTGTCGGGTTCCGGGGCTGGATGGTCCGGCAGGCCAATGCCCGAAATCTGTCCGGCTGGGGCCGCAATCTGCCGGACGGCACCGTCGAGGCGGTGTTCTGTGGTCCGCCGGATGCCGTCGGCAACATGATCGAAGCCTGCAAGGAAGGACCAAAATGGGCGAATGTGGCGGCCGTCGAGGTGTCAGAGGAGACGCAAGAGCCGCGCGGCGCGTTTACCATTCTTAACGATAGGTAAAATTGGAATTAGCGCGGCAACCCTTTGTTAAGATATGCTGCCGGCCAGGGCAGATATCAGGGGCAGAGTTAAGGGTACGCGTCATGTTTAGTCTTAGTTTTTCCGAACGACTTGCAGTGATTGCAGCGATCAGCCTTGCCATAGGCCTGGTAATCACCGGCATCCCCGCTGCTTTCGGAGCGATTCAGGATCAATCCGAGCAAGTGGTCGCGGAAGTTGTACAAACGCCGCTGAGGGCTATCCCCGGCGCAAACCACGTCGTGATGACGTTTGAGGAGGACGGCGATCTCTTCGACGGCCACATTCGCTTTGTTCTGCGCCCGGAGACTCGTCCGCTGTCACTCATGGAGGCGCGATCTGCGGCGCAGCAGGCGTTTGTTGAAGCGCTGAACGAGCCGGCGTTTATCGATGTGATCAGTCGGATCACCATTGTTGTCGAGCTTGTTCCGGAGGCCAGCGAGAACGACCTCAAGCAGGTGTTCCTCTACGAATCGAAGGACGGCAAGACCTGGTCGCTCTCGGCGGCACAATAAGCCGGGCGCAGACAAGCCAGGATTGCGGTTCAGGCCGGGCTGACCGCTCCGAATATCGCTTCAAATTCCGACCTGAGCGCGCTGTCGACCTGGCGCATTGTCACCTGCAAGTCGAGATCGGCGAGGCTGGTGACGCCGTGGCCTGAAACGCCGCACGGCACGATGCCGCCATAGTGTTCCAGATCCGGGTCGACATTCAGGCTGATGCCGTGAAACGTCACCCATTTGCGCACGCGAATGCCGATGGCGGCAATCTTGTCTTCGGCGATTGCGCCGTCCGGCAACGGCGGCTTGTCCGGGCGCTCGACCCAGACGCCGACACGGTCCTCGCGGCGCGCGCCGATAACCTCAAAGCGCGCCAGGGTGGCGATGATCCAGGCTTCAAGCGCGGCGACGAAGCGGCGGATATCCGGCTCCCGGCGTTTGAGGTCGAGCATCACATAGGCGATCCGCTGGCCCGGTCCGTGATAGGTGTATTCGCCTCCGCGGCCAGTGTGGAAAACCGGAAAGCGGTCCGGTTCAAGCAGATCATCCGGCCTGGCACGGGTCCCGGCGGTATAGAGAGGGGGGTGTTCGAGCAGCCAGACTGCCTCCGGCGCCGTGCCGTCGGCGATGTCTGCGATGCGCTTTTCCATTGTTGCGATGGCGGTCTGATAGGCCACCGGCTCGGTGCTGATGATCCACTCGACCGCATCGGCAGGGCATCCCGCAGCGCGGGGAAGGAAGGGGATCGGCAAGGCGTCCCGGATCATGGCGCGGCCGGTTTGCATGGCGTTTCTTGATACATGCGGCCTCAACGGTCAAATGCAAGCCTATGGGCTGATCGCCGCCCTTGTGGCGGCAGACGCGGTTTGCTACATGACCGCCGCCGGTAACACCGGGAATCTTTTGCGGTCGTGGCGGAATTGGTAGACGCGCAGCGTTGAGGTCGCTGTGGGGTAAAACCCGTGGAAGTTCGAGTCTTCTCGACCGCACCATCCTTATTCAATCGGCGGCCCCCAGGCCGCCTTTTGTTTCTCCGGCCTGCTCTTCTCTCTGACAGCGGCCCGCGTTAGACCTTCGACGTGATTCAGCGCGGCGGGTCGGTCAATGGAAGCGGAATCCAGCGATATTGAAGATGACGTGACGGCGCTCAGCATCCGCGATGCGGACGGAGCGCTGGAGCCGCGTTTCATCGACAGCGTTGCCGATGCGATCACGGCGGTCGATTCGGCGGCGCTGCGCGCGCTGGTCGACGATCTGCATGAATCTGATCTCGGCGACGTGCTGCAGGCGCTGCCGGCGGAAAACCGCGCAACGCTGATCCGCATCCTTGGCGAGGATTTCGACTGGATGGCGCTGACGGAGGTCGACGAGGCCGTCCGCAACGCAATCCTCGATGTCATCCCGAACGCGCAGATTTCGGAAGTCGTTCGCGAATTGGAATCGGACGACGCGGTGGAGATCCTGGAGGATCTCGATGCCACCGATCGCGACGAGATCCTGGCGGCGATGCCGTTGGCGGACCGCATCGCGCTGGAGCGTAGCCTGGAATATCCGGAGGATTCCGCCGGCCGGCTGATGACGACGAATTTCATCGCCGTGCCGCCGTTCTGGACGGTCGGCCAGACCATCGACTTCATGCGCGAAGACGAGCGGTTGCCGGAAGAATTCACCGAGCTTTACGTCGTCGATCCGCGCTTTGCGTTTCTGGGCACGGTGCCGCTGGACCGGCTGTTGCGGACAAAACGGCCCGTTCCGATCGGCGAGATCATGGGCGAGATCAGCCACTCGGTCGATGCCCATGACGATCAGGAAGACGTCGCCCGCCTGTTCGAACGCTACAACCTGTTATCGGTCGGCGTCGTCGACGAGACCGACAGGCTGGTCGGCGTGATTACCGTCGATGACATTGTCGATGTCATCGAGGAAGAGGCCGACGAGGACATTAAGCGGCTTGCCGGCGTCGGCGACGAGGAGATTTCCGACAGTTTTGTCAGCACCGTCCGCTCGCGCTTCGTCTGGCTGCTGGTCAATCTCGGCACCGCCGTGCTGGCATCGGTGGTCATCGCGCTTTTCGACGCGACGATCCAGGAAATGGTGGCGCTTGCCGTACTGATGCCGATTGTCGCCTCGATGGGCGGTAATGCCGGAACCCAGACCATGACCGTCACCGTGCGGGCGCTGGCGACGCGCGAGATCGAGACGACGCAGACCTTGCGGCTGATATCGCGCGAGGGGCTTGTCGGCCTCGCCAACGGCCTGCTGTTTGCCGTCATCATCAGCGTCGTCGCGACAGTGTGGTTCGGCAATTTCCAGCTTGGCCTGATTATCGCGGCGGCGATGGTGATCAACATGATTTCGGCCGGGCTGGCCGGAATCCTGATCCCGCTGACGCTGGAGAAAACCGGCGCCGACCCGGCCGTCGCATCAAGCGTGTTCGTTACGACGGTGACCGATGTCGTCGGCTTCTTCGCCTTTCTGGGGCTGGCGGCGTGGTGGTTTGGGTTGGGGTAAGAGGTTCAGGGCAGCGAAATTTATTGGAATGATTTTAAGCTGTTGGTTACCATAACGCGTCACTGATCAAGGTTGTTTGCGTCCAATCGTCCGAGAGAACGCGATGAACCAGTTCCGATTTTCGATGATTGCCGTGTTGGCCTCCCTTGTTGTTCTCGCCGCCTGTGCCGGCTATGTGCCGCGCGATCCCGAGCCGGCCGACTTTCCGGTGCACGGCATCGATATATCGCGATGGCAGGGCGATATCGACTGGTTCTCCGCCAGGCGCGGCGGCGTTTCCTTCGCCTTCATCAAGGCGACGGAGGGCGGCGATCACGTCGATCCGCGCTTCCTCGATAATTTCAACGCGGCCCGGCGCGCCGGCGTGCCGCGTTCGGCCTATCATTTCTATTACTGGTGCCGGCCGGCAATCGAGCAGGTCGCCTGGTTTATGGAGAACGTGCCGAATGATCCCGACGCTTTGCCGCCGGTTCTCGATGTGGAATGGAACAACGAATCCCGAACCTGCCGGCGGCGGCCGCCGCGCGAAGAGGTCGTGCGCGAGATGAGGGTCTGGCTGCAGGAGGTGGAGCGGCTCTACGGCAAGCGGCCGATCATTTACACGACCGTGGATTTCCATGCCGACAATATGATCGGCGAGTTCGACGACTACCCGATCTGGGTGCGCTCGGTGGCCGGCTATCCGCTACGCAAATATGACGGCCGGCGCTGGACGTTGTGGCAATATGCCGGCGACGGACGGGTTCCCGGCGTCAATGGCGAGGTCGACCGCAACGTTTTTGCCGGCTCGCCCGAGGACTGGCAGCGCTGGCTGAACGGCGAGATCACGCATAACGAGATTGCGCGCTACTAGGCAGTCGGTGTGTGCCTGATCAGATCCAGCGGCGCACCCGTGCCTTGTAGTCGCGCCACTGGTCGTCAAAAAGCGCTTCCAGGTGCCGCTCCTCGCCGGTGATCGCCAATTTCTGCAAGGCAATTCCGAGGATAGGCGCCAGAATCAGAAGCCACAGATTTGAAAGAACCAGGCCAAGCCCGGCAACCACCATGAGATTGCCGACATAGATCGGATTGCGGGAGAAGCGGAACGGTCCGCGCGTCACCAGCCGGGCCGAAGCCTGGTGCGGCATGATCGTCGTCTTGTGGCTGCGAAATACCATCGCCGCCCAGATGTCGATGGCGAAAGCCGCAACGATCATGGTGACGCCCATTGCCGTCGCCTCGAGTGCCGCCAGGCCATAAATCCAGGGCAGCGGGACCAGCCATTGCAGCCCGATTCCGAGCACGATCGTCAGCACAAGCAGGATTGGCGGCCACGGTATGCGGTTCGGCCGATCATGCGCGTCCACTTGAACGCTTTCCCCCAAGGTTTACGTCGGTCGGCGATCAAAGCAGAATAGTAATCGCCCCGATAGGGGCGGGAGGATCACATGCTCGCGAACGCGCCGCCGGAATTCAATTTCAATCTCGGCGAAACCGCCGACATGCTGCGCGACAGCGTCCGGTCGTTTTCGCAGGACCGCATTGCGCCGCTGGCCGAACGGATCGACAGGGAAGATTGGTTTCCGCGCGAGCTTTGGCCGGAGATGGGTGCGCTTGGCCTGCACGGCATAACGGTTTCTGAGGACCATGGCGGGGCGGGGCTCGGTTATCTGGAACATTGTGTGGCGATGGAGGAGGTGTCGCGCGCTTCCGCCTCGATCGGCCTGTCCTACGGCGCCCATTCCAATCTGTGCGTCAACCAGCTCTTCCGCTGGGGGTCGGACGAGCAAAAGC
>CALZIL010000140.1 GCA_945787495.1 uncultured Afifella sp. | reverse complement strand
CGCGCATCGTCAAGGTGTAGAAGACCCAGCTCAAAAGCAGGACGATCAGGAAATAGATGATCGACATGGCCGCCGCCGGGCCGAGGTCGAACTGGCCGAGCGCGATCTTGACCAGGTCGATCGACAGCAATGTCGTAGAATTGCCGGGGCCGCCGCCGGTGAGCACGAAGGGCTCGGTGTAGATCATGAAGCTGTCCATGAAACGCAGCAGCACGGCGATGGTCAGGACGCGCTTCATTTTCGGCAGCTGGATGTAGCGGAAGACCGCCCAGCGCGAGGCGCTGTCGATCTTCGCCGCCTGGTAATAGGCGTCGGGAATCGAACGAAGCCCGGCATAGGCCAGAAGCACGACCAGCGACGTCCAGTGCCAGACATCCATCAGGATCATGGTGAACCAGGCGGCGACGGGCTGATGCGTATAATTGTAGTCAAAGCCCAGGCCGTTCAGCGAGCGGCCGAGAAGCCCGATGTCGGGCAGGGCGAAAATGTTCCAGATGGCGCCGACGACATTCCACGGAATGAGCAGCGGCAAGGCCATCAGGACGAGACAGACAGATACCCAGGGCCCCTGGCGCGGCATGGTCAGCGCGATCGCCACGCCAAGCGGGATTTCGATCAGGAGAATAGTCCCGGTGAAGGCGAGTTGGCGCGCAAGCGCGGCATGGAAGCGCTCCGAATGCAGCACCTCCTGGAACCATTTCACCCCTTCAAAAAAGAAGATGTTGTTGCCGAAGGTCTCCTGAACGGAATAATTGACGACGGTCATCAGCGGGATGACGGCGTTGAAGGCGACCAGCGCCAGCACCGGCAGCACCATGAACCAGGCCCTGTTGTTCCAGGTCTTGTTCATGACGCAACGCCTTCGACAAGCTGGCTGTCGGCATAGATGTGCACATGGTCCGCATCGAAGGCGATGCGCGCCTCATCGCCATCGATCACCGTGTCCTCATCGGCAACCACGGCAAGCGGCACGCCGGCGAGTTCCACCTTGGCGACCTTGAAACGGCCTATATCGTCGACCCTTTTAACCGTGACCGGCAGGCCCTCGCTGTCCCTCGCCCGGCCATTGTCGACAAAGCGGATGAATTCCGGGCGTGTGCCGAGTTCAAGTTTCGCGCCGACCGGTGTGTCCGGATAGCCGCGCGCCAGTTCGATGGCATGGCCGCCAAGGATCGCCCGGTTCCCTTCAATGGTGACCGGCGCGACATTCATGCCCGGTGAGCCGATGAAATAGCCGACAAATGTGTGCCGGGGCCGTTCAAACAGGTCTTCGGGCGTGCCGATCTGGACGACTTCGCCCTCATACATGACCACCACCTTGTCGGCGAAGGTCAGCGCCTCGGTCTGGTCATGGGTCACATAGACCATGGTGAAGGCGAATTCGCGGTGGAGCTTCTTCAACTGCGAGCGCAGCTGCCACTTCAAATGCGGATCGATGACGGTCAAGGGTTCGTCAAAGAGGATGGCATTGACGTCGGAACGTACCAGACCGCGGCCCAGCGAGATCTTCTGCTTCTGATCGGCGCTGAGATTGCGCGCCTTGCGGTCGAGCACGCTTTCAAGATCGATCATGCGGGCAATCTCGGCGACCCGCGCCACGATCTCGTTATCCGGCACGCGGCGGTTTTTCAGCGGAAAGGCGAGATTCTGGCGAACGGTCATGGTGTCGTAGATGACTGGGAACTGAAACACCTGGGCGATGTTGCGCTGTTCCGGCTTTTCCCGGGTGACGTCGCGGCCGTCGAAAACGACCTGGCCGCGGCTCGGCGTCAACAGCCCGGAAATGATGTTGAGCAGCGTGGTCTTGCCGCAGCCCGACGGTCCGAGCAGCGCGTAGGCGCCGCCGTCGTCCCAGGTCAGGTCCAGTTCCTTGACCGCGAAATCTTCCTCACCGGCGGGCCTGGCGAGATAGGAATGGGCGACCTTTTGCAGTTCGATCCGCGCCATCACGCCGCCTCCGCAAGGTCCGGCGCGGCAACCAGCGCGTCATGTTCGTCAAAGACGTAGAAGCGGTCCGGATCGAGAAAGACCTCCGCCGCCGAACCGGGCTCCAGATCGTGGATGCCGTGCAGCAGCGCGATCCAGCGCTGGC
Source organism: uncultured Afifella sp. (assembly GCA_945787495.1). Lineage (GTDB taxonomy): Bacteria > Pseudomonadota > Alphaproteobacteria > Rhizobiales > Afifellaceae > CALZIL01. The sequence continues at coordinate 12,772 of CALZIL010000140.1, read as the reverse complement.
CGTCGAAATCCAGATGGACGAAGCTTTCCGAACCGGTGATCTCCGTCACCGCGACATTCGCCGTCACTGGGAGCGCCGAAGCGCCCGGCCGGGTGAGGTGAAGATGATTGGGCCGGAAACCGATCGCATATTGTCCGTCGGCAAGCCCGGCGAGCTGACCTGTTGCCGGCAGGGCCTGATCGCGGGCCGTGACCTGGCCGCCGGCGACCGTGATTGCCAGGAAATTCATCGGCGGGTCGGAAAAGACATCGGCGGTGTTGCGGTCGACCGGCCGGCGATAGACGTCCAGCGTTCCGCCAAACTGCGTGACCCGGCCTTCATGCAGGGTCGCGGTGTTACCGCCCAGAAGCAGCGCTTCCGTCGGCTCGGTCGTGGCATAGACGAAGATCGCGCCGGTTTCGGAAAACAGCCGCGGCAGTTCCTCGCGCAATTCCTCGCGCAGCTTGTAGTCGAGATTGGCCAGCGGCTCGTCGAGCAGCACCAGATCGGCGCCCTTGACAATCGCCCGGGCCAGCGCCGTGCGCTGCTGCTGACCGCCGGAGAGCTCCAGCGGCTTGCGGTCCAGAAGCGGCGCCAGCCGCATCAGATCGGCGGCCCGCCGCACAGCCGCATCCGTCTCTTCGCGCCCCAGCCCGGCCACCCGCATCGGCGAGGCGATGTTCTCATAGACCGTCAGATTGGGGTAGTTGATGAACTGCTGGTAGACCATGGCGACGCTGCGCTTTTGCACCGGTACGCCGGTGACATCGGTACCGTCGATGATGACCTGGCCGGTGGTTGGCCTGTCGAGGCCGGCCATCAGCCGCATCAGGCTGGTCTTGCCGGACAAGGTCGGTCCGAGAAGGATCGTCAGCGTGCCGCTGGCAAGCGTCAGCGAGACGTCGGATATGTGGGTCTCGCCGCCGACCTGTTTGCTGACATGGCTGAGTTCCAGTGTCACCGCACCATGCTCCCGCTGCCGCTCACACCGATTTCGTCGTCTTCATGATGGCGGACCGCCTCGTTTTTCCCGCCCCGCGCCGCCTGCATCCAGGCGTCGAGACGTTCAGCTTCGGCATCGGACAGACGCAAGCCAAGTTTGCTGCGCCGCCACAGCACGTCATCGGCGCTGCGCGCCCATTCATTGTCAATCAGATAGCGAACCTCCCGCTCCGTCAAATCAGCGCCGAATTGCTCGCCCCAGTCCGATTTGTCGGTGACGCCGGCGACGATCTGCCGGGCGCGCGTGCCATAGGCGCGCACCAGCCGCCGCGCATGATCGCCGTCCAGCACCGGGCATGACCGGCGCAGCGTCTCGACTTCCGCGTCAAACCCGTCGACGGCGAAATCGCCGCCCGGCAATGCCGCATGCGCCGTCCAAGTCGGCCCAAGTTTTCCCAGCAAGTCGTCGGCCATATCCACCGCCGCTTCCGCCAGCCGCCGGAAGGTCGTGATCTTCCCCCCGAAAATGTTGATCAGCGCGCCGCTTTGCGCGTCTCCATCGGCTTTCAGGATATATTCGCGCGTCACCTCCTGCGCCTTCGACGCGCCGTCGTCAAAAAGCGGCCGGACGCCGGAATAGGTCCACACAATGTCATCGCGCCTGACGGCCTGCGAAAAATATTCGCTGGCCGCCTCAGACAGATAATCGATCTCTTCATCGGATATCGCCACGGACCCGGGATCACCGTCAAAATCCTCGTCCGTCGTACCGATCAGCGTGAAGTCCCGCTCATAGGGAATGGCGAAAATGATCCGGCCGTCGGCGTTCTGGAAGATGTAGGCCTTGTCGTGATCGAACAGCGCGCGGACGACGATGTGGCTGCCCTTGACGAGCCGGACATTGTGCGCCGCCTGTTGCCCGAGGGCGTCATCAAGCACCTTGTCGACCCATGGTCCTGCCGCATTGACAAGCAGGCGGGCCGTGGTGTTTTCCGCGGCGCCGGTTTCGCCATCGCGCATTGTTATGGTCCAGACGCCGCCATCGCGCCGGGCGGAGGTAATCTTGGTGCGCGTCTTCAGCACCGCGCCGCGGTCAGCGGCATCGCGGGCATTGAGAATGACCAGGCGGGCATCATCGACCCAGCAATCGGAATATTCGAACGCCTTGGAAAATCCCGGCCGTAGCGGCTTGTCGGCCGGATCGGCGGCAAGATCGATCGTCCTGGTACCCGGCAACAGCTTGCGGCCGCCCAGATGATCGTAAATGAACAGGCCGAGACGCAAGAACCAGGCCGGTCTGAGCCCTTTGTGGTGCGGCAGGATGAAACGCAGCGGCCAGATGATGTGCGGCGCCATGGCCCACAGCAATTCGCGCTCCATCAGCGCTTCGCGGACCAGCCGGAATTCATAAAATTCCAGATAGCGCAGGCCGCCATGGATCAGCTTCGTCGACTCCGATGAGGTGCCGCTGGCGAAATCGCCCTGCTCGCAGAGCAGCACGGAATAGCCGCGACCCGCCGCATCGCGGGCAATGCCGCAGCCATTGATGCCGCCGCCGATGATGGCGATATCATACTCGACTGTCGCCAAGCCCGCCTCCCTTGCGTGCTACAGCATTATTTTTTCGTTACGAGCGTAATTGCCTTCATAAATGAAAGAACACGAAATACAATCGAAAAGCGCTGCGGCACAATGACCGGCATCGTCTTACCCAGCGTAAAGGCTTTAAAAGATTACAAATTCAGCGTCCGGTTTCGACAACCCTGACATCGCTGTCAGCGCAGATTTTGCGGATCCGCGCATCGCTGAGGCGATCGGTGACGAAGATATCGACCTGCGATAAATGGCCGATGCGTACTGGGGCGGTTCGCTCGATTTTTGTCGCATCGCCGACCAGGATCACCTCGCGCGCATTGGAAATGATCGCCTGGGCGACCCGCACTTCCCGGTAATCGTAGTCGAGCAGGGCGCCGTCATGATCAATGGCCGAGACACCGATCACCGCGTAATCGACCTTGAACTGGCGAATAAAATCGACCGCCGTCTCGCCGACAATCCCGCCATCGCTGGATCGCACGACACCGCCGGCCACAACCACTTCGATCTGCGAATAAGGCCGCATCAGGCTTGCGACATTGAGATTGTTGGTGATCACCATCAGGCCGACATGCTGCAGCAGCGCCCGCGCCACCGCCTCCGTCGTCGTGCCGATATTGATGAACAAGGCGGCATTGTCTGGAATAAGCGCCGCCGCCGCCCGGCCCATCGCTTCCTTCTCGGCGCTGGCGATCAGGCGGCGGGCATCGTAGCCGACATTTTCCACGCCCGAGGACAGGATCGCACCGCCATGGACGCGGGCCAGCTGCCGCTTCGCGCAAAGATCGTTGAGATCCTTGCGGATGGTTTGCGGGCTGACCTCAAAGCGCGCCGCGAGGTCGTCGACAGTGACCCGGCCAACCTGTTTGGCGATCTGCAAAATGGCGGCGTGGCGGGTGGCAATCATGGCGTTCCGAAAGAAAGCTGCAACCGTCTTAAACGAAACTAAACGAAAATGAAAACGAAAGCCGTGACGAACTCGTATCGGCCCTGCCAAAAGCGTCATTCAGCCAAACAGCGTCTTGAACGCGTCGATCAAGGTTCGGAAAGCCGGTTCCCGCCAATCGGAAATTCGCGCTGCTTTTTGTTTACCGCGCATTTTTTTGTCCGAAAACCGCTTCCCACTTTTTGAAAATGCGCACTGGCAATCCAAAGCGGGTTCATAACGGACAGGTGGTGCGGGGACGACCCAGGCAAGCCCCGCCTTCAGATCTTGCCGCGCCTGTCTTGTCGGAGCTGTCTTGTTGCGCTTCGGGCCAGATGCTAATTTCGGCTTCGCGTCACGCTTTCAACCCCTAGATCGAAGTTTCGGAGGACCATCAAATGGCGGCTTATGTTTGCGAGAAATGCGGGATGAGCATCGGCACGATGACGTGCGGCAAATGCGGCAAGGAGCTGGAGCACTCCACCTTGACCAAGCCCGATGGAACCACGGTCCATATTTCCGAATGTCCCGATGGTCATGGCAAGGTCAAGTCGCCGATGTGCTGCGGCCAGGATATGAGCTGCCCGGCCTAGGCGTTACAACCGCAGCAGGCGTTTGGCGTTGCCGCTGAGGATCTTGGCCCTGTCTTCCTCACTCAGCATGACCTGTTCGATCCATTCCACGCCCGGTTCGTTCATGACAAAGGGATAGTCGATGGCGAACAGGACGCGGTCGGCGCCCATTTCGCTCAAGGTGCATTGCAGTGCCGGGTCGGAAAAATTGCCGCTCGTCGTGATGTAGAAATGGCTGCAGAACGTATCGCGAAACGCGACCGGCTTGTTGCCGGGCCGGGAAAAGGCCTCATCCATGCGCCGCAGCAGAAACGGCAGGCCCTCGCCCAGATGACCGATGATGATCTTCAAGTCAGGATAGGCGTCAAACACGCCTGACAGAACCAGCCGGGCGCCCTGCGTTGCCGTCTCGACGGTGAAACCCCAGCCGGCCGAGAGGATCCAGGGAAAATCCTCGACATAGGTTTCATAATAACGGCTGGTCACGGTTTTGTCCGGCACCGCCGGATGAATGTAGATCGGCACATCGAGCTGCTGGGCGCGTTCAAAGACCGGCCAGAATTTCTTCTCGTCCAAAAACTCGCCATTGGTGAGGCCATGCACCATCGCGCCCTTGAAACCGAGGTCGTTGACGGCGCGCGACAATTCGTCGGCGGCGGCGAGCGGGTCCGGCGTCGGGATTGTGGCAAAGCCGGCCAGGCGGTCCGGGTTTGCCTTGATCGCCAGAGCCAGCCGGTCATTTGCGCCACGGGCCATCCTGACGGCGGTTTGAGGATCGAATTTTTGCGTGCCCGGCGCGTTGAGCGAGAGAACCTGAATATCGACGCCGGCCGCATCCATCGCTGCAAGCCGCTTCTCACCAAGATCGTTCAGGCGCTCGGCCAGGTGCGGCGGCCGCTTGGTGCCGAGGAGTTCAGCGACCTCCTGATCCGTATAGTGTTCTTCGATCGCGATGATCGGGACATTTCTCTTGCTCGCCATAGCCGCGCCGTCTCCATCAATGGGCCGCTGATCATTGCCGTTCAACGATCAGGGCCATCTGACTTAGACGGGATTTTCAAACTGGTGAATAAAAAGGTTGTCCGATCTCTTTGGTATCATGCCTACCGGCGTTGAAATTCTTTCCTCAACCGGTGGCCGCCATGAGCATATCGACCGGCCCGGGGATCTCGACATCGACGGTCAGCGTCGAGATTGCGTCGTCGCATTGCATGCTGACATGGACATTTTCCTCAGCCGCTCGCGCGCAACCGGCGCGGTGCCGGCGCCGTTGCCGGTGCCGCCGCGTTTGAAGAAACCGAACACGTTCATGCGGCCCTCCTGCCAAACAGCACACCCATCAGGTTTCGCCTGTCGCTCGGAATGGTCATCGTCACACTCTCGCCGTTGAGCCTGAGCGCGGCGTCCTGATAGGCCCGTGCTGGCGCGCTCGCCGGGTTGCACAGCGTGACCGGCGATCCGGTATTGGAGGCGCGCAGAACCTCCTGGCTTTCCGGGATGACGCCGACCAGCGGCAGCGACAGGATCTCAAGCACGTCGTCGACGGCGAGCATTTCGCCGCGCGCCGCCCTGGCCGCATCATAGCGCGTCAGCAGGACGTGCTTTTCGACGGCCTCGTCGCGCTCGGCCTTGACGGTCTTGGAATCGAGCAGACCGACGATGCGGTCGGAATCCCGGACCGAGGAGATCTCCGGATTGGTGACGATGACCGCGATATCGGCGTGGCGCATGGCAAGCACCGCACCGCGTTCGATACCGGCGGGACTGTCGCAGATCACCCAGTCGAATTTGGAGCGCAGCTGCCGCATCACGCGGGCGACGCCTTTTTCGGTCAGCGCGTCCTTGTCGCGCGTCTGCGATGCGGCAAGCAGCGATAAAGTGCCCAGCCGCTTGTCCTTGATCAAGGCCTGCGGCAGCTTGGCGTTACCCTGCGTGACATTGACGAAATCATAGACGACGCGGCGTTCGGCTCCCATGACCAGGTCGAGATTGCGCAGACCGACATCGAAATCGACAACGCAGACTTCCTGCCCGCTTTGCGCCAATGCGGCACCCAGCGCGGCGGTCGTGGTGGTCTTGCCGACGCCGCCCTTGCCGGATGTCACCACTAAGACTTTGGCCATGTTCGTGTTCTCCATTTTTGTTCAACCCTGTGCTGTCGTCATCAAAACTTCTCCGTCGAGCCAGGCCTGAATGGCGCAGCCGCGCAAATGGGGCTCGACGTCGTCGGCCGTCTTGTAGAGACCGCCAATGGCGAGCAATTCCGCTTCGAATTTGTTACAAAAGATGCGCGCCCGAACATTGCCTTTCGAGCCGGCAATGGCGCGGCCGCGCAGGCAGCCATAGACATGGATCGATCCGCCGGCGATCAATTCGGCGCCGGAGGCGACCGACCCGGTCACGGTGACGTCGCCATTGGGAAATATGATCGACTGGCCCGAGCGCACAGAACCCTCGTGCAGCAGCGCATTGTGTTCCGGGTCCGCCTGGTCGTCGGCCACGCCTTGCTTGCCGTCACGGTCGTCGGGCAATTCGACGACACCCGTCGATTTGCCGCTTTTGGGCAGCGGCCCGAGCCCCGGCCCGACCCAGGCGGGGCTCACCCCCTCGACACCAATGATCCGCAGGCTGCGCGCCTGGAGCTGCGCCAGAAGCCCTGCGACTTGCGGTTTGGTGAGTTTCACATGGGAGAAATCGACAACCACTGGACGGCCGACGAAAAATCCTTTGGAACGTCCGATCCAAACGTCCAAACCGTCGATCCAGTCATCAATGGGAAGTTCCGGAGCCAGCACGAACGCAAGGAACGAGTGACCGACAATCCGAAACATATGCTGGGGGCGCTCTGCTACCGACACAACCACCTTCGCTTTCCCCAGCGCTCCGATTTGGTGGCGATTCGATTAACAACACCTTAACAAACCGTGACCATTCCAAAGCGCAAACCGGGCAATATCTGGATGCATATCTTCGGAATTTTCTTGCGAACTCTGATGCGCGCCGATGGCTTCAAACGTTGGGGGTTCGGGCATCCCAGCAGCGTTAACCATAAAGCATCCGCATAGCTAACTCCGGCACCTCGACAATTGTGGCAGCAAGATGGTCTTTATCTGTCACAAAGTTCCAAATTCAGACATGATTTTGACATGCATTGATTCTTATTTGGTCGTGTGGAAGGCGTATTTTCGTGGTCGGGTTACGTGTATTAACCCTTTGGTTGGGCGAAAGAAGATCATCTTGTCACATAATAAACTGTCCCGGTTTGCCGCACTGGCTCTGCTCGACCTGTTTTGGGCAGGCATTGCCAAGCCGGAGGACGCCCAAACCTGGCAGGATATCCGTGCCAATTGACGCCACGCGGCAACAATCCTGTCGGGCGATCGGAACGGCGAATTGGGGACAACGAACTGAATAACATGAGGGGCGACAAGAGGGGAATGAACCGGCAGTGGCGTAACAGGGAGTTCTGGCATGGTGAGGATAATTAGGCATTTCCCGGCAAACCGGCCAAATGGTACCGACCGCAAACCGCTCTTCGACGAGGAAAAACCACTTTATCCGGTCGTGGGCGAGGACACTTTTGACAATCTGCTCGCCGGTTTGACGCATCGGCCCGATGTTGCATCGTCCGATGTCGCGCAACTCGAAGTCGCCGCGAATGAGCCCACACCGACCAAGCTTCCCTCTGTCGAAGAGTTTCATTTTGACGAAGCCGCTGCCAAAAACATGGCGAGCAAACTTGCGCCCAATCAGAAACCACGGATCAAAAGCCGGCGGCCTCGATATCGTAGCCCGAACCGCGATCGATGGCGTATGCCCGGTGAGCGGATTCCGGATGAACGCGATGAGCAGTTCGACGAGCGTAACGCGGATGATTGGAACTCGCCGAAAGCGATCGCGGTGCCTCGCGGCAACGGGCGCGGATTATTCTGGACCTTTTGCGCCAGCATATTGGTTGTCATCGGCACGTCCGCCGCTTTCGGCTTTGTTCAGCCATTGAATGACCTCTTGCCGGCGCGCATGGGCGATTTCCTCGGTGGTCTCTCCGAAAACCTGAGCGCTGGCCTTGTCGATCGCACCGATACATCGGCCGATTTCAAGGTGGCCGGCGATACCGCCAATTCGGGTCCACAGCCTGCCAGCTCCGAACAGCCGATGACGACTGCCGCAGTTGCGCGCGCCGTGCCGACAACAACCGTTTTGGCCGAAGTTCGGCCGTCTGCAAACAACGGCGGTTCCGGTCTTGCCGAACTGGACGAACCGCCTGGCGCAACGAGTGAAAAAGCTTTCGAGTTAGGCGCAACGGTTCTCGAACTGGGCAATGTTGACGGCGCCGAATTCGCGACGTCCAAATCCGCGGCGGCCATTGCGGCGGCGCCTGCGAGGCCCGAAGCTGCTGCGGCTCCTGCTGCTACGACTCCTGCTGCTACGGCTCCTGCTGCTGCGGCTCCTGCTCAAGGAAACGAAAATGCTCCGCGCAAACCGGTGTCGCAGCAGTTCGCCAAGGCCGATCCACTGCAATTGACGAACACGACGCCGGCGATAACGCCCGAACCGATGCCCAGCGCAGCGCCGCCTGTCATCTCATCGCTGTCAGCGGCACAAATCGATCGCCTGTTGGCGCGCGGTAAAGAGTTGCTGCAGCGCGGTGACATTGCTTCCGCCCGATTGCTGTTTCTGCGCGTTGATGCGGCAGGCGATCGGCGCGGCGCAAGGGGGGTTGGCATGACATACGACCCGCGGGTCTATGCGCGCCTTCCCGTCACAGGCCTCACGCCGGACCGCGAGCAAGCGGAGATTTGGTACAAAAAAGCCGGGGAGAATTCTGCGCTCACGATCGATTTCGGCATCGCCGCCGAAACGCGTAATGCGGCCGATACGCGTAAGGCGCAAGAAGCCAGAGCGGCGGAACGGAATGCCGCTTGCGCCCGCAAATATAACAGCTTCGAGCCGAGCACGGGGCTTTATACGACCCATGGCGGCTCCAAGCGGCCGTGCAAGCTGCCATAGGCTGTGCGGGAATTTAGGGGTCTGGAACGACTTTGAATGATGTGCGCTGAGCGCGCTGTGGAAGATGATGTGCGCTGGGCGCACGGTGAAAAAGGAATTGAAAATGCTTAAGAAAGCGGCGCTGATTTTCGCGATGGGCCAACTGGTTTTATGGTCGAATTCCGGTTTTGCGCAAAATCCTGTCAAGAACCAACTGGTTGCACAAGCTCAGACGCCCACAAGTGAGCGTGTCGTCGTCGGAGGACAAAACACGGCCGATGCCAATGCCGGCACCGTCACTGTCATGACCACACGCAATCTCGGTGCGCCCTTCATGATTCAGGCCCTGGATCTTTCGACGTTGCTGGATTCCGGCGAGCAATATCAGGATATGCGCGTGATACCGGTCGTGGCCCGGGGAAAGGTGCAGAACCTGTGGGATATTCTTTATTTGAAAGGCATCGATATCGGGTTTGTCCAAACCGATATTCTGACTTACCTGGAAGATGACCCGCGCATCGGTTCGATAAAAAACCGGATCCGGTACATCACCGTGATGTTCCCCGCGGAAGTTCACATCGTGGCGCGCAACGACATTAATTCTCTTCAGGATCTGGCCGGCAAGAAGGTCAGCATCAACGCAAAGGGCACCGGCTCATCGGTGGTTGGGAGTATTCTCTTCAAGCGTCTGGGGATCAACGCGCTTGTTGAGAATGAAGACACCAACCGGGCGATCGCGCGCATGAAGGAAGGTGATCTGGCGGCGCATATCAATGTGCTGGGTAAACCAGCCCGACCGGTCGCCCGGATCAAGAAGGAAGACGGGCTTCACCTGTTGCCGATTCCCTATACGCCTGAACTTGCTGATATTTATTTGCCGTCGAAATTCACCAGCGAGGATTATCCCGATATCTTGCCGGCAGGCACGGAAGTGGAAACGATCGCAGCTGGCAATGTGCTGGCCTCCTTCAACTGGCCGGAAGATCATCCCCGGTACAAGAAGGTGGCACGCTTCGTCGACGCATTCTTTTCCAGGTTCGAGGAATTGAAGCAGAAGGGATTCCACCCGAAATGGAAGGATGTGAACATCAGCGCATCCGTTCCCGGATGGACCCGGTTCAAAGCCGCGCAGGACTGGATCGATGCCCACCCGCAGCCGTCATTGACAAGCTCGGCGGACGATCCGTCGCTGCAACGGGAATTCACCACCTTCGCTGCGGCGCAGGGCGTGCTGTCTTCTTCCAAGATCAGTGAAACTGAGAAGAATGCGTTGTTCGAGGATTTTCTCAAATGGCGCAGCACCCGGCCGCAATAAAGCTGTTTGCGCGGAGAATGATGCCGGGGCGGAATCTACGCTCGGCCCCGGCGCCGGCTTGAACAGGCGAATTTCAGGGCGCTACCAGTCGAATGTGCTTTGGCTCTCCGTCAGGGCTTGCCGCAGGGCCATCTGATCGGAAACGCCGCCCTGCGCACGGACTGCCGCGTCAATCCGCCTTGCGGCGTTGTAGCCCTGTGCCGCCGATGGCGACGGGACATAGCCGTACTCGGCCTTGAATGCATCAATGAAGGCCCGAACTGCTGGCGTTTGAATGGCGCCGGTGGACGCTGGAAATGGCGTTTGGCCGGGCGCAAGCAGGACCGTGTGCGAACCCGCGGTCAGGGGGCGGACCGTCTCGATGGAGAGGTTTGGCCCGATCACCACCATAATATCGATTGCCGTTTGTTGGAGCAGCGCCCGGGCACCCGCCATTGGGTCGTCCCGAGCCTCGGCCACGAAGAGATAAACGTCGAGCCCGCCGAGATGACCGTCGGACTCCTCGTCCGGATGGCCATCCCGTTCCTTGGTTGCCAGCAGGAAACCATCGCGTATCTGGTCGCCGCCGCTCGCCGTAGCGCCGCCCGATTGGCTGATGAGCAGCGCGACATTGAAACTATGCGCTTTTGCCAAGCTCACGGAGAGCAAAATCGCCGTCACCGCCAAGATTGTTCTCATTTGCTCGCTCCAGACGCCAAGCCTGTTCGGTACCGGCTGCGCTTTGCACAGGTCTGGGCAAAAAGCAATTCCGGCATGTTGCCATCAAAGCCTGCCGCCGACAGCGCGCTGTGCTAGAATACCAAAAAACCGGAGGATCACGGATGGGCTCGATATTTTCCCGCCTGATGGGCAGGCTCAGCGGTGCGGCGCGGGCTGGCGCTGGCGGTACCGGCGGCGAACGCAGCACTGCCCAGGAATATAATGGCTTTCTCATCCAGGCCGCGCCGCTGCGCGAGGGTTCGCAATGGCTGACGGCCGGTTTCATCAGCAAAACGATCGGCGATGAACAAAAGGAACACCAGTTCATCCGCGCCGACACGCACGCGAGCCGGGAAGATGCCGAAGCGTTTTCGCTGACCAAGGCCAGGCTGATTATCGACGAGCAGGGCGAGAAACTTTTTGAGCAATAGAGTAAGGCAACGACGCGACGAGCGTGTGGGGAGGAACGATGATGGATGGCTGGCATGGCATGCTTCAGCCGGCTCTGGACAAGCTGTCAGGTTCGGATGACCAACGGACGGCGACCTTGTTCGTGCAAGGCACGCTCAAAGTCATGCTGTACGCGCCGCAAGGCACGGATCCGCAAATTCCCCATGACCGGGACGAGATCTACGCCATCGCCAAGGGGTCAGGCCGGTTCGTGCTGGGCGAGCGCAGCTTCTCCTGCGAGGCCGGAGATGTGATCTTCGTGCCGGCGGGCGTCGAGCATCGCTTCGTCGACTTCACCGACGATCTGGCGACCTGGGTGTTCTTCTACGGCCCAAAAGGCGGTGAGCAGAACGAATAGCGGGCGCGATGTCCGGCAGCCGGCCCGGCAGTCTTCAAGGCCGGTTCAATAAGTCGCGTAAACCTTGGTCTTGCCATCCGCGTCGAAGCTGTAGACCGTGTAGGGCTCGGGATCGGGACCGTCCATGCCCGGCGCGCTTGCCGGCATGCCCGGCACGGCAAGCCCTTTGATTTTCGGCCGTTCGGCTAAAATTCTGCTGATATTTTCCGCCGGAACATGGCCTTCCACGGCATAGCCGCTAACGAAAGCCGTATGGCACGATTCCATCTCGTAAGGGACGCCGGCCTGTCTTTTGACCGGATCGATATCTTCCATGTTCTTGACCGAAACGTCGAAGCCGTTCTGGCGCAAATGCATCGCCCAATCACCGCAACACTCGCAGGAGGGTGATTTGTAGACGATGATTTCCTCGGCCTTGGCCGGGCCGAAACCGAAAAATCCGGTGAAGACCATCGCGCCGGCGGCCACTGCGGCAACGCTGCCCAGCCCGATCATGACCGATCTGCGGCCGAAGCGACGGTTTACCGGCTGATCGATCCGGTCGTTGGTTTTTCCGGACAGTTTGCGTTTGGAGAAACCAGGTATCTTTTTCATCGGTTGGCAATCCTTCTTTCGATCGGCAGCGTGCAGACAGGTTGAGCCGCCGTCTTTGACCTGGATCAAGAGCGAGGTACGGCGCGCGCCTTGAGGATGGCGATGATGTTTTCATCGCGCCAGCGCTCCAGCGCGGCAAGATCGTGCCCAAGCGGATGGGTTTTAGCCTGCTCGTCGCTCTGCGTGACGATGCTCTCAAGAAACGCATCGGTCAGCTCCGGTGCCTCCAGCTTCGTCCACGGCCATTTGAGCGCCGGGCCGAACTGTTGCATGAATTGCCGCATGCCGGCCTCGCCGCCGCCGAGCCGGTAGGTCATGAACGGGCCGATAAAGGCCCAGCGCAGGCCCGGCCC
>CALZIL010000139.1 GCA_945787495.1 uncultured Afifella sp. | reverse complement strand
CAGGTCGGTTTTTACATTTCGCCGGGCAAGCACGGCCGCATCATGCGCGACAAATACGAAGCGCGCGGCGAACCCATGCCCGTCGCCATCGTCGTCGGCGGCGATCCCCTGAGCTTCCTGATGGGGTGCAGCGAAGTGCCGTACGGCATGTCGGAACTGGACATTATCGGCGGCATACGCGGCGAGGCGGTGGAGGTGATCAAGGGAAAAATCACCGGGCTTCCCATTCCGGCAAATGCGGAGATCGTGATTGAAGGCTTCGTGGAGCCGGGCAATCGCCGGCCCGAAGGGCCGTTCGGGGAATGGACCGGCTATTATGCCAGCGATATCCGCGACGAGCCGGTGCTCGATATCAAGGCGATCTACCACCGCAACAATCCGATTATCCTGGGCTGCCCGCCGCAGCGGCCACCGGACGAGATCTGCCGTTATCGCGCCATCATGCGCTCAGCGCTGTTGCGTGAGAACATTACCCAGGCCGGTGTGCCCGACGTCACCGCCGCCTGGGCCCATGAGACCGGCAATGCACGGCTGCTTCTCGGCGTTTCGATCAAGCAGCGCTATCCCGGCCACGCCGCACAGGCCGGCCATATCGCCGCCATGTGCCATGTCGGCGCCTATTGCGGGCGCTATGTTATCGTCGTCGACGACGATATCGACGTTTCCGATCTTGAGGAGCTGATGTGGGCGGTCGTGACCCGTTCCGATCCGGCGACGTCCATCGATATCATCAAGAATGCCTGGTCGACACCGCTGGATCCGCGGCTTGAGCCGAGACAGCGCGAACAGGGCGACTACACCAATTCGCGCGCCATCATCGATGCCTGCCGGCCGTGGCATTGGCGCGACGAATTCCCGAAGGTCAACATGCCGAGCCCGGAACTGGCGAAACGGGCGCAGGAGAAATTCGGCTACCTGCTGCGATAGCAGGCGTCGTTTAACTCACGCCTCGTCTTCCAGGTCCCGCCCCTGCCCGGCGGCATAGAGCTCAATGCTCTCGCGCATGTTCGGTGGGATCGGGATCGGCTTGAGTTCGGCGGCCGCGACGAAGACCGACGTCATGGTTCCGGTAAAGCACAGCCGGTCCGATTGCCGCCCCTCGACAAGGTGGTGGAGCGACGACCGCCCGATCCGGCGGACATAGACCGTGCATTCCAGCACGGCGCGCGGTGTGATCGGCGAGGTAAATTCGTAGTTCATGCTGACGAAGGGCGTGCCGATGCCGTGGTTCAGGTTGAGCTCGAACCAGTTCACGCCGAGGCAGATGTCGCACCAGGCTTCCAGCGCCTTCAGGCCCCAGCCAAGGACACTGGCGGTATAGGCGATCTGGGCCGGGTCGCAATCGCCCCAGCCGACCGTGATGGAATGGACAAAAGGCCCGGGCGGCGGCGTATGGACCGTCGCAATGTCGGTGGTCTGCTCCGGCAGCTTTATGCCGCGTTCAGTAGGTTTCGACATGGTATCGGCCTGAGGAACGCATCGTCGGTTTCAGTTCGGCCCAATTCAGGCCGGCTTCCTCACAAATATCGGCAAAGGCGTCGTCAACGCCAGTTTCCATGCCTTTCAGCCCACAGATAAAGACATGGGTGTTGTCATCCTCAAGCAGCCGCGCCATGTCGCCGGCGCAATTGCGCATGCGGTCCTGGACATATTCCTTGCGCCTATCGGGCAGCCGCGAATAGACCAGTTGCTGGGTCAGCAGCGAGGCCGGAACCTTTCTGAGCGGCCCGAAATAGGGAAGCTCTTCGGGCCGGCGGGCGCCGAAGAAAAGAACCAGTTCGCCCGGCGCGCCCGGCATGGCGCGGCGGCGGCGCTCGGTGAAAGCCCGGAACGGCGCCGAACCCGTGCCGGTACAGATCATGACGATATTGGCGTTGGCGTCGTTGGGCATCAGGAATGTGCCGCCGAAGGGTCCGGTCACGTCGACCGTGTCGCCCTTTTGTCGATCGCACAGGTAATTGGAGCACAGGCCGTCGGGCTCGCGCTTCACCGTCAAGGCGATGTTGTTGGCATTGGGTTTTTCGCCACCGCGCGGACTTGCCACCGAATAAAGCCGAATGGCATGCGGCTTGCCGTTCTCCCCCGTGCCCGGCGGGACAATGCCGATGCTTTGACCCTCCAGGACCGGAAACACCGTATCGCCGAAATTCAGGATGATGTGGCGGACATCGGATTCCGCCTGCGCGTCGGTCAGCCTGAAATTCCCCTGCATGGTCGCGGTCGCCGGATGGGCGCGGCTGAAAAGATTGATCGACGGCTTTGCCGCCGATGCGGGCGCCACCGGCTTGCCGCCGGTGCCGGCATGGGCCTCGGCCAGGAGGGTGCTGATTTCATCCTCCATGGCCTCCATCAGATCGCCGCTGTCGGCCTCGCCGAGGTCTTCCTGCGCCGGCAGTTCGTCCCACGAGAATTGCTCGTCCAATGAATAGGGCGTGGCGACCATGCGCCAATTGTCGATCGAGCCGGTCGGGCACGGCGCGATGCAGGCCATGCAATATTCACACTTGGCGACATCGACGACGACGTTCATGTCGTCATGGGTGATCGCGTCGACCGGACACATCTCCTCGCAGGTGTAGCAGCGGATGCAGATTTCCGGGTCGATCAGATGCTGCTTGATGGGCGCGGTCAAAACGGTGCGATGCCTCTTATGAACGCTTGCGGGAAAGCCGCTCAGACTTCGATCTTGACGTATTCAAAATCGCCCGGGTGGTTGTCGATGCCGACCTTGGGCGGCGCAATCCAGCCGGCAAACTGCCCCGGCTCCCAGACCGGTTTCATCAGCGAATCGATGAAATCGGCATCGCCGTCGGAGGGCAGCCATTCGTCGCGCCGCTCCAGCCACTCAGCCTCCGAAATGATCTCGCCGTCCGGCGTTGCGTTCGCACCGGCAAACTCGCCGATGTGACGGTGGAAGGCCGGGTGCGGAAGCTCGATCCGGAAATCGACGCCGGTCTTGGCGATGATCTTGTTCCAGCGTTCAACGCCCTTGCCGGCATCGTTGGCATAGTCGTCGCGCAGCCGCATATTGAGCGCGGAAAGCGCCGGTTCGTCGACGGTTTCCACCTTGCCGTCGACGAGCTTGAGCACCGGATAGGTAGCATCCAGCAGGCGATGATCGTCGTCGATCCGGGTTTCGTGGAAGCGGCCCTTCAGCCCGGAATTGAAGGCATTGGCGGCATTGGTGGAAACCTCCGAGCCAAAAAGGTCGAGCGACAGCGTGTAGTGCAGATTGACCTTTTTCTGCAGCGTCGGCATATCGATGACGCCGAGCGCGCGCACCTTTTCAACATCGGTCGGATCGGTGATGTCGGCGTCGTTCATCGCTTCGCAGGTTCGCTGGATGGTCCGCCCGACGCCGGTCTCGCCGACGAACATGTGATGCGCCTCTTCCGTCAGCATGAAGCGGCAGGTGCGCGAGAGGGGATCGAAGCCGGACTGGGCAAGGGCTTCCAGCTGCATCTTGCCGTCGCGGTCGGTGAAGAAGGTGAACATGAAGAACGACAGCCAGTCCGGCGTTGCCTCGTTGAAGGCGCCGAGCATGCGCGGCTTGTCGGCGTCGCCGGAGCGGCGCTGCAAAAGTCCGTTGGCCTCCTCGCGTCCGTCGCTGCCGAAATATTTCTGCAGCAGATAGACCATCGCCCAGAGATGGCGGCCTTCCTCGACATTGACCTGAAACAGGTTGCGCATGTCATAGAGCGAGGGTGCGGTCGTGCCGAGATGGCGCTGCTGTTCCACCGAGGCGGGCTCGGTATCGCCCTGGATGACAAGCAGGCGGCGCAACATGGCGCGGTATTCGCCCGGCACTTCCTGCCAGGCCGGTTCGCCGTAATGCTCGCCAAACGGAACCACGCGGCCCTCTTCTTGAGGGGCAAGCAGAATGCCCCAGCGATATTCCGGCATGCGGACATAATCGAACTTGGCCCAGCCTTTCGGATCGACGGCGACGGCGGTGCGCAGATAGACGAGCGATTCCTGGAAGCCCTCGGGGCCCATGTCCTGCCACCAGTCGAGATAGCCCGGATGCCAGCGCTCCAGCGCTTTCAGGATCCGCCGGTCCTCGGAAAGCCCGACATTGTTGGGAATCGAGGTGTCGTAATTGACGTTCATCGTATCAAGCATGTTGACGTCCTTCGTTATCGCGGCGGGTTTAAGCTCAGACCCGGTCCATGTTGAAGTCGGCTTTGCGGCCCGTGCCGTAGCGGCCGAGCGCGCCGTCGGGGCCGACGGCATTGGGGCGCTGGAAGATCCAGTTCTGCCAGGCCGTGAGGCGGCCGAAAACCTTGGTTTCCATGGTCTCCGGACCGGCAAAACGCAGATTGGCCTCCATGCCCGTCATGGCGTCGGGGGAGAAACTCGCCCGCTCCTCCAGGAAAATCCGGACTTCGTCCTCCCAGTCGATATCGTCATAGGCCGCCGTGACGAGGCCGAGCGCTTCCGCGGTATCGGCCATGAGTGGTTCGCCGATATGGGTGTTGGCTGCCATCACCGATTCCGGCTCGCCGAGAAAACGCGTTTGCAGCCGGCTCAGGCCATTGGACATCGGATGGCGGCCAAAATTCGCCGCTGACAAAACGAGCGTCGCCTCCGGCCGGTTGTCACCTTCAAAGGCGCCCAGCGCCATATAGGAGCGGTCGCAGGCGAAGGCGATTTCGGCAAGCGTGCCGGCAAAACAGCTGCCCGGCTCAATCAGCGCCACCAGCGAGCGCGAGGTGAGATCGACGCGTTTCAGAACGCGCGTCCAGTTGAGCAGAATCTCGCGCGCCAGCCAGTGACCGGCATTGGCCTCAAGGAATTCGTCATGGGCAATCACCGCCGCGCCGTCGCCGGCCGTCTTGAACTGGATGACGGCGACTTCAAGCTCGTTGAGCCGGATGTTCAAAATGGCATCGTCGAGTTCCCGCGCCACGCGCAGCGGCCAAAATTGATCGCCCTTTGCAATCATCTCCGCCACCGAGCCCGGTGCTGCCTCTTGCGGTCCGGCGAGAGTAATGGTGGCGGTGCGGCTTTGCCGGTCAATCTCGACCTCGACAGCGGAATAGGTGACGCCATTATCTGTGAAATCGCGGGCCAGCGGGCCGAGCGTGATGCCGTTTTCGCCGGCCGGGCGGTCGGAGGCCGCCGCCAGCTCGCCGGTGCGCTGGGCAACCATCTCTTCGAAGCGGGAATTGGTAACGACGTCATCGACGAGCCGCCATTCGACCGCCTTGCCGCCACGCACACCCTCTTCGGTGGAGCAGAATACGTCCGCCCTGTCGCGGCGCACCTTGCGCTTGTCAGTGACGCGGGTCAGGCCGCCGGTGCCGGGCAGAACGGCGAGAAGCGGAACCTCCGGCAGAGAAACGGAGGAAGAGCCGTCATCAGTGAGGATGATGTGATCGGTCGCCAGCGCCAGTTCGTAGCCGCCGCCGGCGCAGGACCCGGTGACGGCACAAAGATATTTCTGGCCGGAATTGGCGCTGGCATCCTCCATGGCATTGCGCGTCTCGTTGGTGAACTTGCAAAAATTCACTTTGTGGGCGTGCGCCGCACCGGCCAGCATGCGGATGTTGGCGCCGGCACAGAACACCCGCTCCTTGCCGGATCGCAATACGACGACCTTGACCCCGGGATGCTCGAAGCGGAGCCGCTGGATCGCGTCATAAAGCTCGATATCGACGCCCAGATCATAGGAGTTGAGCTTCAGATCATAACCCTCGAACAGGCCGCCCTTCTCATCGACGTCCATAATCAGATTGGCGAGGTTGCCGTCCGTCTCGATCCGCCAGTGCCGGTAGCGCGCCGGATCAGTCTGAAAGTCGATTCTCATGGTCTCCGGCTCTCCTGGGAACTGGCCAATGGCGATAAGGTTGAATGTCAAATGCGGAGCCTATTTTCGTAATTAGGCACCGCTTTACGTGTTTCAATAGGGCTTCTCTTCCGGTCCGGCAAGGGACTGCCGCAATCGAGGTACATCCACGCCCATGATAGGCGGCGGTTTGTCTGAATTCGGGCCGGTCACATCGGCAAGCAATTGATCGGCTTCATCAAGGAGCCGCGCGCTGGCATTGTCCTTTCCCATCTTCTGTTTCAGGCGGGCATTGGCGAGTTGAATGAGCGCACGGAGCAAGAGCCGCTCGCGGCTGTTGGGCGCACAGGCGTGCCAGACCGGCTCCCAAATTTCATGCGCCTCCCAGAAGAAGCCGGCATCAAACAGCGACCAGCCATAGCGATAGGCAACGTTGCCGCGCCAGTCGTCGGCATCGACGCCCGGCAATCCTGTCTGCTTGATGCGCTCCAGCGGCGCCAAGTCCGGCTCTGAGCCGGTGCCGGGCACATGGGCATGCGCCGGCAGCCTGTATTCGCCGTTCGGTAGCGCCGTCAGAAGACGCGAAATAAAGGCCACCGCCGCGTCCAGCGTTTGCTCGGCCTGATCGCGGTACGGCGAATGCCCGCAGTCCGGCAACAGCGCCACGCAGACCCGGCCGGCGCATTTTTCCTGTGCGGCGGTAATCTGGTCGGCGGTGCCATATTGGTCGTCCTCCCCCTGCACGATCAGGACCGGCGCTTTGATCCGCGGCAGGTAATCCTGGATGTCCCATTGGCGAAAGCCGGGATCGAGCCAGGCCCGGTTCCAGCCCCAAAAGGCGCAATCGACATTATCGCCGTGATGGGCGGCGAGGCGGTCTCTCAGATCGGTTGTTTCGTAGGCAATTTTCGCCTCGGCGATGGAGGCGATGCCGGCATCTTCGGTGAAGAAGTGCGGCGCCATCAGCACTAGGCCGCGCAACCGCGGATCACCGCTCGTGCTGGCATAAATCGCAGCGATTGAGGCGCCGTCGGAATGGCCGAACAGAACCCCGTCGCGAAAGCCGATCACATCGAGCAATTCAGGCAAAACCTGTTCGCCCTCCTCGTGCATATAGGTCAGCGGCCATGGCGCCTCGTAGGGCGATGAACGCCCATACCCCCGGCGGGAATAGACAAAGACGCCGAGCCCGGTTGCGGCGGCGAGCCGGTCCGGAAAGTCCTTCCACAGCGACACGCAACCAAGACCCTCATGCAGCAGAATGATGGTCGGCGCCTCGCCCGGCGGCGGACCGATCATCCGGTATTCAAGCTCCGCATCGGCAACGCGAACCACGCCGGTTTCGTTCAACGCCATCGCCGGTCAGGCGCGCAGCTTGAAGCGCTGGATCTTGCCGGTCGCCGTCTTGGGCAGAGCGTCAACGAACTCGATCTGGCGCGGATATTTCCACTTGCCGATCTTGTCCTTCACATGCTCCTTCAAAATCTCGAACTTGCCCTCCGCATCCTCGCCATCCTGAAGGATGACAAAAGCTTTCACCTTGGTCAGTTCGTCCTTATCCTCGAATGGAACAACGGCGGCCTCGAGCACGCAGTCATGCGAGACCAGGGCGGATTCCACCTCGAACGGTGAAAGCCACAGGCCGCCGACCTTGAACATGTCGTCCGTGCGGCCGCAATAATGGTAACGGCCATCGGCATCGCGGGTATATTTGTCGCCGGTTCGCGTCCATTCGCCCTCGAACTTCGGCGCCATGTTCATCGACAAGCCGCAGATCATAGCCCGGAACGGCGCGGCCGGAGGTGCCGTAGACGACGTCGCCGGGGGCGTTGGAGAGGAATATATGCAGCAATTCGGTAGAGCCGACGCCGTCAAGGATGTCGACATGGAAGGTCCTCGCCCAGGATTTGCCGACCTCCTCGGGAAGCGCCTCGCCGGCCGACACGCATTGGCGCAGCCGGGCTGAACTGATCTCCGGCCCGCAGCCGGGATGCGCCAGCATGGCGGCATAGAGCGTTGGCACGCCGTAGAAGATCGTCGGCTGATGGGTTTTCAGAACATCGAACACGGCCTGCGGCGTCGGCCGGTCGGGCAAAAGGATCGTCGTCGCGCCAACGGACATCGGAAAGCTCATGCCGTTGCCCAGCCCATAGGCGAAAAACAGCTTGGCGGCGGAATAAACCGTGTCGTCCTCGGCAATCCCCAGAACGTCCTGACCGTAAAGGCGGGCGGTTTCCATCATGGAGGTCTGGACATGCGGCACGCCCTTGGGCATGCCGGTGGAGCCGGAGGAATAGAGCCAGAA